>JBPYFB010000455.1:0-7051 GCA_051986465.1 Rugosimonospora sp.
ATGTTGGTGAGCTTCTTCTCCTTGGTGATGTTGACGTCCATGTCGTCGGCGCGGGAGTTCTCGCCGACGATCATCCCCTCGTACACCTCCGTGCCCGGTTCCACGAACAGCGAGCCGCGCTCCTGGAGGTTGAACATCGCGAAGCTGGTGGCGGCGCCGGTGCGGTCGGCCACGAGCGAACCGGTCGGGCGGGTACGCAGCTCGCCGAACCATGGCTCGTACGCCTCGAAGAGATGGTGGAGGATGCCGGTACCGCGGGTCTCGGTGAGGAACTCGGTACGGAAGCCGATCAGCCCGCGCGCGGGTACCAGCCACTCCATCCGGATCCACCCGGTACCGTGGTTGACCAGTTGCTCCATGCGTCCCTTGCGGGAGGCCAGCAACTGGGTGATCGCGCCCAGGTACTCCTCGGGGGCGTCGATGGTCAGCCGCTCCACCGGCTCGCAGGTACGACCGTCGATCTCCCGGGTAACCACCTGGGGCTTGCCGACAGTCAGCTCATACCCCTCGCGGCGCATCTGCTCGACCAGGATCGCCAGTGCCAGCTCGCCGCGCCCCTGCACCTCCCACGCGTCCGGCCGGTTGGTGGGCAGTACCCGCAGCGAGACGTTGCCGACCAGCTCGCGGTCGAGCCGGTCCTTGACGAGGCGCGCCGTGACCTTGCCCCCCTTCACCCGGCCGACGAGCGGCGAGGTGTTGGTACCGATGGTCATCGAGGTCGCCGGCTCGTCCACCCGGATCAGCGGCAGCGGTACCGGATTCTCAGCGTCCGCCAAGGTCTCACCGATCATGATGTCGGGTATGCCGGCCACCGCGATGATGTCCCCGGGCCCCGCCTGCTCCGCCGGGCGGCGCTCCAGCCCGTCGGTCATCAGCAGCTCGGAGATGCGTACCCGTTCGGTGTTGCCATCCGCGCGGCACCAGGCCACGGTCTGTCCTTTGCGGATGGTGCCCTGGCGCACCCGGCAGAGGGCCAGCCGGCCGAGGAACGGCGAGGCATCCAGGTTCGTCACGTGTGCCTGCAGCGGAGAATCCTCCACATAGGAGGGTGCGGGGATGGTGTCGAGCAGGGTCTCGAAGAGCGGGCGCAGGTCGGGGGAGTCCGGCTGGGCGCCGTTGTCGGGCTGGTGCAGCGAGGCGCGGCCGTCGCGGGCGCACGCGTACAGGACCGGGAAGTCCAGCAGGTCGGCCTCGGCGTTGTCGGACAGGTCGAGGAAGAGCTCGTACGTCTCGTCCAGGACCTCCTTGATCCGTGCGTCCGGCCGGTCCACCTTGTTGATCACCAGTACGATCGGCAGGCGGGCGCGCAGTGCCTTGCGCAGCACGAAGCGGGTCTGCGGCAGCGGTCCCTCGCTCGCGTCGACCAGCAGCAGGACGCCGTCGACCATGGTGAGGCCGCGTTCCACCTCGCCGCCGAAGTCGGCGTGGCCGGGGGTGTCGATGATGTTGATGGTGACCGGGTCGCCTGCGGGCGGCTCGTACCGCACCGCGGTGTTCTTCGCGAGGATCGTGATCCCCTTCTCCCGCTCCAGGTCCATGGAGTCGAGCACCCGGTCGGCCAGCGCCTCGACTCGCGCCCCGGACATGCCGCGGAACGCGCCGGCCTGGCGGAGCATGGCATCGACCAGGGTGGTTTTTCCGTGATCGACGTGGGCGATGATGGCGACGTTGCGGAGGTCGTGGCGCACTGGCATACCACCCATCTTCCCCGGTCCGTCGAGTGGACCTTGCGGGCGGGCGGCAGAATCCGTGGGAGTCGATGCTGTAGGGCTGCGATGATGGTGGTCGTGGGAGTGGAACGCTGGCTGGTCCCATTCCGAGCGGCAGCATGCGACGACGGGGCGACGCGTGGCGCACTTTCTTGACGTACTCGGTAACCTGCCGACCGCGGTGATCTACGCGGTGGCGATGCTGCTGGCCGGCGGGGAGACCGCCACCCTGCTCGGGCTGGTGCTGCCCGGCGAGCTGACCTTGGTGTTCGTGGGATTCCTGTGCTACGGCGGGCGCCTGCAGCTGGCCGTCGCGCTGCCCTTGATGATCGCGGCGGGGCTGGTGGGCGACAGCCTCGGGTACCTCGCCGGGCGGCGCTCCGGGCCGCGGCTGCGCACCAGCCGGTTCGGGCGGCGGGTGGGCGACCATCGCTGGACGCGCGTGGAGCGCCTGTACGACCGGTACGGCGGGCGGGCGGTGTGCGTGGCGCGGTTCGTCGGCTTCGGCCGTACGCTGAGCCCGCGGCTCGCCGGTACCGCGAACATGGCGTACCGGCGGTTCCTGCCGTGGAACGCCGTCGGCGTGGTCGGCTGCATCACAGGTACGGTCCTGGTCGGGTACCTGGCCGGGGACTCGTACGCGCGGGTGGCGGATGTCTTCGGGCAGGCGACCGGCGCGCTGCTCCTGCTCATCCTCGTGATCGTCGGTACCGTGCTGCTCGGCCGGTACCTCGGGCGCCACCCGGATCCGGTGTTCGCGCTCGGGGAGCGGCTGGCCGGGTGGCGGCCGGTCGCCGGGCTCGGCCGGGCGTACCAGCGCGGCTTCGCGTACCTGACGCGGCGGGTGGGGCTGGGCGGCGCCGTCGCGGTCAACGTCCTCGGCGGGGTGGTCGCGCTGTTCGCGGTCGGGTACGCGCTGAGCTGGGTGGTCCAGCGGGTCGTGCGGCACAGCGGACTGCCGCTGGTCGACCCGCTGATCGTGCACTGGATGGCGGCCCGGCGCAGCCCGCACGCGGTACGCCTGGCGCAGGACACCCTGTCCGTGGTGCGCGGCTCGTACCTGGTGGTGCTCGTCGGTCTGGTCGCCCTCGCCCTGAACTGGCGCACCCGGGCCTCGCGCGCCGACCTCGTCGGCGTCCTGGGCAGCATCGGCGCGTTCGTGCCCCTGCTGATCCTCGGCCTGGCTACGGACTGGGTCGACAAGCCGGCGACCGAGCCGGTCGCATCGGTCATCCCCAACCAGACCGCGATCGTGACCGCGAGCCTCGGCATGCTCGCCTGGCTGGTGTCGCGCCGGTTCGGCTGGGGCGTGGCGGTGGCGGCGTGGCTCGCGGCCATCGCCGGGGCGCTGCTGATCGCGCTCGACCGCGTGTACCTCGGCTGGAGCTGGCCGAGCGAGTCCGTGACATCGGTCATCCTCGGCTGGCTGTGGGTCCTCGTGTTCATGGTCGCCTGGCACACCCGGGACCGGATGGGCACCGACCGCGCAAGCACCCTGGTGAACTCGGCGAGCGGCGGATAGAGCCGCAGGTGGAGTAGGGTTCCGAGCTAGCCGATACGGGGAGGCTCAGGGTGGCGAAAATGTCCGGGATGACCGGTCTGATCGTCATTCTTTCGCTCATGCTCGCCATCTGTGGCGCGGTGGGTACCGTCGCGGTACTGGCCGTGCGCCAAGCGGCCAGCAGTGCGGCGGCCGGCCCGTCGCCGAGCGCGGCGCAGTCCTACGTCCCGGTCGACCTGCCCTCGGATTCGCCCGAGGCCAGCCCGTCGCCGGTGTCGTCGCCGACGCCGAGCCCCAGCAGGAAGCCGCGCCCGAAGCCCAGCCGCAAGCCGATCTCGGTGGCCAAGCCGCCCGCTCCGCCGAAGCCGCCGGCGACGTGCACGTCACACAAGAGCGGCACCGCCGCCCCGCTCAGTACCGTCAAAGGCGCGCTGACCGACGCGGCCGCGCTACGCCCGTGGGGTGCCAGCGCGCCAAACGTGGCGGTGCCGCTGAAGTTGGTCGAGGCGGTCGGCTGGCAGGAGACGAGCTGGCAGTCCAACCTCGTCTCGTGCGTCGGCGCGATCGGCGTGATGCAGCTGACCCCGACGACGGCCACCTGGATGAACCAGCGCTTCGGGCTCTCGTACGACGTGCACGACGTCGCGGGCAACGCCGCACTGGGTTCGGCCTACCTGCAATGGCTGGTCAAGTACTTCGGCGACGTGTACTTCCAGAGCAACTACGATCTGACCGTCGTCGACCCGAACAACCCGACGCTGCTGGACGCGGTGATCGCGGCGTACAACGTCGGGTTCGGCGCTGTCGACACCACGCAGGGCCTGAAGATCCCGAACCGGGCGTACGTCAACGATGTCGAGCGCTGGATGAACGAGGCTCCCTGGAACACCTGACCCGGGTCGCACCGGCCTCCGGTCACCAGAGGCGCCGCCAGGGCGTACGCGCGCACCGGCGGCCCGGCCGCGGTGACTGGTCACCGCGTCGCCCGCGCGTACCGGCCGTGTCGCGCGGCGGGGTACGCGCGCCGGTGAGCCCCGCCAGCGGGTCGCCATCGAGCACGATGGTCGGGTTGGCGGAACCGGAGACCAGCGACCAGAGGTGTGCCTCCCGGGCGGCGACGGTGCGGGTGTACCGGCGAAGGTCGAAGACCGCGACCGTCTCCCGGGCTATGGTCACCGCGACCACGGCGCAGCCGAGCCCGGCGGAGGTCGTGTCGAAGCCGCGCGCGGTGGTGATCGCGTACCCGGCGGCCACCAGAACCGCGGCGATCGGCGCGGCCATCAGCGGGTAGCTCGTCACGCTGTCGTCGACGGTGCCGGCCGCGCCGGCCGGCGGAGCGGTCGCGTACACCCGGGCGGCCAGCCAGGACAGTACGGGCCCGTACGCCAGGCAGCCGCCGACCAATGGGAGCCAGAGCGGCGGGATGGCGCCGCCGAGCGCCGCCGCCAGGCCGGCGAGCCCGATCATGGACAGCGAGGTGCCGCCGGCGCTCGCCCACGCCGCCGACCGGTACCGGCCCGCCCGGATCGGGGCGACCACGGCCGTCGCCACCACGAGCGACACGGCGGTGGCGTCGAGCGCGGCGAGCGTGCTTCGGTGGCCGGTAGGAGCCACCACGAGCAGCCAGCAAACGAACATGAACGACGTACCGATGCCGAGCCCGTCGAGGAGCTGCCGGACGCGGGCGAGCGGGGCGGGCGTGGCGCCCGGAGACCGCAGCATCGCCGCGATGTACAGGACCGCGACGACCGCGAGCCCGCCGCTGGCCAGCGCCGCGGCCAGAGTGCTCGACTGCGGCGCGATCGTGGCAGCGGCCGTGGTCACGCCGACCGCCAGGACGGCCAGGATCACGAAGCCCGTGCCGGGACACGCTCCGCGCGCGGCCGACAGCAACAGGCCCGCGTACCCGAGCGCGGCGAGCGCGGCGGCCGCGCACACGGCGAAGAGTGCTGGCATCAACCCGGCCGCGCCGGTGGCGAGGAGCGCGCTGCTGGCCGCCGCGACGAGCGCCGGTGCGGCACGCACGGCGAGGCTGACGACGGTGGTACGGGCGGGAGCGGCAGGTTCAACTGACATGGCGCCGGTTGATCCTTCGATTGAGAGCGGGTGGCGAGAGCGGGTGGCGGGGCTACACCGTGCCGCTGAACTGGCAACGACCGATCGCCCGTCTTGGTGACGGGCAGGCGCCCGACGCGCTGCAATTACGCGGCGGGCAGGACGGCGCGCAGGGCTGCGTACTCGGCGGCGAGCCGGTCGAGCGTGAAGTGCGCGTTGAGGCCGCTGGGGTTGGGCAGGACCCAGACCGACGCTTCGCCGACCCGCTCCGCTCTCGGCCCGATCGTCGCGTCCTTGGGCCCGTACGCGAGGCGGTACGCGCCGACCCCGAGGACCGCGAGCCACCGGGGCCGGTACCGGCGCACCCGCTCGGCCAACGCCGTACCGCCGGCCGCCAGCTCGTCCGCGCCCAGTTCCGATGCCCGGGCGGTGGCTCGGTCGACCAGGTTCGTGATGCCCAGCCCGTACGCGAGCAGCTCGCGTTGCTCCTGCGGGTGCAGCTGGCGCGGTGTGAAACCGGCACGGTGCAGGGCTGGCCAGAACCGGTTACCTGGCCTGGCGAAGTTGTGCCCGGTCGCCGCCGACCACAAGCCGGGGTTGATGCCGCAGAACAGCACGTCGAGATCGGGCGCGATCACGTCGGGGATGCCGCGCCCGTACGCCGCGCTGAGCTCGCCCGGGGTTGGCCGGTGGGCCCGGCTCACCAACCGGCGCGCGCTCCGACGGTAACGGTGAACGCGGGGCGCGGCGAGCTGGCGAGCGCGAGGTATGCCAGCCGCTGGCCGGGGAGCTCCCGGGCGAGGGTCGGCGCCACCTCAACGTGCCTGACGATCCGGCGCACCCGGGCGCTGTGCCGGGTCCTCGACGGACGCCTCGTGTGCGCCTGCGGCGCGCAGCGCGGGGCGGCCACGGAGGCGACGGCCTGTCCGGGTGCCGCCGGCGGTGTTGCGGCGGTGGAGCGCGTCGCGGCCGTGGGTCGCGGTGCACTGGATCGCGGCGCGGTGGGTCGCGCCACGCTCGGTCGCGGTGCGGCGGGGGAGCGCGGCGCGGGCGACACCGGCGGTACCGGTCGCGCGGGTACCAGCGTCAGCTCGCCGCGGATCTCGTCCAGCAGGTCGCCGAGGTGTAGCCCCAGGGCCACGCAGATAGCGGCGAGGATCTCGGAGGACACCTCCTTGCGGCCCCGCTCGACCTCGGAGAGGTACGGCATCGAGACGCGCGCGGTGTGTGCCACCTCGCGCAGCGTGCGGCCCTGCCGGAGCCGGGACCGGCGCAGTGCGGAACCGATCAGCCTGCGCAGCAGCATCACGTCCTCCTCATCCGTACCTGTACGTCAGGTTAGCCGCTCCAGGTACCCGGGTCGCGGCCACGGCTGTCTGCTCTGGGCAGATCTTCCGCGGGCCGAAGTACGTGCCGTGGCGGTACCGGGCCGGAAACGCTTGGTTCCACAGACGACGAGAGCATGAGGAGTGACATGCCCGAGCACACCGGAACCCTGGACGACCACATCTACGCCCGCCTGCTCAAGGAGCGGATCGTGATGCTCGGCGAGGAGGTGCGCGACGAGAACGCCAACGCGATCTGCGCGAAGTTGCTGCTCCTGGGAGCAGAGGCACCCGAGAAGGACATCTACCTGTACATCAACTCGCCCGGCGGCTCGGTCACGGCCGGGATGGCGATCTACGACACGATGCGGTTCGTCAAGTGCGACGTGGTCACCGTCGCACTGGGGATGGCGGCGTCGATGGGCCAGTTCCTGCTGAGCGCGGGTACCCCGGGCAAGCGG
>JBPYFB010000456.1:0-22618 GCA_051986465.1 Rugosimonospora sp.
GCCGCACGGCACGGTAGACCTCAGCCTGGCCTCCCGAGCCGAGGTGCGCGACAAGCCGGTAGCGCTGGTAGGTCTCGGGCAGCGGGCTGGCCGGCCCGCACACCAGATCGAGCACGCTGCCGGCCTCAACGACAGCCTCGGACATCACCCCTCCACCCCCGGCACAGTCACCGGTACCCATACCAAGGTAGCGAGCCCGCAAATAGCTCGCGTTGCGCGCTTGCCATCGGATAGGAACGAAGGGTGACGCAGACCTCACACACCTCCGACCCAGCCGTCGACGAGTATTCGTTGCGGACCGCCACCCCGGATGACTTCGAGCAGGCTCAAGTCGCGCTTTCCGAGGCGTTCAGCGACGACTGGGAGGAGGACGTGAAGGAGACGGAGCGGCTGACCTTCGAGCCCGAGCGGACCATCCTGGCCATGCACGGCGACGAGATCGCCGGCGTGGCCGGCGTCTTCACCAGGGATTTGACGGTACCTGGTGCAGTCGTCCCGGCCGGGCATGTCACCTGGGTCGGGGTGCGCCCGACGCACCGCCGCCGGCGCGTGCTGACCCGGATGATGCGCCGGCAGCTCGCCGACATCCGCGCGCTGGGCGAGCCGGTGGCGTTGCTGTGGGCCACCGAGGGCCGGATCTACCAGCGCTTCGGGTACGGCCTCGGGGTGACCCGGCTGATCTTCGAGGCCGAGCGGGAGGTGCGCCTGCTGCACCCGGCCGAGGGCGCCGGGCGGCTGCGCTCGGTACCCCGCACCGAGGCCGCCGACGTGCTCGCCAAGGTGTACGACCGGGTGCGCGCGGAGCGGGTCGGCTGGTCCAGCCGGGACGCCCGATGGTGGGAGTACGTGCTCTCCGACCCGCCCTCGTCGCGCAACGGCCGCACCGCCCCCCGCATCACCGTCCACGAGGGACAGTCCGGGGTGGACGGATACGCGATCTGGCGGATCAAGCAGGACTGGAGCCAGCTCGGACCCAAGGGCACCGTGATGGTACGGGAGGTCGTCGCGGCCACCCCCGAGGCGTACCGGGCCCTGTGGCAGCTGATGCTCGACGTGGACCTGACCCGCACCACCCAGTACGGATTCGGCACGCCCGACGAGCCGCTGCCGTACCTCGTCAACGAGCCGCGCCGGCTCGGCATGCGGCTGGGCGACGCCCTGTGGGTACGCGTCATCGATGTGCCCGCCGCGCTCGCCGCCCGCCGGCACCTGGCCCCCGTCGACGCGGTACTGGAGGTCACCGACCCGATCCTCACCGAGAACTCGGGGCGCTGGCATCTGGTCGGCTCGGCCGAATCGGCCACGTGTACCCGCACCGACCGTCCCGCCGACATGACACTAGACATACCTGCGCTGTCCTCGGCGTACCTGGGTGGCGTACCGCTGGCCGCGCTCGCCGCCGCCGGCCGGGTCACCGAGCTGGCGCCCGGGTCGCTCGAACGGGCCAGCCTCGCGTTCGGCTGGCACCGGCCGCCCTCGGCGACCGAGGTGTTCTAGCGGGCCGGATTCGAACGAAGCAGGTTACGGTAGCGGTCATGGCAGACGAGAGCCCCCGGCGCCGGCGACGGATGCGGCGCGACCCGGACGCCGAGTCCCCGCCCGTACCGTCCCCGGCCTCGCTGGCCGCGCTCACCTCGCCGGTACACGATCCGGAGGAGGACGAGGCGCCCGGGCACGACGACCGGGAGACGGAGCGGGGGCTGCGCGGCCTGGTCGGCGGCGGCTCGTCCCAGGTGCGGGTCACCGCCGCGCTGCGGGCCAGGGACGCGACCCGCCCGACGGATGAGGACCTCGCCAACGCCGAGACCAACCTGATCATCATCCGCCGCGGCTGGACCCCGCCGCCCCGCTAACCCGGGAGGGCGGGCAGCTCGTGCGACTTCTCGTAGTCGGCGACCTCCGCGATGCGCCTGGCATGGCGCTCGTCACCCGAGAATGGCGTGGTCAGGAAACTCCGTACCAGGCCGGTCGCCGCGTCGAGCGTGTGCTGGCGCGCGCCGATCGCGATGACGTTCGCGTCGTTGTGCTGGCGGGCCAGGCCCGCGGTCTCGGTGTTCCAGGCGAGCGCCGCGCGCACCCCGGGCACCTTGTTCGCCGCGATCTGCTCGCCGTTGCCCGAGCCGCCGATCACCACGCCCAGGCTGCCCGGGTCGGCCACCACCTTGGCGGCCGCCACCAGGCAGTACGGCGGGTAGTCGTCGAGCGGCTCGTACCGGGCCGCGCCAATGTCGACGACCTCGTACCCCTCGGCGGCGAGCTGGCTTGCGAGGTGGGTCTTGAGCTCGAAGCCGGCGTGGTCAGAGGCTAGGTAGACGCGCATGCCCGGCAGTCTCTCATCCCTGGCCTGACACTCAACGGAGAGCTTCGGCGGGAAGCTCGGCCAGCACCAGCCCGGCCCGCGCCTTCGGGGTAAACCACGTGCTCTTGCGCGGCAGCTTCTGGCGGGCCAGGTTCACCGCGACGAAGTCCGGCACCGATACCGGCGCGATGAGCACGGCGAGCTGTGCCCGCCCCGCGTCCACCTCGCCGACCAGCCAGTTCGCCGGGTAGTCGCCGCCCACGTAGGTGATGCGCTTGTCCCCCGCGTCCAAGCCGAGCGCGTCCCTCAGCAGCACCCGCTCGACCAGCGCGTGGTCGAGGTTGTCGACGCGGCTGGCGCCCGGTTCCGGCGGCAGCGTGACCGCGTACCAGCCCCCGCCCGCGTAGAGCGACACCCGGCCCGGGCCCGGTCGCGCCGCGCCGGGCCGTACGGTGGCGCCGGCGGCGGTCAGCCGGGACAGCAGCTCGTCGATGGGGAGCGTCAGCTCGGTCACCAGCCGGTTGTACGGCTGGATCGAGACCGACGCGGGCGTGGTCACCACCGCCAGGAAGCGCGGCAGGCCGGCGGTCTGCGCGGCCAGGCTGCGGTGGTTGCCGTCGGCCACCACCAGCTCGCCGCCGCCGGCGAGGGCGAGCAGGTTGTCCTGGACCGGGCCGGGGCCGAGGGCCCAGATGTCGTGGGTACGCCCGGCCTGGTCGGTGTCGCTGACGAGGGGGGTACCGGCGTCCGCCGTGGCCCAGCCCAGCGCCTCGTGCAGCTCGTCCCCGCGCGCGGTCTGCAGCAGCAGTACCGGCGAGAGCAGGTGCCCGACCGCCCCCGCCAGCGCGACCCGCTCGCGTACCTTCTCCAGGAACACGTCCTCGTTGCGGATCACCAGCCCCGGCTCGGCCGCGCTCGTGGAGATCTGGTCCGTATCGATCATGGTCCAGATGCCGTACCCGGTACCCTCCGGCCCGGTGATCCGGTACAGCGCGACGATCGAGTCGTGCGGCTGGTACCGCCCCTGGGCCTTGGCGGCGCGCAGCCGGTCGGCGGCGGCGGGCAGCGCCTCGGCGAACGGCGTACCCAGGCTCGCCGGCGCCAGGTGCGGCATCTCGATCGCGAGCGCGCTGGCCGGGTTCGCCGCGATGATCGCCGTGATCTCGGCGTCGTCGGCGAACTCGTCGTAGTTCTGGGCGCCGGTTTCCCCGGCGGACAGCCAGGCGCGGGCGATGGGATGCGCGATGCTCACCGTCGTCGTGGTCATGACCGCCACGCTACCGGCCGTCGATATCGTCAGGTTCGGCGGCGGGTACGCCGTGAGCGCCGCGCCACGATGCGCGTGGCGAGCGCGGTCGGTGCGATTGATGTGGTCGGTGCGCTTGGCGCGAGGAACCTCGGCACGCACTCGCCGTACCCTCGGCGCACCGCGCACGGCTCGGTCGGCGGCGGATAGTCCGGGCCGTCGTCCTCCTCATCCGTCTCGTCCTCGGGGAGGGCGGTGACCACGACGGGCGTCGCCAGCAGGTCCCGGAGCTCCGGGGGCAGGTTCTGCCACGCGTCCGCGGCGACGTACCAGCGCGAGCCGCCGCGGCTGGCGTGGACGTCCTCCTCGCAGAATTCGTGATCGGTGCTCATACTTCTGCCAACGACGGCGCCGCCCGGGTGTGACGGGCGGCGCCGTGATCAGCGAAAATGGTCGGCCTGCGGGTCGGCCGTGGTCAGCTCGCGGTCAGCCGACGTCGGGCCGCGCGTCGCGGGTCCGCTTCAGTTCATAGAACCCCGGGATTCCGGCGACCAGCAGCACGCCGTCCCAGAGCTGTCCGGCCTCGTCACCCGTTGGCGCGGGCGTGACGACCGGCCCGAAGAACGCGATCTGCTCGCCGCCCCGAGGTCCCGGCGCGTGGATGACCGGGGTACCCACGTCCAGCCCGACCGGACCCATACCGGCATCGTGGCTGGCCCGCACCGCCTGGTCGTACTCGGTCGACTCGGCGGCGTCGGCGAGCGCGGGATCGAGCCCGCTGGAGGTCAGCGCATCCACGTACAGGTCCCGGCCCACCTCCTGCTTCTCCCGGTGGATGCGGGTGCCGAGCGCGGTGTACAGGTCGCGCAACACCGCATTGCCGTACTTCTGCTCGGCGGCGATCGCCACCCGTACCGGACCCCAGCCCGAGGCGTTCCAGTCCCGGTACTTCTCCGGCAGGTCGTCACGGTTCTCGTTGAGTACGGACAGGCTCATCACGTGGAACCTGATGTCGACCGGGCGTACCCGCTCGACCTCGAGGAGCCAGCGGGAGGTGATCCAGGCCCACGGGCAGCGTGGGTCGAACCACATGTCGGCGGTGATCCGCTCGCCGGTCATAGCGCCCTCCTGAAAGGGTATCGATGCGCTTGGAGTCGTTACGAGTCTTTCTCGACGCGAGGGTCCCCGCGACATCACCCCACGGTGACGTGGGCCACTTCGAGTCCGTTTTTACGGCATGGAAGACTTTCGCGTGAAGGGCGCGTATCGGCACGGGGGTCGGCGCGCCACCGGCTGGATGGAGACGCAGACGTGGCTGGAGTTCGCAACCTGACGCACGCCGAGGCGATCGAGCGCGCCCGACTGCTCGACGTGACCGGTTACGACATCACCCTAGACCTCACCGACGGCACGGGTGGCCCGGGCGAGCGAGCGTTCCGCTCGATGACGGAGATCACCTTCGAGTGCCGGGAGCCGGGCGCGCAGACCTTTGTGGAGGTGGCCGCGGAGCGGGTACGGGCGGCGACGCTCAACGGCGACCCGATCGACACCTCCAACTGGTCCGCGGAGCGGGGCCTGACCCTGCCGCCGCTCGCGGCGCAGAACGTCCTCGTCGTCGACGCCGACTTCGCCTACTCGAACAGCGGGCAGGGGCTGCACCGCAGCCTCGACCCGGTGGACAAGGAGGTCTACCTCTACAGCCAGTTCGAGACGGCGGACGCCCAGCGCGTCTTCGCCTGCTTCGACCAGCCTGACCTGAAGGCGGTCTTCCGCTGGCACGCCACCGTGCCGGCGCACTGGACTGTGGTCTCGAACATGCCGGTCGAGCGCGTCACGCAGGCCGATACGGCGAAGACCGTCCACTTCGGAGTATCGGTACGGATGAGCACGTACGTCACGGCGCTGTGCGCGGGGCCGTACTACGAGGTGCGCGACGAGTTCAACGGGATTGACCTCGGACTATATTGTCGTCAGTCGATGCGTCAGTACCTGGACGCCGACGACCTCTTCCTCATCACCAAGCAGGGCTTCGGCTTCTTCCCCGAGCAGTTCGACTTCCCGTACCCACTGCCCAAGTACGACCAGGTGTTCGTACCGGAGTTCAACGCCGGCGCCATGGAGAACTTCGGCTGCATCGTCCACGCGGAGCAGTACTACATCTTCCGCTCGCAGGTGACCGACTTCGAGTACGAGAACCGCGCCAACACGATCCTGCACGAGATGGCGCACATGTGGTTCGGCGACCTGGTGACCATGCGGTGGTGGGACGACCTGTGGCTCAACGAGTCGTTCGCCGAGTGGGCCAGCCACTGGTGCAACGCGAACGCCACCCGGTTCACCGAGGCGTGGACGAGCTTCCTGTCGGTACGCAAGAACTGGGGGTACCGCCAGGACCAGCTCTCCTCGACGCACCCGGTCTACACCGAGATCACCGACGTCGCCGCGGTCGAGGTGAACTTCGACGGCATCACGTACGCGAAGGGCGCGAGCGTGATCAAGCAGCTCGTCGCGTACGTGGGCCAGGACGCCTTCGTCGCCGGGCTGCGCGACTACTTCCAGCGGCACGCCTGGGGCAACGCCACCTTCGAGGACCTGCTCTCGGCGCTGGAGGCCGCCTCGGGTACGCCGCTGCGCAAGTTCTCCTCGCAGTGGCTGGAGACGGCCCAGGTGAACATCCTGCGACCGGAGCTGACCGTCGACGCGGCGGGCAAGTACGCCAGCGTGGCGGTACGGCAGGAGGCACCGGAGAGCCACCCCACCCTGCGTACCCACCGCATCGGCGTCGGCCTGTACGACCTGCACGGCGACAACCTGGTACGGCGCGAGCTGATCGAGATCACGATCGACGGCGACTACACCGAGGTGCACCAGCTGGCGGGCCGGCCCGCCGCGGACGCGCTGCTGCTCAACGACGACGACCTGAGCTACACCAAGCTGCGCCTGGACGACCGCACCCGGCAGACGATCGTGTCGCACCTCGCCCGGCTGGACAACTCGCTCGCCCGCGCCCTGTACTGGAGCGCCGCCTGGGACATGGTGCGCGACGGCGAGCTGGCCACCCGCGACTACCTGGCGCTGATCTGCGGCAGCCTGCCGTCCGAGCGGGACATCAGCCTGGTCACCGCGAGCCTGAACCAGGTGCAGAACGCGCTCGCCCACTACGGCGACCCGGCCTGGGCGCCGCAGGGGTGGGCCAAACTCGCGGCCACCGCCCGGGATGCCGTAGACGCCGCCGAGCCGGGCAGCGGGCTGCAACTGGCGTGGGCCCGCGGCTACGCGTCGGCGACCCGGTCGCCCGAGGATCAGGCGGTACTGCGCGGCTGGCTTTCCGGCGAGGGGGTACCGGACGGGCTGGCGATCGACACCGAGCTGCGCTGGCGGCTGCTGCAGTCGCTGTCCGCCAACGGCGCCGTGGGCGAGCCGGAGATCGAGGCGGAGCTGGACCGGGACCGCACGGCCAGCGGCGAGCGGCAGGCGGCGCTGGCGAGCGCCATGATCGCGACACCCGAATCGAAGGCGGAGGTGTGGCGCCGGCTGACCGGACCGCAGCCACTGCCGAACTGGCTGCAGCGCTCGCTGCTGCTGGGCTTCCAGCACCGGGCGCAGGTCGCGCTGACCGCGCCGTACGTCAACGCCTACTTCGACGTCCTCGACCAGATCTGGGCGACCCGCGACAGCGAGCCGGCCCAGGAGTTCGTCGAGTTTGCCTACCCGGCGCTGCAGATCGACCAGGCGACGCTGGACGCCACGGACGCGTGGCTCGCCGATACGAGCCGGCCGGCACCGCTGCGCCGGCTGGTACGGGAGGGGCGCGACGGCGTGGTACGCGCCCTGACGGCCCGCGCAAAGGACGCGGCAGCGGGCTAGCCGCTACCACGCTCGCGCGCCGCCGCCCTGATCGTGGTCGGCGGCCCCGCAACTTCATTGAAGTAGCGGGGTTGGGTGGCCCCTATCCCCGCAACTTCAATGAAGTTGCGGGGATCATGGCGAGGTTCGCCAGCTAGCTCGGCTCAGCCTTTGCCGGCGGCCTCGGCGAGTTGGGAGAGGCCGGCGACGACGCCACCGGCGAGGTTCCCGCCGCCGAAGGCCGCCGCCATCGACAGGGCGGCGAGCTTCGCGGCCCGGTCGGGGATGCGCCGGCGGGCCCGGGCTCCCGTAACGATCTCCAGTACCCGCTGGTTGGGCGAGACCGCGAGCAGGACCGCCTCGTCGACGCGGGTGAGCTGAGCGTGCAGCTTCTCCGCGTGCGCGCGTACCGGCTCGTCGAGCTCGCCAACGTAGACGCTGAAGAGAAGGCCGGTGGACTCCTCGGCCAGGCGCAGCGCCTCGTCCAGCCGGAGCAGTTGGGGCGTGGTGAACGGGCCGTCCAGGACACCTGGCCGACCGGTCAGCCGCACCGCCTCACCACCTGTCACTTGCGCCTCCAGTTTCACCGTACGACACGGCCACCGGCTCGTCCTCCGGTGCCTCGGCCGCCCCCGCCTCCAGTACCGGCCGTACGGTGCCCGCGGTTACGGCGGCCGCGGCGGTGCTGCCCTCGGCGACGGAGTCCCGGGTGGCCACGAACCACACCGGAGCGAAGGTGAACGGCCGGCCCGGCCGGTACCGCTTGCTCGCCCGGCGGCCGCTCACGCCGTACTCAAAGGCGAAGACCACCGCGACGATGGCGGCCGGAATGCCGGCGAAGATCAGCAGCGTCTCTGCGATAGGCAAAGCTCAACGCCCCCAGCCTCAGAGGGACACGAACGGGATCAACCGTAGCGGAGCTTCTCGCGGCCTATCTCGGCGGGGGACGTTCGTCAGGCAGCCTCGGGGAGCTCCAGCCAGTCAGCCCAGCGGGGATCGGGAGTGCGGTGGCCGAGGACCCGCCACGCCAGTCCCTTGGGCGCCGCGGGCGGAGCTGGTAAACGCCAGCCGAGTTCGGCTGGCGTTCGGTCCCCTTTGGTGTGGTTACACCGGGCGCAGGCGGCCACCACGTTTTCCCATGAGTGCCGGCCGCCCCGGCTGCGCGGCATCACGTGATCTATGGTCTCGGCCGGGCCGCGGCAGTACGCGCAGCGCCCGCCGTCGCGAGCGAAGATCGCCCGGCGGGACAGCCCGACGTGGGTACGGTACGGCACCCGGACATAACGCGTCAGACGGATCACGAGGGGTACGGGGAGCGCCTCCCGGGCACTGTGCAGGAAACCGTCACCGTCGGCTACACAAACGGCCTTGGCGGCAAGCACGAGGATGGCGGCACGGCGCACCGACACGACACACAGCGGCTCGTACGTCTGGTTCAGCACCAAAGCTGCAGAGCCTGGTGTGCGTCGTATGTCAGGCATCGTTCTCACCCTCTTTGTGCCGTCTCGGTATGGTCTCCGCCTCTGTCTGGACACTACTCGTGGCCCAATAGTCCCTGATAGATCTCGCGATTGCACGTCTTAATCGCTCTCCACTGGTTAATCCTCGGTGACGGGGCCAGTGGTACCGGCGGTCGGCGGATGCGGTACGAAAGCACCGTGAGCTTCGCCGAGGTACCCACGCCGAGCCCGAGCCTGTCCCCCTCGCCGCACTGCGGTACGGGCGACGAGCTGTGCCTCTGGGTCTTCAACCACACCCGGAGCACGCTGCTCGCCTCCGGGAGCTACTACCTCCTGGTCAAGCCGCTGCGGATCCTGCTCATCCTGGCGATCGCGCTGATCGTCCGCTTCATCCTGCACCGCCTGATCAACCGCCTCATCCGCAGCACCGCCGCGGGCTCCGTACCCTCGATCCTCCGGCCCCTGAAGGAGCGCCTGCCCTCGTCGCTGCAGGACGTCGCCTCGGTCTTTCCGGAACGGCGGCGCCAGCGGGCCGAGGCGATCGGCTCGGTGCTGCGCAGCAGCGCCACCGCGATCGTCTTCGGGATCGCCGCGCTGATGATCCTCGCGGAGCTCGGCATCGACCTCGCGCCGCTGCTGGCGAGCGCGGGCATCGTCGGCGTCGCCCTCGGCTTCGGCGCGCAGAGCCTGGTCAAGGACCTCCTCGCCGGCCTGTTCATGCTGCTCGAGGACCAGTACGGCGTGGGCGACCTGGTGGATGTCGGTGCGGCGAGCGGCACCGTGGAGGCGGTCGGGCTGCGGATCACCACCGTCCGGGACGGCAACGGCGTGCGGTGGTACATCCGCAACGGCGAGATCGTCCGGGTGGGCAACCGGAGCCAGGGCTGGTCCATGACGATCGTGGACGTACCGATCGGCTTCGCCAACGTGGACGAGGCGACCTCGCACCTGCGGGACGCCGCGGCGAGCCTGGCCAGCGACCCGAACTTCGCGCCGGACCTGCTCGAAGGGCCCGAGGTCCTCGGCGTGGAGCAGATCACGGCCGACGGGGTGGTGTTGCGCAGCACCGTCAAGACCAGCCCGGAGGCGCAGTGGCGGGTCGGCCGGGAACTGCGCCGCCGGTTCACCGAGACGCTGGCCGGTGCCGGGATGTCCGGCCCGCCGGGAGCCGCCGGTCAGGTCTCCATCCGCCCCGCGCAGCCGGCCCCACCGCCGGCGGATAGTACCGGGTCCACGCAGGACAGCGGTACCAGTTGACCAATGGTGGTGTCGCTGGCGCTACCTGTGTGCAGTCGTATATCGTCCGTTCGTTCAATCGACCACCCTTGAAACCACCCGTTCGCCCTAGCGCGAGTTCGGATGATCGGGCAAAATTTGACGTCAGACCACGCTGTGCTCGGCGCCGTTGTCGTGACCATGGAGGGGCTCGCCGGTGTCTGAGGATAAAGACGCAGCCGGACCCACTAATTCCGTAGGCTCCGACCCCGCGCACCGCCCATCGGCCAACGCCAGAGGCGGTGCTCACGTAGGCGCGCACCGCAAGTCGGAGCCCGAGGTGCTGCCCGAGCCCACAGCGCATTTCCGCGAGGTCTTCGCCAGCCGCGAGTTCCGCGCCCTGTACGTGGCCACCGCGCTGTCCTGGATCGGCGACTTCCTCGCCAAGGCGGCGGTCACCGCTCTCGTTTACCACGAGACGAAGTCGCCCGCGATCTCCGCCGCCACGTTCGCGATCGGCTACCTGCCGTGGGTACTGGGTGGGCCGGTGCTCGCCGCGCTCGCGGAGCGGTACCCGTTCCGACCATTCATGATCACCTGCGACTTAGCCCGGGCGGCGATCGTCGCGGTCATCGCGATCCCGTCCATGCCGGTACCGGCGATGCTCGCGCTCCTGTTCGCAACCGCGCTACTCAACCCGCCGTTCGAGTCGGCCCGTTCCGCCCTGCTGCCGCGCCTGCTGGACGGGGACCGGTACCTGATGGCCACCGTCACGCAGAACGTGACCAACCAGGGCGCGCAGCTCATCGGATACCTCATCGGCGCCGGGATGGCCGCGTACCACCCGCACATCGCCCTGTCCGTCGACGCCGGTACGTTCGCCCTCTCCGCCCTGCTGATAACCGGCTTCGTCAGCTCCTACCGGCCCGGGCTGGAGAAGTCGCAGCGCACCCACCTGCTGCGGGAAACCGCCGAGGGGTTCCGGGTGGTCTTCCGTACGGACGTCCTGCGCGCCATCGCTGTGTTGATCTTCGCGCTGATGCTCTACACCACGCTCCCCGAGGGGCTGGCCGCGGCGTGGGCTGGACATCTGAATCAGAACAAGACGCCGGCGATGGCCGCCTTCGACCAGGCGCTCATCATGGCCAGCTACCCGGCCGGCTACATCCTCGGCGGGATCGTCATCGGCCGGCTGATGTCGCCGGCCACCCGGCGCCGGTTGATCCGCCCGCTGGCAGTGGTGGTGCCGCTGTTGCTGGTGCCGGCCGTGTTCGACCCGCCTGGCGGGGTCGTGGCCCTGCTCACGGTCGGCTGCGGCTTCGCGGTGGCCGGCCTGTTCCCCTCCGCCAATGCCATGTTCGTCCGGGCGCTGCCCGATGCGTTCCGGGCCCGGGCGTTCGGGGTGATGCAAGGTGGCGTGCAGGTTCTCCAGGGCGTGGCGATCTTCCTGTGCGGCGTGCTGGCCGACTCGTTCCCGCTGCCGGCCGTGGTCGGCGTGTGGTGCCTCATAGGTGTATTCGTGATGGTGCTCGCCGGAGTGGGCTGGCCATCCAAGGCCCGCTTTGACGCCGCGTTCCACGCCGCCGACACGGCTAACGCCCTGTCACGAGCGGGCGGGGGCGGTGGGGCCGGCGCCAACGGCGTACCGACAAGCAGCCGGATCCGGGCCGCCGAGTCGATCTGAAGGGCCTACCCGCCGGGACCGCCTGGCGGGATCGCACCGAGCCGCCTGGCAGTATTGAGCGGTGGCAAGCCCAGAGAACTTCTACGACGCGGTCGGCGGCGAGCCGACGTTCCGGAAGCTGGTCGACGCGTTCTACGCGGGCGTGGCGACCGACCCGGTGCTGCGGCCGCTGTACCCGGATGCCGACCTGGCGCCGGCGGCGGAGCGGCTGCGGACATTCTTGATCCAGTACTGGGGCGGCCCGAACACGTACTCCCAGTCGCGCGGCCACCCTCGGCTGCGGATGCGCCACGCACCGTTCACCATCGGGCCCCGCGAACGCGACGCCTGGCTGCGGCACATGCGGGCGGCGGTGGACAGCCTGGACCTGACGCCGGAGCAGGACAAGACGCTCTGGGAGTACCTCGAACGCGCGGCCATCTTCATGGTCAACTCGTTCGAGGAGTAGCCAAGGCGGGGCGCGCGTTCCTGGCGTCTAGAGCAGGCCGCCCTCGTCGTGCAGCCAGTCCACGAACGCGACCGCGACCGCCGCGGCACAGTCGATCAACTCGACGAGCAGCGGGTCGTGCGCACCCGAGATCAGCGGTACCTGCATCTCGGCGTAGATGGGAAGTTGCCCGCGCTCGGTCGGGTCGCCCACGTACGCCTTGCAGAACCGGCGCGAGTGGTTCCACTCGTTGACCACCCGGTACGCCCGGTCCGCCCAGTCCGGCGGGACCGTCCCATGTGGACGGGCGCGGATCACCAGGATCTCGTCGTCCGGGCCTTCGAGCGTGAAGAGGACGGCGTGGCGCTCCCACATCGCAAGGAGGCTTCCGTCACCGTCCGTGAGGTATCTGATCTCCAGCCGATCCAGCGCCATACCCAGGCGCTTCATGTCGACATGCGCGACTACCGCACTGGACCGCTCGGCTACTCGCTGTGATGGAACCTCCGTCCGGACTCCGACATCGGTCGGCCCGATGACGGCCTCCCCGTTGTTGGCCTGTCCTCCCCGCTTCGGCCACCACGGCATTGTCAGTGCTCCTCGCTCCACAGAGTGCCCGCACGCCGACCATGCGTACGGACCCGAGGCTCGACCCTAGCCAGAAGTACCGACCTCGGCGACACCGAATGGTACGCACGAAACCGTTGGGCCACCAGACCGTCATCCGTTCGGATGGCTACCGGAATGTGCGAACGGTGAGCGAGTTCTGTATCTGACGCCAAGCGGTACCGTACGGAGCGGCCAAACCTACCCAACCAGGTATGGCCCGTACCGCCACCGAGGCGTCGACCGACCGTTCGGTAACGGAACCGAGAAATCCCATCCTCAGCACCGCCTGTACCAGCCGCTGCGGAACTTCCACCCGCTTGCCGTCCGCCTCCACGACGATCGGCACGTGATCGAGGAGCGCGTCGCGCAGCGCCCGCTCGCCCACCGCCCGTCCACCGACCCCGGCGCCGCTCGCGTCACGCAGCGTCGCGGCGGCGGCGTTGCCGAGCCGGCGAATTTCGTCGGCCGGAATCTTCTCCACCACGGAGCCGGCCGACGGCGGCAACCGCCACCGCCACGCGAGATCTCGCCTGGCCGGCTCGTCGCCCCCGGCGAGGCTGTCCAGCAGGGCGCGACCGGCGACGGTGACGTCCGACTCACCCGCCTCATCCGCCGCGACCAGCCGCGTCACCAGTACCTCCCAGGGCAGCCGGGCCCACAGCGCCAGCCGGCCGGGCGGCTCGGCGCGCAGCCGTACCAGCGCTCCCGGGTCCAGCCGCAGCAGCCGAGACAGGAACGCCTCGGCGTCGGCCACTCCGCCCCCGGTCAGCCCTGCCATGGCGCCAGGAACGCGCGCTCCGCCTCGGACAACCGGCGGGGACGCTGGTTGGCGACGTCGAACGGTACGCAGACCGAACGCGCCCGGCTCGCCACGGCATCCGCGTCGACGAACAGCTCGTACGCGATCGTGAACCGGCTCGGCCGGATCTCCGGCACCCACAGCTCGATGCGTACCGGGTCCGAGTAGTCGACCGGCCGCAGGTAGTCCACCTCGTGCCGGGAGATCACCACGCCGCTCTCGAAGCTGGTCAGGCCGTGCTCCCGGGCGCCGAGAAACATCAGCGACACCCGGGCCTCCTCGTAGAGCGTCAGGAACCGCGCGTTGTTGACGTGGCCGAAGACGTCCATGTCCGACCAGCGCAACGGGCAGGGGTACAGGTACCTCTTAGTCACGCGTCAGCTTGCGATACGTCACGCGATGCGGGCGGGCGGCCTCGTCGCCGAGCCGGTCGATCTTGTTCTTCTCGTACGCGTCGAAGTTGCCCTCGAACCAGAACCAGCGTGACGGGTCGTCGTCATCGCCCTCCCAGGCGAGGATGTGCGTGGCGACCCGGTCGAGGAACATCCGGTCGTGCGAGATGACCACCGCGCAGCCCGGGAAGTCCAGCAGCGCGTTCTCCAGGCTGGACAGCGTCTCCACGTCGAGGTCGTTGGTGGGCTCGTCGAGCAGGATGACGTTGCCGCCGATCTTCAGGGTCAGCGCGAGGTTGAGCCGGTTGCGCTCGCCACCCGACAGCACGCCGGTGCGCTTCTGCTGGTCGGGGCCCTTGAAGCCGAACGCGGCCACGTACGCCCGCGAGGGCATCTCGACCTTGCCCACCATCAGGTGGTCCAGCCCGTCCGAGACGACCTCCCAGACGGTCTTGTTGGGGTCGAGACCGGAGCGGGTCTGGTCGACATACGACAGCTGTACCGTCTCACCGATCTTGACGGCGCCGCTGTCCGGCTGCTCCATGCCCACGATGGTCTTGAACAGCGTGGTCTTGCCGACGCCGTTGGGTCCGATGATGCCGACGATCCCGTTGCGGGGCAGCGAGAACGAGAGGTCCTTGATGAGTACCCGCTCACCGAACCCCTTCGTCAGGTGCGACGCCTCGATGACGGTGTTGCCCAGCCGCGGGCCCGGCGGGATCTGGATCTCCTCGAAGTCCAGCTTCCGGGTCTTCTCCGCCTCGGTCGCCATCTCCTCGTACCGCTGCAGCCGCGCCTTGGACTTGGCCTGGCGCGCCTTCGGGTTGGAGCGCACCCAGTCCAGCTCGTCGGTGAGGCGCTTCTGGAGCTTGGCGTCCTTGCGACCCTGTACCGCCAGCCGCTCGGCCTTCTTCTGCAGGTAGGTCGAGTAGTTGCCCTCGTACGGGTACGCCCGGCCGCGGTCCAGCTCGAGGATCCACTGCGCCACGTTGTCCAGGAAGTACCGGTCGTGGGTGATCGAGATCACGGTACCGGCGTACTTGGCGAGGTGCTGCTCCAGCCACAGCACGCTCTCCGCGTCCAGGTGGTTGGTGGGCTCGTCGAGCAGCAGCAGGTCGGGCTGTTCGAGCAACAGCTTGCAGAGCGCGACGCGGCGGCGCTCACCACCGGAGAGCTGGGTCACGTCGGCGTCCGGCGGCGGGCAGCGCAGCGCGTCCATGGCGAGCTCGAGCTTGGAGTCGATCTCCCAGGCGTCCGCGTGCTCCAGCTCCTCCTGCAGCCGGCCCATCTCGTCCATCAGCGCGTCGGAGTAGTCGGTCGCCATCTGCTCGGCGATCTTGTTGAACCGCTCCAGCTTCGCCTTCGTCTCGGCGACCGCCTCCTCGATGTTGCCGAGCACGTTCTTGGCGTCGTTCAGCGGCGGCTCCTGCGCCAGCAGCCCCACGGTGTATCCGGGCATGAGCCGCGCCTCGCCGTTGCTCGGCCGGTCGAGGCCGGCCATGATCTTGAGCAGGCTGGACTTGCCCGCGCCGTTCGGGCCGACGACGCCGATCTTGGCACCGGGCAGGAAGTTGAGCGTGACGTTGTCGAGCACGACCTTGTCGCCGTGCGCCTTGCGGGCCTTCTCAAGCGTGTAGATGAACTGGGCCACGACGTGCCCTACCTCCGAAGCTGCGTGTGATTACCGGTCAATCTTTCCAGGCTCCCGCGGCGCCACCCACACCCGGTCCCCGGCTGATCGGTACTCAGCTGGGTCGGCTGCTGACCGCCGGCTCGGGCTGGTTGGCCTTGCCATTGATCTCAGTGACCAACTGCTGCGGGGAGACGTGGTATCGCGTCGTCCCGTGGTTGTCGACGTTGGTCGCCACGAATCCGCCGGGCACGTCGGGATCCGTCGTCACTTCCTTGAGGAAGAGCGCGGTCTTGCCCTCAATGAGATCACGGCCGAGCGTGAGGCTGTGCCCCTGGTAGTACAACTTCCCGCCGGCATCCTTACAGATCCACACCTCGGACCTGGCAGTTAGCAGGTACAACAGCTCGTACAGCCGGATATTTCCGGCGAGCTTCTCGGCGGGTGCCGGGCACTCCTGCCCCGACGAGGTGGGCGAGATCGATTTCGACGGTGAGGAGAGCGCGGAGACCGGCTGGTCGGAGGGGGCGGGCGTCGCCGTGGCCGGTGCCGCGCTCGGCGGGGACGAGGATTGGGCCACCGCCAGGTGGTGCTGCTTCTGGCGGTGGGCGGCCAGGTATCCGCCGCTGCCGCCGATGATCGCGAGGAACACCATGGCCAGCAGGACCTGCGCCGCGGCCACTCCAGGGGATCTCCTCACGTTGGCAGGATGTCACTCCCGCGCCACTGCGCCCACGCGGGAGGTGACTATCCGCTCTCGAATGTCCGCCTTTCGACCTGGCAAGTAGGCTCATTTCTGGGCCGTGGTGGCCAATCGGAGGGGTGTTCGTGGCGGAGCTCAGTTCATTCCTGGTGGTGGCGAACCGGCTGCCGGTCGACGAGGTGTCCGCCGGCGCCGACGACGATCCGCCTGGCGAGCCCGGGCGATTCGGTGAGGGCGGCGGCAGGCGGTGGCGGCGCAGTCCCGGCGGCCTGGTGACCGCGTTGCAGCCGGTACTGGCGGCGCAGCGGGGCACCTGGGTGGGGTGGACGGGCCGGCCGAGCAAGCCCGAGGAGGAGCCGCCGGGGCCGTTCGAGCTGGACCGGATGACCCTGCGGCCGGTGAACCTCACGCACGACGACATCGAGCGCTACTACGAGGGCTTCTCCAACACCAGCCTCTGGCCGCTGTACCACGACGCGGTCGAGACCCCGCTGTACAAGCGCAGCTGGTGGGAGGCGTACCGCCGGGTGAACCAGCGCTTCGCGCAGGCCACGGCGGAGATGGCCGCGCCCGGTGCCACCGTCTGGGTACAGGACTACCAGCTCCAGCTCGTACCGGCCATGCTCCGCGCGCTGCGCCCGGACCTGAAGATCGGCTTCTTCCTGCACATCCCGTTCCCGCCCGTCGAGCTGTTCATGCAGATACCGCGGCGCGCCGAGATCCTGCGCGGCCTGCTCGGCGCCGACCTGGTCGGGTTCCAGCGCCCGCTCGCCGCACAGAACTTCCTGCGGCTGACCCGGCACCTGCTCGGCCTGCGACCGCGCGGCGCTGGTGTGGAGGTGGAGGACCGCACGGTGCACGCCGCCGCCTTCCCCATCTCGATCGACGTCGCCGAGATCGAGGCGCTCGCCGCCAGCGCGCTGGTCCGGGCCCGGGCCGAACAGGTACGTGCCGAGCTGGGCAATCCCAAGACGGTCGTGCTCGGCGTGGACCGGCTCGACTACACAAAGGGCATCGAGCAGCGGTTCAAGGCGTTCCGGGAACTACTGTCGGAACAACGACTCTCCGTACCCGAGGCGGTCATGGTACAAGTGGCCACCCCCAGCCGCGAGCGGGTCGAGCACTACCAGCGCCTACGCCTGAAGGTCGAGCGCGAGGTGGGCCGAATCAACGGGGAGTACGGGCGTGTGGGCGTACCGGCCGTGCACTACCTTCATCAGTCGTACAGTCGCAGTGAGCTCGTCGCGCTCTACTGCGCAGCTGACGTCATGATGGTTACTCCTCTGCGAGATGGCATGAACTTGGTGGCCAAGGAGTACGTGGCGGCCCGGGTCGACCTCGGCGGCGCCCTGGTGCTCTCCGAGTTCGCCGGCGCCGCCGGCGAACTGCGACAGGCTTTCCTGTGCAACCCGCACGACCTGCAGGGCGTCAAGGACGCGCTGATGCGTGCGATCAACGTCGACGGCGCCGACGCAGCCCGGCGGATGCGCACCATGCGCCGCCACCTGCGGGCCCACGACGTATCCCACTGGGCCTCGTCATTCCTCTCCGCGCTTGGGGTTCCCGCACCGTCCCTTACCGACTCCGAGGAACGGACAGAGTGACTGACCCGATCTACCCCACGCTGCGCGCGGCGGTGGGGCTCATCGCGCGCGTCCCGCAACTGCTGGTCGCATGCGACTACGACGGAACGCTTGCGCCGACCGTAGTCGACCCGACACAGGCCGTACCTTTGCCGGAGGCGGTCGCGGCGGTACGCGCGCTGGCCGCCCTGCCACAGACCACGGTCGCGGTGGTATCCGGACGCGCCCTGCGCGACCTGGCCACGCTCTCCCGACTGCCCAGCGAGGTGCACCTCGTAGGCAGCCACGGCTCGGAGTTCGACATCGGCTTCGTCCAGCGGCTGGCGCCCGAGCTGATCGAGCTGCGTACCCGGCTGCAGCGCGCGGTCGAGGACGCCGTACGGGGCCGGCCGGGGGTACGGCTGGAGCCCAAGCCGGCGAGCATCGCCGTACACGTGCGAAGCGCCGACCCGGCCGTCGCCGAGGACGTCTTCACCGCGCTGCGGGCCGGCCCGGCGAGCTGGCCGGAGATCCACGTCACGGTCGGCAAGCAGGTCATGGAGCTGCTCGTACTGCCGACGAACAAGGGCACCGCCGTGGACGCCCTGCGCATGCAGATGTCGGCGAGCGCCGTGCTGTTCATGGGTGACGACGTCTCCGACGAGAAGGCCTTCGCGCACCTGCACGGGCCCGACGTGGGTATCAAGATCGGCCAAGGTGAGACGCAGGCCGCATAC
Organism: Rugosimonospora sp.; assembly: GCA_051986465.1. Lineage (GTDB taxonomy): Bacteria > Actinomycetota > Actinomycetes > Mycobacteriales > Micromonosporaceae > DATEJJ01. The sequence goes on from JBPYFB010000456.1 coordinate 18,610, forward strand.
CGGGTTGATGAGCCAATCGACGCTGTGCGGGTACTGGCATACCTGCTGGAGACGAGGCGCAACTGGCTGTATGGGGAGCGGGCTGTGCCGATTGAACGCCACTCCATGCTCAGCAACGGGCGGACGGTCGCTCTGGTGGGACCGGACTCGACGGTGAGCTGGCTGTGCCATCCCGACCCGGATAGCTCGGCGATCTTCGCGGAGCTGCTGGGCGGCGGCTCCGCGGGTCATTTCCGGGTACGCCCGGCCAGCCGCAACGGCATGCCGCTGGGGCAGCGGTACCGGTCGGGCACGATGACCCTGGAGACGCGCTGGTCCGGCCTTACCGTCACGGACTGGCTGGATCGCCAGGTGTCGCCGGACGACACGATCGCCGGCCCGGAGTGCACCACGCTCGTCCGGTCCCTCACCGGTACCGCCCGCGCGGCCATCGACTTCTCCCCCCGACCCGAGTACGGGCAGGTGCGCATCAGCCTCCAGCCACTCGGCGACGGGCTGCTCGTGCTCGGCTCCAACGAGCCGATCTCCCTGTACTCCCCCGGCGTCGACTGGGAGATCTCCAGCGACGGGAGCAACGACTCGGCGCGCGCCATCGTCGACCTGTCCGCGATGGGCGGGCGCTGCGAGCTGGAGCTGCGCTGCGGGTCGCACAGCCTGCAGGCGGCCGGCGAGCCGCTGGACGTGCGCCAGGCCCGGGTGGAGCAGGGCTGGAAGGAGTGGGCCGCCACCCTGCGGCTGCCGGCGGTCGCCCGCGACCAGGTGCTGCGCAGCGCGCTCACCCTGCGCGGCCTGCACCACCAGCCCAGCGGCTCGCTGCTCGCCGCCGCGACCACGTCGCTGCCGGAGGAGATGGGCGGGGTACGCAACTGGGACTACCGGTACTGCTGGCTGCGCGACGCCGCGATGACCGCCCGGGTGCTGGTCGACCTCGGCTCGCTCGGCGAGGCGGAGGCGTTCCTGGGCTGGGTCGACACCGTCGTGGAGCGCACCGGTGGGCACCCGGAACGGCTGCACCCGCTGTACACCGTGGGCGGGCTCGACCTCGGACCGGAGGCGGTCCTCGACACGCTGCCCGGGTACGCCGGTTCCCGGCCGGTACGCATCGGCAACGCAGCCAACCGCCAGCTCCAACTGGACGTGTTCGGGCCGATCGCGGACCTGATCGCCGCGGTGGTACAGACCCGCGGGAGCGTACGGGAGACCGAGTGGCGGGTACTTTCGTCGATGGTCGAGGCGGTGGACCGGCGCTGGCACGAGCCCGATCACGGCCTGTGGGAAGCGCGCCTGCCACCCCGCCACCACGTGTACTCGAAGGTGATGTGCTGGCTCACGGTCGAGTGCGGGATCCGGATCGCCGAGGACTACAACGGCGGTGCCGACCCGGCCTGGTACGAGCTGCGCGAGCGGATCGGCGCCAACGTCCTCGAGCACGGCTGGCACGAGCACGCCCGGGCGTACACCGTCGCGTATGGGGTGGCCGAGATGGACGCCTCGTCGCTGTGGATCGGGCTGTCCGGCCTGCTGCCCAACGAGGACCCGCGGTTCCTCGCGACGGTGCTCGCGATCGAGGCGGACCTGCGCAGCGGGCCCACGGTCTACCGGTACAAGTGGGACGACGGGCTGCCCGGCCGGGAGGGTGGCTTCCACATCTGCGCGGCGTGGATGATCGAGGCGTACCTGCGCACCGGGCGCCGGGCCGACGCGGAGGAGCTGTTCGAGCAGATGCTCGACTGCGCCGGACCGACCGGGCTGCTGCCCGAGCAGTACGACCCCGAGGCAGAGCGCGGGCTGGGCAACCATCCCCAGGCGTACAGCCATCTAGGTCTGATCCGGTGCGCCCTCCTGCTGGACGGCGCCCTCAAGATTTAGGGTTTCCACCACCTCGCCGACGACGATGACCGCCGGCGACCGCAGGGCCGCCGCGCGGACCGCCTCCACGACGCCGGACAGCGGCGCGCGTACCACCACCTGTTCGGTGGTCGTGCCCTGGCGGACCACGGCGACGGGGGTGTCGGCACCGCGCCCGTGGCGCAGCAGCACCTCGGCGATGGCGGGCAGGTTGCTCAGGCCCATGAGCACGCAGACGGTACCCCGCATCCGGGCCAGGGCCGGCCAGTCCACGAGGCTGGTCGGATCCGCGGGGGGTGCGTGCCCGTTGACGACGACGAACTCGTGCGCGACGCCCCGGTGAGTGACCGGGATGCCGGCGGCGGCCGGTACCGCCACCGCACTCGTCACACCGGGCACCACCGTTACCGGTACCCCCGCCCGGGCGCAGGCGAGTACCTCCTCGCCACCCCGGCCGAAGACGTACGGGTCGCCGCCCTTGAGGCGAACCACGAAGCGGCCGGCCCGCGCCCGCTCCACGAGGATCCGGTTGATCTCCTCCTGGGCCCGGCTGGGCCCGTGCGGGATCTTCGAGGCATCGACGACCTCGACCTCGGGGCGCAGCTCGTCGAGCAGCAGGCCGGGCGCGAGCCGATCCACCACGACAACGTCGGCGGCGAACAGCATCCGGCGGCCCTTCACCGTGATCAGTTCCGGGTCACCCGGGCCGGCGCCGACCAGCGCGACGGATCCTCGTACCGGCGCCGGCTCGGGCAGCACCGAAAGCAGTTCGCGGATGGCGTCGCGCACCGCGATCGCCCGCCGCGGGTCGCCACCGCCGAGAACCGCGACGGTCACCGGGCCGTGCCGGGCAACCGCGGGCGTCCACGCGGTCGCGGCGTGCCGGTCGTCGGCGCGTACGCAGAACACCCGGCGCTCGGCCGCGGCCGCGCTGACCGCCGCCGCCGCGAACCGGTCGGAGAGCGCGGCCTGTACCAGCCATGCACCGTCCACATCGGACGGTACGAACCCGCGCGGCTCCCAGTGCAGCCGCCCCTCGTCGGCCAGCGCGCGCAGCGCCGGGGTGACCTCGGGCGAGACCAGCACCACGCGCGCGCCCGCGGCCAGCAGCGCCGGTATCCGCCGGGTGGCCACGGCACCGCCGCCCACCACCAGTACCCGCTTGCCCGCCAGCCGCAGCCCAAGCGGGTACGGATCAGGCTCGGTCACTTCTCGGAAACCCCGGCGGAGTCGAAGGTGGCCACCTCGTGCAGGACCCGTACCGCGCCGGCGACGATCGGTACGGCGAGCAGGGCGCCGGTACCCTCGCCCAGCCGCATGCCGAGGTCGACCAGGGGCATCTGACCCAGGTGGCCCAGCGCGACGGCGGCGCCCGGCTCCACGGAGAGGTGGCCGGCGATCATCGCGCCGGTCGAGTCGGGGGCGAGCCGCGCGGCGACCAGGGCGGCGGCGCAGGCGTTCACCCCGTCGAGGATCACCGGTACCCGGTGGGCCGCGCCACCGAGGATGAACCCGGCGAGCGCGGCGTGCTCCAGGCCGCCGACTGCCGCCAGTACCCCCAAAGGATCCGCCGGGTCGGGACGGTGCCGCGCCAGCGCCAGGGTGACCACCGACGCCTTGTGGCGCAGGGTCGGGTCGTCGATGCCGGTACCCCGGCCGGTGACCTCGGCCGGGTCCGCACCGGTGAGGGCGGCGACGAGCGCCGCGGCGGCGGTCGTGTTGGCGATGCCCATGTCACCGGTGACCAGCGCGCGTGCCCCCTCGGCGACGAGTTGCTCGGCGACCCGCACACCGGCGGCGACGGCGGCCATCGCCTCCTCGCGGGTCAGCGCCGGTTCCACGGTCATGTCCCGGCTGCCGGGCCGGACCTTCGCGCAGATCAACCCGGGCGCGGGGTCCAGCGGCGCGGCGACTCCCACATCCACCACCGTCACGGTCGCGCCGACCTGGCGGGCGAGCGCGTTGACGACGGCCCCACCGGCGAGGAAGTTCGCCACCATCTGCGCGGTGACCTCCTGCGGCCACGGCGTGACGCCCTGCGCGTGTACCCCGTGATCGCCGGCGAAGACCGCGACCGCGACCGGCTCGGGTAGCGGCGGCGGGCAGGCGCCGGCGAGGCCCGCGAGGCGGACCGAGAGGTCCTCAAGCGCGCCGAGCGAGC
>JBPYFB010000457.1:0-3500 GCA_051986465.1 Rugosimonospora sp.
TGCTTGCCGGGCAGACGATCAAGGCTGGTGATCATGGCCATTGACCACCACAAGAGCGCCAACCCACCACCTGTCAACACCCCACCACCAGCCACGACAGGATGGAACAAGCTCATTGAAGTTGCGGTGTTGGGGTTGGCCCAACCCCGCAACTTCAATGAAGTTGCGGAGGACCGGGCAAGATCACGGGGGAGTGGGGGCGTGCGTAGCGGGCGGCGGAGCGGCGGGATCAGGCGCCGAGGGCGTCGGAGAGGGACTGCACGGTCGTGGGGACCAGCTTCGCCCGCAGCTCCGCGTAGAGCACCACGGTGCCGAGCGTCACGATGACGGCCAGCGGCGCGGTGATCACATCGACGATGGCGGTGACCACCGTGCCCGCCACGTGGCTGCCGAGGCCGACCAGCGCGGCCGGAATGGACAGCACGAGCCGGGCTATGTAGACAATCAGGAGCAGCAGGGCCATGCGCCCCAACGCGGCGCCGAAGTTCTTGTTGATCATCGAGAACGACGTGCCGATCGGGCCGGAGCCGCGCTCGTACAGGGCGAGCGGCGCGTACAGGCAGCCGGCGAGCCCCAGGTACAGGCCGGGCAGTATGCACGCGCAGGTGCCGACGAGGACCAGCAGCCCGTACAGGAGGCTCCAGCCCCACAGCCGCGTACCGTGCCGGAAGCCGTACCGCAGCGAGTCGCCCAGCGATACCGGCGCGCCCGCCGCGTTGCGCGTCACGCTGAAGACGCTCGCGGCGTTGGCGACGGCGGTCAGGTACCCGCCGAGCACGGCGGCGAGCAGCAGCGCCACCACGAGCAGCGGGATCGATCCCCCCTCGACGTGCACCGACTTGGTTCCGTTCGCGTTGGTGACGCTGCTGAACTTGGGTGCGGCCAGGGAGGAGATGAGGATCAGTACGGCCAGCGGTATCGCCGAAGTACTGAGCGTGATCGCGAAGATGCGCCGCCAGTCGCGCCGCAGGATCGCCATCAGCCGGCCCCACCAGCCGCCGAAGCCCTCGCCGGGCGGGGTGACCAGCGGGTCGCCCGGGTAGGTACCCGTGGGGTACGCCGAGGTCGGCACCTGGTACCCGTACTGCGGCACCGGCTCGACCGGCGGCGCCGCCGGGAGGTCGCCGAAGGAACCCGGCCTGCTCGCCGGCGGCTCGTTGTTCCAGCCCCCGGCCGGAGGGCGCGGTTCTTCGGTCATGTGAGACTCCCATTCGTCGCGTAGGCACGGAAACGATACCGGTACCGGGCAGCACAGGCGAGCCCCGATCAGGGCCGGAATTCAGCGAGTCAATCTAGCGGGCGCGCTCGACCACGAACCACACGCCGACGGCGGGCTCGGCGCCGTCGTTGCGGTACGCGTGCGGGGTCGTCGAGTCGAACGAGATGGCGTCGCCCGGACCCAGCTCGATCTCCTCGAACGCCAGCGTGAGCATCAACCGTCCACTCTGGAGGAACCCGTACTCCGAGCCGGGGTGGCGCATCAGCCCGCCGGAGCTGGACGAGGTGGCGCCGGGCGGGTACGTGACGCACAGGAAGTCGACGGCGCGGTGTGGCAGTTCGCCGAGCAGTTCCCAGGTGACTCCCGAGTCCAGGGTCAGGATCCGGCGGTCGTCCGGGCGCACCAGCGGGCCCAGCCGGCCGCCCCGGATCGACTGCAGCACGTCGACCGCGGTGCTGCCGGCGGCGACCTGGACGGCGGGTACCGGCTCCGGCGCGGGCTCGGCACCCGGCGGGTTGAAGAGGTCCTCGATGGAGATGCCCAGCGCGGTCGTGATGGCGTACAGCGTGCTCACCGATGGCTGGCTCTTCGCCGTCTCGATCTGGGAGATCATGCTGGCCGAGACGCCGACGTCGCGTGCGAGCCCGCGGACGGTGACGCCCTGGCGCACCCGCTCCTCCCGCAGCCGCAGGCCGAGCCACGGTACGTCCGCCGCCGCCATCTGACCCCTTCCGTGCATACCAAGGAACCCAGTCGTGCAGCTCAGGTTAACGCAGGTCGGGGTAACCCGTTAAGCAGTGCTTGACGATCGGTTCCCGGCGGGCCTAACGTGTCAGGCACGTCCCCCGGGGAGGCGTCGGGTGCTCGGCTCCGCCGAACCCGGCTCCCGCCAAACTCGGCTCCGCCTGCGCTCCCCGACCGGCGCGGATGCGAGGTGATCCCGCATGGCACCGACGATTCGTACCTACGGACCCAATGCCGTCGACTGGGAGCAGCGGGTAGACCTTGCCCGGCTGCGCGAGGAGCGCCTGGCCCGGCTCACCGATACCCTCGAACGCTCCTCACTCGGCGCGCTGCTCACCTTCGACTTCGCCAACATCCGGTACCTGACGTCCACGCACATCGGCACCTGGGCGATGGACAAGCTGATCCGCTTCGCGCTGCTACCGCGCGGCGGCGAGCCGATCCTGTGGGACTTCGGCTCGGCCGCGCGCCACCACCAGATCTACAACCCCTGGCTGGACGGCACCGAGCGGGCGCGGGCCGGCATCTCCACGCTGCGCGGCGCGTTCCACCCCGACGCCGGCATCGCGGAGGAGCTGGCTCGCAAGATCCATCACGAGCTCGCCGAGCGCGGCCTCGCGAACGAGCCGGTCGGCGTGGACGTGGTGGAGCCGCCGGTGCTGTTCGCGCTGCAGCGCGCGGGACTGTCCATCGTGGACGGACAGCAGGTCTTCCTGGAGGCGCGGCGGGTCAAGACACCCGACGAGATCGGGCTGCTGGCGCAGGCGTGCTCGATGGTCGACGCCGCCTACGAGGAGCTGTACCAGTTCCTGCGCCCGGGGGTACGCGAGAACGAGTGCGTCGGCGTGGTCAGCAAGGTCCTGTACGACCTGGGCAGCGAGTACGTGGAGGGCGTCAACGCCATCTCCGGCGAGCGCTGCGCACCGCACCCCCACGTGTACAGCGACCGGCTCATCCGCCCCGGCGACCCGGCGTTCTTCGACATCCTGCACAGCCACCTCGGCTACCGCACCTGCTACTACCGGTGCTTCGCGGTGGGCAGCGCCTCGCCCGCGCTGCGCGACGCGTACACCCGCTGCCGCGAGTACATGGACCAGGCCATCGCGCTGGTACGGCCGGGCGCTACCACCGCCGACATCGTCTCGGTATGGCCGCGTGCGCAGGAGTTCGGCTTCCCCGACGAGGAGGCCGCGTTCGCCCTCCAGTACGGGCACGGCGTCGGGCTGTCCATCTGGGAGAAGCCGATCTTCAGCCGGCTGGTCTCGCTCGACCACCCGGAAACCCTGGAGGAGGGCATGGTCTTCGCGCTCGAGACCTACTGGCCGGGGGCCGACGGCTGGTCGGCGGCGCGGATCGAGGAGGAGGTGGTGGTCACCGCGACCGGCTGCGAGGTGATCACCAAGTTCCCGGCCGAGGAGCTGCTGGTGGCCGGGCGCAAGTACTGGACAGCGGGTGGGGCGCTGGACACCCTGCGTGAGAGCCAGTCGCACCTGAACACCGCGGCTGGCCGCGGCGCCTCCGGGGCGCCCCGACGGCT
>JBPYFB010000458.1:0-7611 GCA_051986465.1 Rugosimonospora sp.
TGGCCTGGGCAGCCCAGATTGACAACCGGGGCGGGCAGGGTGTCGCGGTCGGGTGGGCGTTGGCCTCGGCTTTGATGCGGCCGATGTCCGTTGTAGTGCGTCAGGTACTCGCGCAGCACGGCCAGCAGACCTCGCCGCCGCACCCACGAGTAGCACCGACATGCAGACCGGTGGGTACACCCTGCGCGCTCTGGCCACCCAGGACCTCCGGATCGAGTACTTCATGTCGGGCCCGACCTGCTGGTACAACCGCAGGCTGAGCGAGCAGGACGCCGATCCGGTACACGTCGTATCGGGCGCCACGACCGCCGGCGTTGATCTCGTCGACTGTTCCGGATAGCCCGCACGTCGACACGCGTCCCCGCCACTGATGTGGCGGGGACGCGTGTCTGGGCGGTTCTCAGACCGCTCGAACTTCGGCGAGCCGCTTGACTACGTACTTGTCGTCCCAGCAGACGGCGGCTTGCTACGCGGCCGACGCTTTCGCAGCGATGTCGTAGGCGCCGTCCTCGACGCCGGCGGCGGTGTGGGGCCCCACCGCTAATGAGGCCGCACCCGGGGCACCGGGCTGCCTACCCAGCCTCCGTTTCCCCGCCGACGCACTACCGGCCGACCCGCCGGGCGGTGGCGGGGCAATCACCTGGGCCTGACTCACGACAAGAGCGAGCAACTCCTTACGCGACAACCGCTTCAGCCCTGACGACACCCCATCAATCGTCTACCCAGACGATCGATGTCACGCACCAACATGCCCAGCAACCCAACGTGAACCTGAATGCTTACCACGTCCACCCGGGCTAACTCCTCAGGCAGCCGCAGCAACTCGGGTGGCAAAACCGACGCATGCACCACAACGCTTCCAGCTGATTCTCCCAGTACACCCCGCATGCCCTTGGACGAAACGCCGACCGACCACGGCCAGTAGACCCACCAGTTCTTGATCTTACTTATTCAGATTGAAGTAGGTTAGCGCAAGGTTAAACGCCGGTGCGGTCGCGGACGGCCTAGCCCTACAGTGCATTCGGACCGTTTGTGTACGGGATGGCGAAAACGTCATCGATGGGCGCCGCTTTTCGGATTGGGGACGTGAAAGGATGAAACGTTTAGTGCGGGGCCTTGCGCTCGCAGCGCTGGGAGTCACCGCGAGTGTCGCCGTTGCCGCATCACCTGCCCACGCATCGCTTGGTACATGTCATTCGGCGGCCGGGGAGAGGTATTACATCAACTACTGCGAGGGTTCAAGGCCGACGTCGTTCCGGGTGTGGGTCTACTGCACCAACGGCTACTTCTACTATGGTCCCTGGGAGTGGGCCGGCGACGGCCAGGCGTCTGAAGCGCAGTGCCCGACCAACGTCTTTATCGTCGACTTCGACACAGCCTTCGCCGCCCAGTGACCGGTGCCGCGGTTCGTCGCAGCTCGCGGATCCGGCAGCTGAATTGAAAGGATGCGTTAGATGAAGCATCTGATTCGTCTCACGGCGCTGACGGTAGTTGCAGTTGGCGCAACATTGTCCCTGGGCGTCGCGCCTGTGCAGGCGGCCAGCCCCAACACCCTTATTCACTGCGAGACCAGCAATGGCGACTTCTGGTTCAGCGGATATTGCGAGGGAACCCAGCCGAGCGCCTTCCGGGCCGTCATTCATTGCACGGACGACCGCAACTACTATGGTCAGTGGGAATATGCCGGAGGTAGCTTCAACTCTACGGCGTACTGCCCGGTGAACAGGTTCTACTCAAGCGGGAAGCTGGAGTTCGCGGCCGCCTGACCGGGTACCGTCGGGCTCACCACGTGAGTAGGTAGCCGGTGCCGCCGAGTGGCCGGACACTCGGCGGCACCGGCCTATGCGCTGTTCGGGGAGAAGAGGTTATCGGCTGGCGGAGTGGCGTCGGGTTGCTGTCGCGGTCTGTCGGAGGGCCAGTGGTTGGGTCGCCGTGGGAACAGCCAGCCGGGTCAGCGTCCCAGTTGCGGACGCGGGCCGCTCGGGAACTGTTTCCGGAGCGGCCCGTCAACGCCCGTCGGTCGTCAGCCGGGCTGCTGACCGGATCCCGCTTCGACCGGGACCGCGGCGGTAGCGGCCGGGCGGATCCGTTGGCGGCGGCTGGCCAGCCGGTAGCCCGGCCACCCGCTCAGCGACCCGACGAGGGCGAGCATCGCGGGTACCACAAGGGACCGGACGATGAGCGTATCGAGAAGGATCCCGACCGCCATGGCAAAGGCGATTTCCCGGAACGGCAACAGCGGCACGATGGCCAGCAGTCCGAAGCTCACGGCGAGGGTGAAGCCAGCGGTCCGGATGGTCCGCGCAGACTGCGGAAGGGTCGCCGCGAGTGCCTTGCGGATCGGGCGGTTGCGGGCCTCCTCCCAGGCGTGACCGACCGCGAACACGTTGTAGTCCGAACCGAGCGCGACCAGAAGTACCGCGGTCACGAATGGCACGTAGAAGGTCAGCCCGTCGTGGCCGAGGACATCTTGGAATACCCGCGTGGTCAGGCCGAGGGTTGCGCCGATCGCCAGCACGCTGGAGGCCAGCAGGCACAGCGGTGCCACGAGCGCGCGCAGGAACAGGATCAGGATCACGAGGTTGACCAGCAGCGCGACCAGCGCTATCCGGCCGAGATCGTGCGTTGTCTGGTCCACAATGTACTTCGCGATCGCGGTGTCGCCGGCCAGGTCCACCCGCGCGCCCGGCAACCCGGCCTGCCGTACGAGTCCGGGTAGGTGCCGGTGTAGCCGGGATAGCGTGGCGATACCGCGGGCGTCCAACGGATCGTCGGACAGGATCAGCACGTACCGGGCGGCCGTACCGTTGGCCGTGAGGAACATGTTCTGCTGCTCCGGTACGAGTTGGTCGTCCGGACCGAGTACGCCGGCCACCCCGGGTTCCTGGGACAGGGACTGCTGCAGCCGGTCGAGGGCGGCGCGTTGCGCGGTCAGTCCGTTGGCCCGTACCACGAGTTCGGTCGGCGACAGGATGCCCTTGGCGAAGCCGCTCTCGGCCTGGCTGGCTGCTTGCCGCATGCCGTCCGTGGGCGGTAGCGAGGCGTTGAACGGCAGCCCGAGCGCGAGGTGGCCCACCGGAAGCGCGGCGAATACCAGCCCGGCGACGCACGCAGCGAGCACGATCGCGGCATTGAGCCGCATGGTGAGCAGGCGCGACCAGATGGTGGCCCGGCCGCTGCGCTCCGCTTTGTTCGGACGGCGGCGGCTCGGCCACAAGGCGGCGCGGCCGAGGATCGCGAGCAGCGCCGGCATCAGCGTCACCGAAACCGCCACCGCGATGAGTACCGCGACACCCATCGCGGGTCCAAACCCCCGAAACACCTCCGACCTCGCCACCAGCAGCGCACCCGTGCCCGCGGCCACGATGAGGCCGGCGGCCGTGATGATCGGGGTGAACCGCGCCGTCGCCCACTCCGCGGCCTGGCGCGGTGTGGCTCCGGCCGCGAGCTGCATGCGCATGCCGGACAGGTAGAACACCACGTAGTCGGTCGCCACTCCAAGCATCAGCGCGATCAGGAGTGGTTCGGTCTCGGCCGGCATCCCGACGCCGAACAGCCGGCCGACCGCGTCCGCCACGTGCAGCGTGAGGACGGCTGCCACGCTCGCGACCGTCACGGTGAGGATCGGCGCGACGATCGACCGGTACGCGACCCCGACGATGAGCATGACGGCGGCGATGGTGGCCAGTTCCACCATGGGCACCGCCCCCATGATCAGCCGCCCTTGTTCGAGCCGCTCCGGAATCGACCCGGTCACGCCCACGACATGGTCGCTCGCGTCGAAGTGCCGGTCCACGAACTGCTGGGCCGAGGCGAGCTGGTCGGCCAGCGTCGCGTCGGCCGGCATGTAGAGGAACGTGACCACTGTCGTGTTGCTCTGCCGGGAGCCCGGGAACAGGCCGAGCGTGTTGGGCACCGCGATGGCCGCCGCGATCGGTGTCGTGTCCCGGTACTCGTGGCGGTCCACGGCTACCGCGCGCTGTACCGCCTTGGCTTGCGTCTGCAGGGACAGCCCGTGCGGGTCGTGCTGGACCACGGCGACCCGGCTGAGCAGCGGGTACCCGAATGTCCGGGCCGAATCGATTTCCGCCTGCACGGCCGGGTTGTTCGCGGAGGCGAGCTGGTTGAGGTCTCCACCGGTACCGGCCATGGCCGGTAGGTGCCACATCGCGGCCGCCACGGCGGCCAGCCACAGGGCCACCACAATCCAGCGCAGCCGGACGATCCAGCGGGCGTACCACCCGGCCAGCCGGCCCGGAGTCCACTGGCCGGGTATCGCACTATCTTCCACGGCAGCCGCCCTAACCACGCTCGAAGGTCCAGCTCGCCGCGGCTGCGCTCGCCTGCGGCCGCACGGTGAGCGTCCCGCCCTGGCAGGTGTACACACCCGTACGCAGGACCGGTTGCAGGTCCGTCGCGTTGCCCGCCTGGTTGGTCTGCGCGCTGGTGACGTTGCCGATTTGAGCGTTGTCCAGCAGGGTCTGGTTGATCGGCTGGGTCAGCCTGAGCGTGAGCCGCAGTCCGTCCCACCGCACGTCCCCGGTCGGCTGCCAGGTGCCCGTGCCGCCCGGCGCGCTACCGCCGTCAGTGGATTGTGCCGAGGCCTGCGTGCCACCCGCGGGGAACTGAAGGGTTCCGCTGGCCGTCCCGCTGTAGCTGTACTCGCCCTTGGCGTTGCCGACGTTGGTGTTGACCGCGAACGTCATCGGCTGCATCGAGGTGAAGTCGACCTTCGTCGCGCCGTCCTTGCCGATGGTCAGCCGCACGCCCTGGCCACCGCTAAGGGAACCGCTCACGCCGCCGCCGGAGGCGCCGGCCGAGGTCGCGGACGTCGACGTCCACGTGCCGATGACGCATGCGGGTACGGCGCCGGCCGCACCGGCGGCCGTCGCGGGCGACGGCGACGTGGACGCCGTGGGAGTCCCCTGTGTACCGCTGCTGCTGCACCCCATCAAGGCGAACGCCATACCGACGGATGCGACACCTGCGCACACTATTCGCATTGCTGTTGACCTCCTCCGCACGAAAAGGTGCCCGCCGTGCGGCGGCCACCCCATACCCGTCATCCGCCTCGTTCCTACGATGCGGCGGGTCACTGGGAGGTACCCAGAACAGCGTCGTCAAATCCACCACAATCACGCCGGGATCGGCGCGAGACTCATGGCCGTTCCTCACGTCGTCAGGATTCAGGCCCGCCACCGCAAACGCGGCCAGCTCGGCCAACGCGCCGCCCCGACCTGCGCGCCGGGCTGTGTCTACTGTGGATGGACGTGGAGCTCGTCGCGGACTCGACAACGGGTGACGTCCTTCGGACACGCCGGTCCCGCTCCTGTCGAACGCTCAGGCCGGAGCCTACGACGCTGGTGGACGCCCTCCAGCCCGGTTATCCAATGGGTGAGGGCCCGATCACGAAACATCGGCACGCTACCCCCTGACGAGGAAGCAACACAAAGACTCGACCCGAGCAGGGGTGGCCTGGCGAGTTCTTGTACCGGACTTTCTTGGTTCATACGATCAAGCAATGGCGCCTCTTCCCAAGCCCTCCGCCTGGACCCAACCGCTGCCCGAAGCACATCCGCCCGCGGACATGACGATCTACCACCTGCCTACGGGCAGCTACGAGACCCGCGCGGCCCTTGCCGTGCGCGGCGGATCGTTCCGCGACAAGCGCCACTTCGCCGCCTCGGCAGTCCTGGTGCGGCACCCGGGTGGGGATCTGCTGATCGATGCCGGCTTCGGCGCCGACGTCGCGACACACGTCGCGATGCTTCCCCGGCTCAGGCGCGCTCCATATCAAGTGGGCCAGACGGTCAGCGAGCAACTCCACGCCGCTGGTTACGACCACAACAGACTGCGGGGCGTGTTGCCCACGCACTCACACTGGGACCACACCAGCGGCCTCGACAGCTTGCCGGACACGCCCATCTGGATGAACGCCAACGAGCTGCGCTACGCCGCTGAAGACCCCGACGGGAAGGTTTTCCGCCTGGTGTCTGCGGGGCACGAGGTCCACGCGTACGGATTTGACGGCCGGCCGTATCTCGGGTTCCCGTCGAGCTACGACGTGTACGGCGACGGCTCAGTGGTCGTTGTCCTCGCTGGAGGCCACACGACTGGGTCAGTGATCATCTTCGTGACCGTGCCATCCAGCCAGCGGTACGCCTTTATCGGCGACTTGACCTGGCAGATCGACGGTATCCGCCGGCGAGTCGAACGGCCGTGGCTGCTGAGCAAGCTAGCCGACAGTGACCCTGCCCAGCTGCGCCAAGACCTGCTACGCATCATCGCTCTGGACGATCTCATGCGGATCGTGCCCGCGCACGACCTCGGCTGCTACGACGGCATCCCTCTGCTGGCGCCCCAGGCGCCCGCGCGGTCCCGCTGACGACGAAGAAACCACCGTCGCGGCCGTCCGCGCCGACCGCGCCGACCTCGACCGACCTCGCTAAGGCCAATAGGCACCACTCGCCGCGTACCTGCGGTCAATCGGCATTACTGTCCACCGTCGACATTCGGAACTGCATCATGACGACGCATCGGGCGGGCCGCATCCTGGCAGATATCTCACCGTGAACCACCGCGTTGTCCCCCGAAGACGATCATCAGCCGATAGTGTGCCGGCGACAAACGTCCGGTCAACGTCCGGCCGCCGCCGTGGTCGAGGACTCAGCTAGCCGCTTGACTGAGAGTCACCGCGGCACCGGCAACGCCTAGACATTTGTGGAAGATCTATCGGCTAGATGGCTATAAGGAGTGCTCGTCGTGCAGAAGAACCCAGTGGTATCAGGACGAATGACTGCTAACCTCGATGGCGGGTTCGTGGTCTTCCTCATCGGCATGCGCATCAACAAGCTGTGGCTGGTCCACAAATGGTGGCCGGTGTTCATGGCGATGCCCCGGATCCTGCGCCGGGCGGCCACCGAGGATCTGGGCCTGCTCGGCTACCACACGGCATGGCGGCCGCGTGGACCAATCCTGGTACAGTACTGGCGCGACACCGAGCGACTCCAACACTTCGCCCGCAGTTCCCTGTACCCGCATCTGCAGGCATGGCGTGCGTTCAATCGCAAGGTCGGGTTCACCGGCGACGTTGGCTTCTGGCACGAGACGTACGTGATACCGGCCGGCGGCTACGAATGTGTATACGGCAACATGCCCCGGTTCGGGCTGGCCATGGTTGGCGATCACGTGCCGGTCGCGCACAAAGGCGAGTCCGCAGCGGATCGGCTACGCCAGCCCGCCGCAGACTGAGCCGGAATTGTCCTTGCTGGAAGCGACGACATGAGCGCGACAGCCGTCGCCTTAAGGTGCACGCCTTGAGCTGGGCATCGGCACTGGGTGGAACGAGGAGGAGTCCAGGTCGCTGAGCCAGTACCTGGTCGGTTCGGGCTGGTCGGGTGGCCATTCCACGAGCCGTTCGCGAGCATCCGCACTCGCCATGGCACGTTGATGAGGCTCCAGTGTCAGGTGTGGTGGAGGATGAGGAGGAACTCGGCGATGCCGTGGTCGGCGAGGGAGCCGAGCGGGCCGTACCCCGTCGGACTGGTGAGGCCGTAGTCCTTGAACGCGACTGGTATCCGCCCGGTGATGTCGAGGTTCGGGCCGTCGCGG
>JBPYFB010000459.1:0-13410 GCA_051986465.1 Rugosimonospora sp.
CGCGCCTGTCCGGCGATCGGCTCCAGCCGCCGCTCCAGCGCCGTGCGCGACGGCAGCGCGACGCAGCCGGAGACCGTGGCCTGTGCCGCGATCGGGCTGCTCGATACGTCGTACGGCCGGCCCTCCGGCGGGCAGCAGCGCGGCCACGGGCACACGTACGACCAGAACCGGCCACCGCACGCGCGCAGCATCTCCGGTATGGGTATCCGTCGCCGGCCCAGCGCCTTGGCGGTCGCGAGCAGCACCGGGGTGACCGCCGCACCCTCCCCGTACCCGACGAGCAGGGCCGCGTCGACCCGCTGGCGGTATACGAGGTGGGCGTAGTAGTCGGCGAACCGGCCCACCTCGTGCGACTCGGGCAGGTCGCCGCGCAGCTGGAAGACGAGCGCGTCGCGGCGCAGCCCGAGCACCACGACACTGTCAGCCGGATGGAACCCGAGCATGTACGGGACGGCGGCGAGCAGGTCGGTGGGATTCTTCAGCGCGAGAGGGCTCATGCCGGGCAGCCTGGCCCGGTACCGCGGCAGAGCGCCAGACCGGCCGCGCCCCCTGTGGACAACTCCGATTGATCACGGCGGTGCAAACGCTTTCCAATGCAATTTCCACCGCCCATGAATGCCGAATGAATTGTCATTCACTCCGGGTCGCACTATAAATCTGCTACGGTTTGAATCCACCGTCCTCCACTTCGAGGGGTCGGATCATGAATTCCGAGTCGAATCACAGCAACGGGCGTTTGGCACGTGCGCGCAGCACCGTGAAATGGTTCACCGTGTCATTGATCCTCGTCACGGCGATCCTGACTGCGGGCCTGGCGATCGTGGCACTCCTCAGCCAGCACGGCAGCACCGCCATGTGGATACGGTGGAGCAACATCGGCCAGGCGTTCGGCGCGTTGAATTCGGTGGTCGCCGGGTTCGCACTGGTAGCTCTGGTCGTCACGTTTCTCGCCCAACTACAGGAATTCCGCGCGCAGCGGGCCGAATTGGCCGTACAGCGCGAATCACTGCGCCTGGCCCAGTCGGATCTACACCGCGGTACCGAGGCCGAACTACGCAAGCTGCATGTCGACCTGTTGAAGATGGCAATGAACGACTCGCAACTGGCGGCCGTATGGCCCGCCCTGAAGCCGGGCCTGTCCCGGGAGCGCAACCGCCAGTACCTGTACGCCAACCTGATCCTGCAGCACGCGTGGCTCATGGTGCGCATCAGCGACTACACCGAGGCGGAGATGCAGAGCAACCTCCGTTACCTGTTCACCAGCCCGTTGATGCGGGAGTATTGGCAGGCATCGGCGCGCAACCGGTCCGCGATCCTGGTCTCGGGCACCGACGAGTACCGGTTCGCCGAGGTCGCCGACGAGATATGCGCCGAGTATCAGGCGGTACTCGCATGCATGAACCAGTGCCCGATCGACCCTGACGACGCGCCGGTCGCCGAGGCGGCCTAAGACTCCGGAATGTCGACCTTGGCCCGGACCAGCGTTTCCCGGCTGATGACTACGATGCTCTCGTAGTCGGCCCGCCCGGCATCGGCCGGCAGCAGCGGGTCGAGTTGCTCGGTCAGATCGGTGCCGATCACCGCGAAACGGCCATCGGACAGCTCGAAAATATCGGGGCAGGTGCAATTGTTCGCGCTGCCCCGCTCGCGCGGGGACGCGCCCAACCGGCGAAGGATTCCAACGGCGAGACCGTCACCCACCGTCTCCGGCTCAGCACCCATGTCACTCCTGTCGGCGTACGTAAGTCGCCGTTACAGTCGCGACCCCGGTATTTCTTATCGGACCACAGACGGCCCCGCAACCCTGGACAGACGCCGTCAACTAGAAAAGCGCAAGCCGTTCAGGTCGAGTTCACGGTCGGCGGTACCCGGTGCGGGCGCGAGGGGCATCGTCAGCGTTACAGAGGACAGCGTGACGTACCCGGCCGCGCGCAGGCAGTGGATCGCGGTCACGTTGCGCGAGGCAGGACTGACCGACAGCTGTCGCATGCCGCGCCGGCGCGCCTGGGCGGCCACGAACTCCAGCAGCTCCCGACCGATACCGCGGCCGCGCAGGTGGGCCGCGACCACGATCGGCTCCACCTCGCCAGCGGGCTCCATGCCCTGCCGAGACAGCGCGCCACCCACTCCTGACCCGCGAAGGACCAGGCCGACGAGGCCCACCACACCCTGCTCAGGGTGCTCGGCGACCCACACTCCGGCGAGGTCCAGGCGCGTCAGGTACTCCTCGAATCCGGCCCCCGGGTCCTCGCCACCCATCGACGGATCGTCGTAGATCTCGCGATGTGCCTCGGCCAGCTCCGCCCACAGTTGCCGGCACGCCCGGTGGTCCAGCGGCCGGTACGGACGGATCGCCACGGGTACGGCGGGCCGCTCCACGATCTCGGACACAGTGTCGGTCATGCCGGCTCTCCCCTCGCGCAAGCGCACAACCACTCCCGCGGCGTCACTCGCTTCGCTCGACTCCGGCGCGCCAGTTACTTATGCATACTCTTCTCCGCATCGCCCCGCACGGCTTAACGGGTACCGTGCAGATGTGGATCTGGCGTATCTGCGTGCTCACCCCCAGCACCTGACGGCCTTCCTGCACCACCAGCGGATCCGGGAGACACCGCTGCCCGGCGGCAGCATCTGCACCGCGACACGGCTGACGCTCGACGATGGCAGCTCCGTCTTCGCGAAGAGCTGGCCCGGCGGCACGCCGCCGGAGAGCTTCTTCGCCACCGAGGCAGCCGGCCTGTCCTGGCTGCGCGAGGCCGGCGCGGTGCCGGTACCGGAGGTGATCGCCGCGCTGCCCGACATGCTGGTGCTGGAGTGGATCGAGCCCGGCCCGCCGAGCCCGGCGAAGGCCGAGCGCTTCGGCCGGGAACTGGCCGCGTTGCACCGCTACGGCGCACCGGGCTTCGGCGCACCCTGGCCCGGTTTCATCGGCGCGCTCCCGATGCCGAACGAGCCGGTCGAGCGGGCCGCGCCGACCGAGCCGATCCGGGCGGGCGAGGGCGGCAAGGCGGCTTGGCCGCGGTGGTTCGCGCAGCGCCGGCTCGAGCCGTACCTGAAAATATCGGCCGATCGGGGGGCGCTGTCCGCGGCGGACGTCGCCGCCGTCGGGCGCCTGCTCGACAACATCGAGGTGTACGCGGGCCCCGCCGGCGCGGAACCGCCAGCCCGCGTGCACGGCGACCTCTGGCCAGGCAATCTGCTGTGGTCCACCGACCGCGTGTTCCTGATCGACCCGGCCGCCCACGGCGGTCAACGGGAGACCGATCTGGCCAATTTGGCCCTGTTCGGCGGCGCGCCGCATCTGGACCGGATCCTCGCCGGCTACCAGGAGGTATGGCCGCTGGCCGAGGAATGGCGCCGCAGGGTGCCGCTGCACCAGCTGCATCTGCTGCTCGTCCACACCGCGTTGTTCGGATCGGCTTACCGAGATGCGGCAATGTCGGCGGTACGCGATACGGTCGAGCCATGAATCGGATGGCGCTCGTGGACCGGTACCACCGGGTCGCCACCGACCTGCGCGTCTCCCTGACCGACCGGTGCAACCTGCGCTGCACCTACTGCATGCCGCCCGAGGGGTTGCCCTGGCTGCCGCACCGCGACGTGCTCACCGACGACGAGGTCAACCGGCTGGTCCGGATCGCGGTGACCATGCTGGGCGTGACCGAGGTGCGGTTCACCGGCGGTGAGCCGCTGCTGCGCCCGGGACTGGCCGGCATCGTGGCCGCGGCGGCCGCGCTGCGGCCCCGGCCCACCCTGTCGCTGACCACCAACGCCATCGGGCTGGCCCGCCTGGCCGCACCGCTGCGCGAGGCCGGCCTGGACCGGCTCAACGTGTCGCTCGACACCCTCGATCCGGAGCGGTTCGAGCGCCTGGCCTACCGCCGGCGCCTGCCCGACGTGCTCGCGGGGCTGGCCGCCGCCGCCGACGCCGGGCTGCACCCGATCAAAATCAATTCGGTACTGATCCGCGGCGTCAACGACGACGAGGCCGTACCGTTGCTGCGCTTTGCGCTGGCACACGGCTACGAGCAGCGGTTCATCGAGCAGATGCCGCTGGACGCGGGGCACACCTGGTCGCGCGACAAGATGGTGTCGGTCGAGGAGATCCTGGCCGCCCTTGAGGCAGAGTTCACGCTGCTGCCGGATCCGGCGGTGCGCGGCGGGGCGCCCGCGGAGACCTGGCTCGTCGGCGACCATCCGGACCGGCCCCGGGTCGGCATCATCGCGAGCGTGAGCCGGCCGTTCTGCGCCGACTGCGACCGCACCCGGCTGACCGCCGACGGGCAGGTCCGCTCGTGCCTGTTCAGCCAGGAGGAGACCGACCTGCGCGGCCTGCTGCGCGGCGGGGCCTCCGACGAGGAGCTCGCCGGGCGCTGGCAGCTCGCGATGCGGGGCAAGAAGGCCGGGCACGGTATCGACGATCCGGCGTTCCTCCAGCCCACCCGCCCGATGTCGGCGATCGGGGGCTAAAAGGTGGCCACGGTACGGTACTTCGCCGCGGCGCGGGCGGCTGCTGGGCGTCCCGAGGAGACGGTCGAGGCGGCAACGCTGGACGAGCTGGTCGCGACGCTCGGCGCCCGGCACGGCGAGCGGCTGACCCTGGTACTGAAGGCGTGCTCGTACCTGGTGGACGGGGTGGGCTGCCGGGACCGGACCGCACCGCTGCGCCCGGAGTCCACAGTGGACATACTGCCGCCGTTCGCGGGAGGCTGACGTGATCGTCGCGTTCTCGGTCACCCCGCTCGGCGTCGGCGAGTCCGTGGGTGACCTCGTCGCCGAGGCGGTACGGGTGGTACGCGAGTCCGGGTTGCCCAACCAGACGGACGCCATGTTCACGCTCGTCGAGGGCGAGTGGGACGAGGTCATGGCGGTGGTCAAGCGGGCGGTCGACGCGGTCGCCGCGCACGCACCCCGGGTCAGCGTGGTGCTGAAGGCCGACGTACGCCCCGGCATGACCGACGGGCTGACGAGCAAGGTGGCTCGGGTCGAGGCGAGGCTGGCCGAGTGACCGGTACCCGCCTGCTGATGTGGGACATCGACCAGACGCTCTGCCATACCCATCCGCTCGGCGGCGAGTCCTTCCTCGCCGCCCTGCGCGCGCTGACCGGGTCCGAGCAATCGCACTCACTCGACCTGGCCGGGCGCACCGACCGGTACACCTGCGCGCGGGCGCTCCAGGCGCAGGGCATCGCCGATCCGGAGCCGTACTTCGAGCCGTTCTTCGAACTGCTCGCGACCGAGTTCCTCGCCCGCCGGCACCGGCTCGTCGAGACCACCGGCGCGCTGCCGGGCGCGGCGCTGGTACTCGCGGCGCTGGCCGGCCAGCCGCACGTGACGCAGACGGTCGTCACAGGCAACATACGCAGAGTTGCGTGGGAGAAGCTCGCCGCCTTCGACCTCGCCCGCCACCTCGACTTCGAGGTCGGCGGGTACGGCTCCGACAACGAGGAGCGGGCGCCACTCGTACGGGTGGCCCGGGAGCGTGCCGAGGCCAAGCACGGCCGGCGCTTCGACGAGGTGCTCGTCATCGGTGACACGCGGCACGATATCGAGGGGGCGCTCGCGAACGGGGTGACCGCGATCGGCGTGGCCACCGGCCGGACCAGCGCGGCGCAGCTCCATGCGGCCGGCGCGCACGCGGTGCTCGACTCGCTGTCCGACGTGGACACCGTTGTCAAGCTCCTCGCCGGCGCTCGTTGACCTTGCGACACGCGCGGTAGGCCCCGCGCAATCCGATACGGGCGCGTGACAGGATGCCTCGTGCCCTTCGTCGCCGATCTGCACATCCACTCCCGGTACTCGCGCGCGTGCAGCCGCGACCTCAACCTGTCCACTTTGAGCTGGTGGGCCCGGCGTAAAGGCATCACCCTGCTGGGTACCGGCGACTTCACCCACCCGGCCTGGTACGCCCACCTCCGCGAGGCCCTGGTGCCCGCCGAACCCGGCCTGTACCGGCTGGAGCCCGACGCCGACCGCGACGTCACCCGGCGCCTGCCGCCGACCGTGGCAGCCGGGGACGTGCGCTTCATGCTGTCCGTGGAGATCTCCACGATCTACAAGCGCGACGAGCGGACCCGCAAGGTACACCACCTGATCTACCTGCCTGACCTGGACGCGGTCGCCCGCTTCAACGCGAAGCTCGCCCGGATCGGCAACATCGGCTCGGACGGCCGCCCCATCCTCGGCCTGGACTCCCGCGACCTGCTGGAGATCGCACTCGAGGCGAGCGAGGACGGCTTCCTGGTACCCGCGCACATCTGGACGCCGTGGTTCTCGGCCCTGGGTTCGAAGTCGGGCTTCGACGCGATCGCCGACTGCTACGCCGACCTGGCCGACCACATCTTCGCCGTGGAGACCGGCCTGTCCTCCGATCCGGAGATGAACTGGCGAGTGTCGAGTTTGGACAGATACCAGTTGCTGTCCAACTCGGATGCGCACTCGGCACCCGCGCTGGCCCGTGAGGCGACCCTGCTCAACGCCCCGATGGACTACTTCGCGATCCGCGACGGCCTGCGCTCCGGCGACGCTCTACAAGGGACGATCGAGTTCTTCCCCGAGGAGGGCAAGTACCACGCGGACGGGCACCGGGTCTGCGGCGTGAACTGGCCGCCGGAGCAGACCCGGGCCGCGGGCGGGCGCTGCCCGGAGTGCGGCAAGCCGCTGACCGTCGGCGTGCTGTCGCGGGTCGAGGACCTGTCCGACCGGCCGGTTGGCGAGCGCCCGGCGCACGCCAAGGAGGTCGTGCACCTGATCCAGCTCGCCGAGGTGCTCGGCGAGCTGCACGGGGTGGGTCCCCGGTCGAAGACGGTGGAGAGCCGGCTGAACGCGCTGGTCGCGGCGCTCGGACCGGAGCTCACGATCCTGCGCGAGACGCCGGTACCCGAGATCGCCCGCGTCGGCGGCGAGTTGCTGGGCGAGGCGATCCGCCGGCTGCGGGCGCGGGAGGTGCGACGCACCCCCGGGTTCGACGGCGAGTACGGCGTGATCCGGCTCTTCGAGCCGGCGGAGCTGGCCGCGCCGTCCGACGGCGCGCTCTTCGACGTCGTGCCGACCCCGGTCCGGCGCGGCACCGTGAAGGAGGCCGCGCTCGACGGGACCGGACTCGGCGGGACCGGGTCCGGTGGGACCGGGAAGGAAGCCGCGCCGCGCAGACCCGCCGCGAAGAAGGCCGCGCCGCCGCCGTTGCCCCCCGCGCCCTCGCCGCACGAGCCGTTCGAGCCGATGCTCGCCGGCATGGAGGAGGTGGGTACCGGCCTGCTGGACCGGCTCGACGCGCTGCAGCGGGTGGCCGCCTCGGCGCCCGGCGGCCCGCTGCTCATCGTCGCCGGACCCGGTACCGGCAAGACCCGTACCCTCACCCACCGCGTCGCGTACCTCTGCGCGGAGATGGGCGTGAAGCCCGAGCAGTGCCTGGCCATCACGTTCACCCGCCGGGCCGCCGAGGAACTGCGTACCCGCCTGGACGCGCTGCTCGGCCCGGTCTCTTCCGCGGAGAGCTCGCGGGTGCGCGCCGACGGCAAGGACGTGACCGTGGCGACCTTCCACAGCCTGGGTCTCGCGATCCTCCGCGAACAGGCGGAGCGGGTCGGGCTCTCGCCGACGTTCCACGTCGCGGAGGAGGCGGAGCGGCTGGCCGCGCTCACGGAGGCGGGCGCCGGCGACGAGCGCGCCGCCCGCAAGCTGCTCGGCTCGGCGCTCGAACCGCAGATGCGCGAACGGTACGGCAAGGCGCTGCGCGCCCGGGACGCGGTCGACCTCGACGACCTCATCGCGCTGCCGGTGTCGCTGCTGCGCGAGGAGCCCGCGGTGGCGCAGCACTACCAGGCGCGCTGGGGGTGGGTCTTCGTCGACGAGTACCAGGACGTCGACCCCGTCCAGTACGAACTGCTGCGCCTGCTCGTGCCCGCGGACGGCAACCTGTGCGCGATCGGCGACCCGGACCAGGCCATCTACTCGTTCCGCGGCGCCGACGTGTCGTTCTTCCTGCGCTTCAGCGAGGACTTCACCGACGCCAGGATGGTCCGGCTGACCCGCAACTACCGGTCGGCGGCGCCGATCATCGCGGCCGCGCTCCAGGCCATCGCGCCGTCGACGCTCGTGCGCGAGCGCCGCCTCGACCCGGCCCGGCTCGATCCGCAGGCGCCACCGGTGGCGGTCTACGCGGCGGCCTCACCCGCCGACGAGGCGGATTTCGTGGTACGGACAGTGGACGAACTGGTCGGTGGCTTGTCGCACCGGTCGCTGGACTCCGGGCGGATCGACTCGCACGCGGCGCCCGGCTCACTCTCCTTTGGCGACATTGCCGTCCTGTACCGCACCGACGCGCAGGCGGCGGCGATCGTCGACGCGCTGGCCCGGGCCGGGGTACCCGTGCAGAAGCGATCGCACGACCGGTTGCGCGACCGGCCCGGAGTGGTCGCGATCGCGCGCGAGCTGCGCTTCGCGAGCGGGCTCGGCGGTCCGCTGCCGGCCCGGGTGCGGCTGACCGGCCAACTGCTCGCGGAGCGTCCGGCGCTGGGTGACGAGCTGGCGCCCGAGGACGTGCATGCCGCGATCGACTTGCTCACCCCGCTCGCCGCGCGCTGCGGGGACGACCTGGAGCGGTTCCTGGCCGAGATCGGTACCGGCGCCGAGGTGGACGCGCTGGACCCGCGCGCCGAGGCGGTCACGCTGCTGACCCTGCACGCCGCCAAAGGCCTGGAGTTCCCGGTGGTTTTCCTGGTCGGCTGCGAGGACGGGCTGCTGCCGCTGCGCCTGCCGGGGATGCCCCCGTCCGCCGCGGATGTCGCGGAGGAGCGCCGGCTGTTCTTCGTCGGGCTCACCCGCGCGCAGGACCGCCTGTACATCAGCCACTCCCGGCGACGGTACCGGTACGGAGCGGAGCGAGACGCGGTACCGACCCCGTTCCTCGATGCGATCGACGCCGGATTGCTCGAGCGCAAGGGTGACGAAGCGCCACGCAAGCCGCGAGACCATCAACTTCGGTTGCTTTGAGTACCGGGCTACGGTGTGAGAGGCACGCCGTTGTGGGTCGGGTTGCCGGGAGGGGTCGAGTCCGATGTCGAACTATGGTCCGCCGGGTGGGCAGTACCCTGACCAGCCGAGCGACCCCTGGCAGCAGAACGATCCGTACGGTCAGCAGTACCCGACGTCACCGTACGGGCAGCCCGACCCGTGGAACGCGCCGCCGACCCCGGGTCCGGTGACGCCGCCGGGTCCGTACGGGCAGCCGAGCAGCTACGAACCGAGCTACCAGCAGGAGCAGCCGTACCAACAGCAGCAGCCCTACCAGCCCGGGTACGCCACCCCAACGCAGCCGGGGTACGGGGATCCCTACGGCGCGCCCCCGCAGCCCGATCCGTACGGCGGCCCGCCGCAGCCGGTCTGGGGCCCGCCCGCCGCCGCGCCGAAGAAGCGCGGACCGGGCGGCATCATCGCGCTGGTCGCCGTGCTCCTGGTGGTGCTGTGCGGCGGTGGCGTGGCCGCGCTGTACTACATCGGCAAGCACAACACCAACAGCAACGCCTCCGGCCACCAGACCCCGCCGCCCAGCCAGCAGCCCAGCGTCGCGCCGAGCACCGCGGCCGACTCGCCGACGCCGGACAACGCCGACCCGATCACCTCGGTCAAGGTGGGCCAGTGCGTCGTCAACCAGGGCACCGACAAGCAGGCCGACCTGCAGATCGTGACCTGCGGCAAGAACACATACAAGGTGCTGGCCAGGTTCAATGGCACGCTCGACTCGAAGAAATGCAGCACCGTCGCCGGGTACTCGCATTACTTCACATACGAGACGACCCCGACCTCCGACGACTTCCTGCTCTGCCTGAAGAAGCAGTAGCAGATTCTAAGCTCGTATAGCGGAGGCACTAGACAGCTTTAGAGCGCGCTCGACTTTCGAACGCCTCGCCGCGTGTCTCTACGATCTGCGCTAGATACCCCGATACGGTGCGATACGTGGACCCCGTTCGGAACCCGTACGCCCCCGGCGCCGGCCAGCGCCCGCCCGAGCTGGCCGGCCGCGACCGCGAGCTGGAGGTGTTCGAGGTCGTGCTGGAGCGGGTGGCCCGGGCCCGGCCGGAGCGCAGCCTGGTACTGACCGGCCTGCGCGGTGTCGGCAAGACCGTCCTGCTCAACACCCTGCGGTCACAGGCGATCGGCCGGCTGTGGGGTACCGGCAAGATCGAGGCGCGCGCCGACCAGCCCCTGCGCCGGCCACTCGCCGCCGCGCTGCACATGGCGGTACGCGAGCTGGCACCCCGGCACCGCGCGCCCGACCGCATCGACGAGTTCCTCGGCGTACTGAAGGCGTTCGCGCTGCGCGCCAACCCGACCGGCAAGATCCGCGACCGGTGGCAGCCCGGGATCGACGTACCCGCCACACCCGGGCGCGCCGACTCCGGTGACATCGAGATCGACCTCGTCGAGCTGTTCACCGACGCGGCGAGCGTCGCGACCGACGTGGGTACCGGAGTCGCCTTGTTCATCGACGAGATGCAGGACCTGTCGGCCGAGGACATCTCCGCGCTGTGCGCCGCCTGCCACGAGCTGTCCCAGACGGGCGCGCCGCTCATCGTCGTCGGCGCCGGCCTGCCCCACCTGCCCACCCTGCTCTCCGCCGCCAAGTCGTACTCCGAGCGGCTCTTCCGCTACCAGCGCATCGACCGGCTCGACCGGATCTCCGCGGATCAGGCACTGTGCGCGCCCGCCGCGCGGGAGGAGGTCGAGTACGAACCGAAGGCGCTCGACGCGCTGTACGAAGCGTCCGGCGGGTACCCGTACTTCGTCCAGGCGTACGGGAAGGCGACCTGGGACCACGCGCCCCGCTCGCCGATCAACGCCGGCGACGTACGGGTCGCCGCACCCGAGGCCGAGGCGGAGCTGGCGGTCGGCTTCTTCGGCTCCCGGTACGAGCGGGCCACGCCGTCCGAGCGCGAGTACATGCGGGCGATGGCCGGGCTCGCCGACGACGAGACCGAGGCGGTATCCACGGCCGAGGTGGCGAAATCGCTGGAGCGCAAGCCGGCCTCCCTGTCGCCCGCCCGGGACGCCCTGATCAAGAAGGGGCTCATCTATTCGGGTGAACGGGGCACGGTCGCGTTCACCGTGCCGCACTTCGCCCGGTACCTGCGAACCCAGCCAATCTGACCCGGTGGCATAGCCGCGGCGGAATATGGGTAGAGCGCGGCGCATGAGGGTCATCCATACCACCGCGCGAGCCATGCTGAGCGGGATTTTCATCGCTGGCGGTACTCGTGCGATCACCCACCCAGACGAGGCGGTACCGGTGGCCAAGCGGGTCACCGACCACGTGACGCCGGTACTGGAGAAGGTCAGTCCAGAGCTGCCCACCGACGCCCGTACCCTCGTCCGGCTCAACGGCGCGGTCCAGGTCGCCGGCGGCCTGCTGCTGGCCACCCCGCTGCGGCGGCCGGCGGCGCTCGCACTGGCCGCCTCGCTCGTGCCCACCACGCTCGCCGGCCACCGTTTCTGGGAGGCCGGGGATCCCGGCGAGCGCGCCGGGCAGCAGGCGCACTTCCTGAAAAACCTCGGCCTGTTCGGCGGTCTGCTGCTCGCGGCGATTGACACCGAGGGGAAGCCGGGCATGCGATGGCGGGCCGGGCACATGGCGTATCACGCGAACCGCTCACTCAAGCGCGCCACCAAGGCGAGTGCGCGGTCACTACACCGCGTCACGCATTGACGACTCTACATAAAACACCCTATCCGCTCAGGGTGCGTTAACCCATAAGAAACGTCTCTAAGCAGTGTGGGATCGGACACGTTCGGATAACGCAGGAGGTATAGCTTTGGGACCCCGTTCTAGGCTCCTTGATGAGCCTGGGCGTCCCCCTCATCAATTCCGCCACGGAGGTGTCACCAACATGCCGGCGACCGTGGACGGACGCCCCACCGTTGTCCACCAAGAACCCGTGCGCCCGCCCGATACGGGGAGGATCAGCCGGATCACCCGGTGGACGCTGGTACGCCTCGGTGTCGCCGTCGCCGTGCTCCTCGCGGCCAAGTGGGCGGTGGACAAGTACGGGCGCCACTACTCGTTCTTCGACATGAAGATCTACCACGGCGCCATCGTGTGGTGGACCAGCGGTCATAACCTGTATCAGTTCGTCGCGCCCCGGACCACGCTCGGCTTCACGTACCCGCCATTCGCCGCGCTCGTGATGGCGCCGATGGCGCTACTGCCCATGATGGCGGCCGGCTGGGTCAACACCGTCATCAGCGTCTTCGCCCTGACACTCATCCTCACCTGGCTCCTGGTACCGATCGCCGACCGGCACAGCTGGCCGCGCTGGTTCCTCGTCGCCGTCGCCGTACCGCTGGCCTGGGCCACCGAGCCGGTACGCGAGACGCTCGGCTTCGGTCAGGTCAACCTGCTGCTCGCCGCGCTCATCTACGCCGACGTCGTCGCGCTGCGCAACCGGTCGACCGTCGCCGCCGGCAATGCCAAAGAGCTCTCCGGTGGGCTGCTCCGTCGCTTGTGGACAGCCGGAACGCTTGCTGGCGTTGGCGTCGGGCTGGCCGCCGCCATCAAGGTGACCCCCGCGCTGTTCATCGGGTACTTCGTGGTGACCAGGCAGTGGCGTACCGCCGCCGTCGCCACCGGTACGGCGCTGGGCGCGACGCTGCTCACCTTCACGGTCATGGGCAGCGACGCGGCCACCTACTTCACGAGCATCATGCTGGACACCGGCCGGATCGGTGAGGTCGACGCGACCGCGAACCAGTCGCTCGCCGGACTGCTGGCGCGGCTGTACGACTCGCCAACCACGCCGACCCTGATGTGGCTCGCGTTCGCGCTCCTGCTGCTCGCCGTCGGACTGACCCGGGCGATAACCGCGCATCAGGAAGGCGACGAGGTGGCAGCCTTCACGATCGTCGGCCTCACCGCCAACGCGGTGTCACCGATCTCGTGGTCGCATCACCTCGTGTTCCTGGTACCCGCCCTCGTCATTCTCGTGGACACGGCGCTGCGCCGCCGCAGCGCGGCACGCGGCTTCGCCACCCGCGGCATGTTCACCCGAGGGCCGGCCGGGATCCCAGCGTTTGCCGGGCTGTCCGCCGCGGCTTGGGCCGTCGGCATCTATGTGGTGTTCGTGATGTCGCCCATCTGGCGTTACGAGCACAAGCTCCAATTCGGTGTCTCGCACTACCACGACGGCCTCCTCGGCGCGCTCGGCGAGAACTCGCTGGCGCTCGTCATCATCGCGCTGATCGCCCTGCTCCCGTGGCGGGCCGGTGCGGAGCCGGCGTTCTATCCCGAGCCCCGGCTGGCGCGCCGGCGCGCGGCCGCCGCGGTCCTGCCCGACTGACTGATTTAGGCGGGCGCCACTCGCAGGATCTTCCCGGTCACGTCGAACTCCTCGAACAGCCCGGTTGCCAGAAGCGCCC
>JBPYFB010000460.1:0-4938 GCA_051986465.1 Rugosimonospora sp.
CCCGCGGCTTCGGCCTCGCCCAGCGCCTCCGGGTCCGCGTCGGCGGCGGCCGGCGCTTCCGCGAGCCCCACGCTGAACGCGTCCCAGTCGGCGGCGGCGGCCGCGAGCGCGCAGCAGCTCGCCGCGGTGCAGAAGAAGCTGGGCGACACGTACCAGATCGCCGGGAGCTACCTCAACGCCATCCAGCAGGGCCAGGTGGACCCGACCAACCCCGACGCGCAGACGCTGGCCGTACTGGCGCCCTTCGCGAAGCTGACCCCGCAAGAGGTGGCGGTACTGCCGATCCAGATGCAGTTCTACCTGCCGACCGTCGAGTGCTCGCAGCTCAACGCGCGCGACCCGGGTTCGATCAGCGACCCCAAGCAGCAGGTCATCTCGTGTGACCAGGGCGACTCGCACACCAAGTACCTGCTGGACACCTCGACGGTCACCGGTACCGACGTGAAGAGCGCGGTGGCCAACTTCGACCCGAACAACGGCGGGTGGAATGTCGCGCTCAAGTTCTTCAGCGCGGGCGGCAGCAAGTGGACCGCGCTGACCCAGAAGGCGATGACCGACGGCCAGAAGCAGAGCTCCAGCGGCCAGAGCAGCGGCACCGGCGCGCAGGTGGCGATCGTGCTGGACAACGAGGTCGTCTCGGCCCCGGTGATCCAGCAGGTGATCGTGGGTGACGCGATCATCAACGGCGGCGGGATCAACGAGACCACCTCGAAGACCCTCGCGACCCAGCTCAAGTACGGGTCGCTCCCGCTCTCCTTCAAGATCCAGTCCGTGGACAGCGTCAGCCCGACCCTCGGCAGCCAGCAGCTCGAGTACGGCCTGCTCGCCGGCGCGATCGGTCTCGCGCTGGTCATCCTGTACTGCCTCTTCTACTACCGGGCCCTCGGCCTGGTGGTGATCGCGAGCCTCGCGGTCTCCGCGGCGCTGGTCTTCAGCTCGCTCGTGGTCCTGGGCCGGATCATGGGCTTCACGCTCAGCCTCGCCGGCATCGCGGGCTTCATCGTCGCGATCGGTATCACCGCCGACTCCTTTGTGGTGTTCTTCGAACGCCTCAAAGACGAGGTGAAGGAGGGGCGCACCATGCGCAGCTCGGTACCCAGGGCTTGGATTCGGGCTCGGCGCACGATCCTCTCCGCCGACGCGGTGTCGTTCCTGGCGGCGGCGATCCTGTACTGGTTGGCGGCGGGTCAGGTGAAGGGCTTCGCGTTTACCCTGGGACTGTCCACCATCCTCGACCTATTGATCGTGTTCCTGTTCACCCACCCGCTCGTCGCACTCCTGTCCCGCTCGAACACCTTCAGTTCGCCGAGGGTGTCCGGTCTCGGCGCGTTGCGTCCGGGTAAGGCGATCGAGGTCCGCGGCCGCCTGGGTACCCCGCGCACGAAGGAGTCCTGACGATGTCGGAACGAACGGGTGGCTTCTTCGGTCGCCTCTACCGCGGCGATACCCACATCGACTTCATCGGCCCGCGCAAGCGGTGGTACCTGGCCTCTGGCGTGATCATCCTGATCTGCCTGCTCAGCATGATCTTCCGGGGCTTCAACTTCGGGATCGAGTTCGCCGGTGGCAACCAGTACCTCGTGCCGGCCAGGCCGGGTACCACGCTCGCCCAGGTGCAGGCGGCCGTGGAGGCGCAGGGGGTACAGATCTCCAGCGCGCAGACGGCCGGTACGGGCGCGGCGAAGCAGTACGTGATCCGCACCGAGAAGCTGAGCAACGACCAGCAGGACGCGACGCAGATCCAGCAGGTACGCAACGCGATCGCGCGGGCCGACGGCATCACCGCGAACCAGGTCAACACCAGCGAGGTCAGCTCCTCCTGGGGTAGCGAGGTGACCACCCAGGCGATCCGGGCGCTGATCGCCTTCCTGATCGCGGTCAGCATATTCATGTGGATCCGGTTCAAGGAGATCAAGGTCGCGGGCGCGGCCGTACTCGCCCTGATCCACGACCTGCTCCTGACCGCGGGCGTGTACTCGATCATCGGCTTCCAGGTGACGCCGGGCACCGTGGTCGGTCTGCTGACCATCCTCGGTTACTCGCTGTACGACACCGTGGTGGTCTTCGACAAGGTCGACGAGAACACCCGCGGCCTGCTCGGCAGCAGTCGGTACACGTACGGGGAGGCGGCCAACCTCGCCGTCAACCAGACGCTCATGCGCTCGATCAACACCTCGCTCATCGGCCTGTTGCCCGTCGCCGGCCTGCTCTTCGTCGGCGCCGGGCTGCTCGGCGTGGGTACCCTCGAAGACCTCGCGCTGGTGCTGTTCGTCGGTATGATCACCGGCGCCTACTCGTCGCTGTTCCTGGCGACGCCGTGGCTGGTCGACTTCAAGCTGTTCGACCCGCGCTTCCGCAACCACGCCAACCGCGTCCTGTCCAAGCGGGCCGCGGAGGCTGGCAAGATCAAGGTTGTGGCGACGGCCGGGCGGCGCGCGGTGACCGACTCCGACCAGGAGGCCGACGACGAGGTGGTCGAGGGCGAGCTGGTCGAGGGTGCCCCGGCGAGCGCGGCGCTGGCCGGTGCGTCCCCCCGGGTCGGTGCCAAGCCGGCGCAGGCCCGTACGGGCTCGGGTGGCACGAAGGCCACCCCGGCCAAGCGCGCGGGCGCCGCTCGTACGAACCGGCCCAGCGGCGGCAAGCGGCGCCACTGACCGATGGTGACCGAGGTGACCCGACCCGCCGGTGACAGCGGACCGGAGGTGGCCCGGCTGGTCGCGAGCCGGGTCACCGAGGTCCCCGACTTCCCGCAGCCGGGGATCGTGTTCAAGGACCTCACGCCGCTGTTCGCCGACGGCGCCGCGTTCCGCGAGGTGGTCGACGCGATCGTCGCCGATCACGGTGCCGCCGGCTTCGACGTGGTCGCGGGGATCGAGGCGCGCGGCTTCGTGATCGCGGCGGCGGTCGCGTACGCGGCCGGGGTCGGCGTGGTACCCGTCCGCAAGGCCGGCAAGCTGCCCCGCGCCGCTATCGCCGCCGCCTACGACCTGGAGTACGGCCAGGCGGTGCTGGAGGTACACGAGGACTCGTTCGTCGCCGGCGAGCGGGTACTCGTCGTCGACGACGTGCTTGCCACCGGCGGTACGGCCGAGGCGACCCTGGGCCTCGTCGAGCGGGCCGGCGGTACGGTCGCCGGCTTCAGCGTCGTACTCGAACTCGCCTTCCTCGCCGGTCGGCAGCGGCTGGCCGGGCGTCCGGTTCATGCCCTGCTGACCGTCTGACGTGGTTCTCCGGGTCACATTGGCGGGTGTGGTCGCCTCGCGGCTCGGGTACCGGAGGTGCACCGGCGGGTAGGATTGCCTTCCCAGATCGGCGAGGTGAGGAGCGGACGTTGTCAAGTGACGTCGCGCCACCCGTACAGGGCGCCGTGGCTTCGGGGGAGGACACGCGCTCGGCGGTTGACAAGGATCCGGGGACGGCGAACCCGCAGGCGACCGAGGTCGTCGAGGAGGAACTCCGCGAGCACGGCGAGCGCGAGCACGGCCAACTCGGCCCGCACGGCGTGGCCGTGGACGGTGCGGACGCGGACGCCGTGGTGCTGCCGTTCCGTGGCGGCGCCGCCGACGCGGTCGAGGACCCCGCCGGTACCGGATCCGGGCTCGGCAACCTGGTCGGTGGCGCGCCCACCGGCCGCCGGGTACGCGCCCGGCTGGCCCGGTTCAACGCGCCCTGGCAGAGCCAGCAGGTCAGCGAGGTGCTCGAACCGCTGATCGCGACCCACCGCGCCACCCACCCGAAGGCCGACATCAGGCTGCTGCAGCGGGCGTACGAGGCTGCCGCGCGCTGGCACTCGGGGCAGTACCGCAAGTCCGGCGACCCGTACATCACGCACCCGCTCGCCGTCGCGAACGTGCTCGCCGATCTCGGCATGGACACCACGACGCTGGTCGCGGCGCTGTTGCACGACACGATCGAGGACACCGACTACACCCTCGACGAGATCCGCGCCGACTTCGGCAACGAGGTGGCACTGCTGGTCGACGGCGTCACCAAGCTCGACAAGGTGAAGCTCGGCGACGCGGCCAAGGCGGAGACCATCCGCAAGATGGTCGTGGCGATGGCGAAGGATCCGCGGGTACTGGTCATCAAGCTGTCCGACCGGCTGCACAACATGCGCACCCTGACCTTCCTGCCCCGGCCGAAGCAGGAGCAGAAGGCGAAGGAGACGCTGGAGATCCTCGCCCCGCTGGCGCACCGGCTCGGTATGAACACGATCAAGTGGGAGCTGGAGGATCTCTCGTTCGGCACGCTCTTCCCGAAGAAGTTCGAGGAGATCAACCGCCTGATCAACGAGCACGCGCCGCAGCGCGACGCCCTGCTGCGCCAGGTCACCAACCGGGTCACCAACGACCTGCGAGCGGCGAAGATCAAGGCGAGCGTGACCGGCCGGCCGAAGCACCTGTACTCGATCTACCAGAAGATGATCTCGCGGTCCCGGGAGTTCGCGGAGATCTACGACCTGGTGGGGGTACGGATCCTGGTCGACACGGTGCGCGACTGCTACGCGGCGCTCGGTGTGATCCACGCGAACTGGCAGCCGGTACCGGGCCGGTTCAAGGACTACATCGCGATGCCCAAGTTCAACATGTACCAGTCGCTGCACACGACCGTGATCGGGCCCAACGGCAAGCCGGTCGAGATGCAGATCCGGACGACCGCGATGCACCGCACGGCGGAGTACGGCATCGCGGCGCACTGGCGGTACAAGGAGAACAAGGCGGCCACCATCGTCGGCCCGCCGGCGCACATCGACGAGATGACCTGGCTGCGCCAGTTGCTCGACTGGCAGCGGGAGGCGGCCGACCCGACCGAGTTCCTGGATGCGCTGCGCTTCGACCTCTCGTCGGAGGAGGTCTACGTCTTCACGCCCAAGGGCGACGTCATCCCGCTGCCGAAGGCTTCCACGCCGGTCGACTTCGCCTACGCCGTGCACACGGA
>JBPYFB010000461.1:0-11826 GCA_051986465.1 Rugosimonospora sp.
TACCAGGCGGGTGGCGCGGCCGATGTCCAACGGTTCCCCGGCACTTCCGAGAACGGCAGGGATCAGCGTTGCGTCACACGCCAGCCGCCGGGCGGTGGCCGGGTGGATCGGGATGCCACTGCCCAGCCGGGCGCCGGGGGTGCTCACGGTGGTGGTCAGCCCGTCGCGCAGGGTCTGCCAGTCGATGGTCACCGAGACGTGTGGCTTGGCCCCGCCCGCTTCGGGTGTGGCGGCGCCGGCCAGCCGGCACATCTGTACCAGGGCGTCGGCTCGGCGTGCTCCGGGTGAGCGGGTGTCTCCAGGTATGGGCGGTGGGGTTAGCGCGCCGAGTGTGCTCAGGACGAGTTCGCCGCCGTCGGGGTCGAGTACGCCCTGGATGGAGACGCAGCCGTGGCTGGTGCGGTCGACGGCGAGCCACCGGTCCTGGAACACGCGGCGGGCGCGCCGTTCGGCGGCTTCCGGGTCGAAGTGGTCGCGCACCCGAACCGCTGCCCGGCGCGTGGCGCTCGGGCCGAGTGTGGCGGCCTGCTCGGCGAGCAGCTTGTCCGCGCCGGCCGCCAACGCCTCCGGCTGGATGTCTCGCGTCACCTCGGTGATGGCCGCCGCGTGCGCGAAGGACATCTCCCCACGCCCATAAGCTTCCGCCACGTGCGGCAGCCCGGGCAGTGCCTTCGCTACCCGGATTTGGGTGGGTGCGTCGCCCAGGTGTAGCCGGCAACGCAGCCACGCTTGTGTCGATACCGATCCGTCCACGGCGGCGGAGCCACGGCGGTGCGCCGCGCCGATCAGCCGGGTCCGCACGGCTTCGGTCTGGCACAGCAGCGGGTGCACCGCCCGCAGCGCGGCCAGTACCTCCACATCGGAGAGTGAGGCGAGGTCGAGGGTGGCCAACTCGGCCAGGTCGGCGCGGAGCCGGTCAAGCACCCCCGCCGTCGTACCCATGTACTGATTCTACCGGCCCCGAAGAGGTCAACTCAAGGAATACCAACACTGTCCACAATAGACGAACGTTGAATTCACCCTGATCATGGACGATCGGCCCTCTCTGGGCGGCACTGGAGGGGCGCCGCGACTACGTGTGGGTTTGGTAGCGGAGGAATTCCTCGGCGTCGGTCTTGGTCGTCGGGGAGGCCGTCGGATGGTGTCGTACGTTGCGTAGCAGGTCCAGCCACGCTTCGGCGTTTGGTGGGTGGCCGTTGAGGATTCGGTTGACCATCCATACCGTGAGCGGTGTGGGCTTGCGGCGAATCGAGGCGGAGCAGGTGCTCATACTGGCCGGGCCACCCTTCGATGGTGTGTACCAGCATGCCGGGCCACCGAGGTCGCGTGCCTCGCCGCAGAGGGACCGCAGGCGGGTCCAGCCGTTCGCGGCGACGTCGTTGTCATCGAAGTCGGCAGCTGTCAGAGCGTCGAAGTCTTGGGTGATGGCCGCCGCTGTCCGGTCCATCCTCAGCCTCTTCTGCGCTCTGGCCGACTAGCCCAGGTGCTCGACAGGTAGTGGCAGGCCCACGTAGTTCTCGGCGAGCGCCGTGGACGCGGCGCGCGAGGAGGTGACGTGGCGCAGCTGGGCCAGCTGCACCTCGGTACCGAACGCGTCGCCCGGGTTGGTATGCAGCATCGACGTCATCCACCAGGAGAAGTACGTGGCCCGCCAGATGCGGTTCAGGCAGGTCTGCGAGTACGCCGCCGCCGGTTCTTCGTTGCCGCGCGCCAGCAGCTCGACGAGCGCCTGCGCGAGTACCGCGACATCGGCGACCGCGAGGTTAAGGCCCTTGGCTCCCGTGGGCGGCACGATGTGCGCCGCGTCGCCGGCGAGGAACAGCCGCCCGTACCGCATGGGTGTGCTCACGAAGCTGCGCATCGGCGTGATGGCCTTCTCCCGGATCGGCCCCTCGCGCAGCGTCCAGCCGGAGAGCGCGAAGCGCCGGGACAGGTGCTCCCAGATGCGGTCGTCGGGCCAGTTCGCGACGTCGTCGTCGGCGTCGACCTGAAGGTACAGCCGGCTCACCTCGGGCGTACGCACGCTGTGCAGTGCGAAGCCGTCGGGGTGGTGCGCGTAGATGAGTTCGTCGGTGGAGGGCGGTACGTCGGCGATGATGCCGAGCCAACCGTACGGGTACCCGCGCTCGTACACGGTCACCTGGGACGGCGGCAGCGATGCGCGGCTGATCCCGTGGAAGCCGTCGCAGCCGGCGATGACGTCAGCGCGTACCTCCCGGGCGGCGCCGGTGGAGTCCACGTACCGCAGCACGGGTGTGTCGGTGTCCCAGTCGGCGATGGCGGTCTGCGATACCTCGAACTCGATGTGCGCTCCCGCGGCGAGCCGCGCGGCGACCAGATCCTTGACCACCTCGGTCTGCGCGTAGATCGTGACTGTGCGGTCAGTCAGGTCGCGGAAGTCGAGATGGTGGCGTTCCCCGGCGAACTGGAGATAGATGCCGCCGTGCTCGATGCCTTCCTTGTCGAGCCGGGCACCGAGGCCGGTGCCGCGCAGCAGGTCAACCGTGGCCTGTTCGAGCAGGCCGGCGCGCTGCCGGGCCTCGACATGCTCGCGGCTGCGGTCCTCCACGACGATCGACTCGACGCCGGCCTGGCCGAGCAGATGGGACAGGAGGAGTCCGGCCGGGCCTGCGCCGATGATCGCTACCTGGGTACGCACGGCTCACTCCAAAACACACCGAACCCGCGTTCTCCCAGCGAACGTAGAGGATTGACTTAGCTATGGCAAGGATCGTAGGTTCGCTGGAAGTACACTCGTTCGCAAAGCGAACCGGATACTTGTAGCAAAGACTGGCAAAGCTGGAAGGTTTATGGCAGAGATCGTTCCGCTCCGTGAGGCGGTCGCCGCGCTCGTTCGCGACGGCGACACGGTCGCGATGGAGGGTTTCACCCACCTGATCCCGTTCGCGGCGGGGCACGAAATCATCCGGCAGCGGCGGCGCGACCTGACGCTGGTGCGGATGACTCCGGACGTCATCTACGACCAGCTCATCGGGATGGGATGCGCGCGCCGCCTGGTGTTCTCGTGGGGCGGCAACCCCGGAGTCGGCTCGCTGCACCGGTTCCGCGACGCGGTCGAGCGCGATTGGCCGGTACCGCTGGAGTTGGAGGAACACTCGCACGCGGGCATGGCCAACCGGTTCGCCGCGGGTGCGAGCGGGCTGCCGTTCGCGGTGCTGCGCGGCTACGTGGGCACCGACCTGGCCGCGCACAACGGCAACATCAAGCCGATCACGTGCCCGTTCACGGGTGAGGTGCTGACCGCCGTGCCGGCGCTCAACCCTGACGTCACGGTCGTGCACGCGCAGCGCGCCGACCGCGCCGGCAACGTCCAGATGTGGGGGATCACGGGGGTACAGAAGGAGGCGGTACTCGCCGCGCGGCGCAGCCTGGTCACCGTGGAGGAGGTCGTGGACGAGCTCGCGCCGCGACCGGGCGCCGTGGTACTGCCCGCCTGGGTGGTCAGCATGGTCGCGCAGGTCCCCGGCGGCGCGCACCCGTCCTACGCGCACGGGTACTCCACGCGCGACAACGACTTCTACGTCGCCTGGGACGCGATCAGCCGGGACCGCGAGACGTTCCAGGCGTGGATGGCCGCGCATGTGCTGGCGGAAGCGGGGATCGGGAGATGAGCTGGACCGCCGACGAGATGATGACGGTCGCCGCGGCGCGGGCGCTGCGCGAGGGCGCGGTGTGCTTCGTCGGTATCGGCCTGCCCAGTACCGCGGCGAACCTGGCCCGGCGTACCCACGCGCCCGGCCTCGTCCTCGTGTACGAGTCCGGCACGCTCGGCGCGAAGCCGGACTTCCTGCCACTGTCCATTGGGGACGGTGTGCTCGCCGACACGGCCGACTCGGTGATAAGCGTGCCGGAGGTCTTCAACTACTGGCTGCAGCCCGGCCGTATCGACGTCGGGTTCCTGTCCGCGGCCCAACTGGACCGGTACGCGAACATCAACACCACGGTCGTCGGTACCGACTACGCGCACCCGCGGGTACGACTGCCGGGCGCCGGGGGAGCGCCGGAGATAGCGGCCTCCTGCCGGGAGGTCATCGTGGTGGTACGGCAGAGCCCGCGTACCTTCGTGGACCGCGTGGACTTCGTCACCAGTGTCGGCTTCGGCTCGGGGCCCGAGGATCGCAAGCGGCTGGGGTTGCGGGGTGCCGGGCCGCGTCTGGTCATCACCGACCTCGGTGAGCTGGAACCCGACCCGGTGACGTGCGAGCTGACGCTCGCCCGGCTGCACCCGGGCGCCACCGTCGAGCAGGTGCGCGCGGCGACCGGCTGGCCGCTGGCGGTACGCGAGGACCTCGGCACCACGACGCCGCCCACCGAAACGGAGCTGCGCGTACTCCGGGATCTGGAAGCCAACAAAGGCCGATCGGGAGGTTCCCAGTGACACTCATCCTGCCCAGCTACGAGCGGCCGCACGGCCTGCACCCGCCGCTGCTGAGCCCCGGGTACCGCTCCACGGTGCAGCGCGCCCCGTCCCAGGCGCCGATCGTGCTGCCGCAGAACCTGACCGAGGTGACCGGGCCGCTGCTGGGCGAGGGCCGGATCAAAGACACCGACGCCGACCTGACCCGCCAGCACGCGGGTGAGCCGCTCGGCCAGCGCATCATCGTGCACGGGCGGGTACTCGACTCGGACGGCCGGGCGATCCCGAACACGCTCGTCGAGATCTGGCAGTCCAACGCGGGCGGCCGGTACCACCACGCGCGCGGGTACTGGCCCGCGCCGCTGGACCCCAACTTCACAGGCGGCGGCCGTACCCTCACCGACGACGAGGGGCGCTACCGGTTCGTCACCATCAGGCCGGGCAGCTATCCGTGGGGCAACCACTACAACGCCTGGCGGCCGGCGCACATCCACTTCTCGCTGTTCGGCCGGGCGTTCACCCAGCGGCTGGTGACGCAGATGTACTTCCCGGACGACCCGATGTTCCCGCACGACCCCATTTTCAACTCGATCCCCGACGAGCGGGCCCGCAAGCGCCTGATCTCCCAGTTCGACATGGACTCGACCGAACCGGACTGGGCGCTGGCCTTCCGCTGGGACATCGTGCTGCGCGGCTCGGGCTCGACGCCGATGGAGGACCCCCACGATGACTGAACTGGGCCTGACCCCGTCGCAGACGGTCGGACCGTACCTCCACTTGGGACTGCCGTGGGAGGACGGTCCGGAGGTGGTGCCGGAGGGTACGCCCGGCAGTTTCGTGCTGTCCGGGCAGGTCTTCGACGGCGAGGGCACGGCGCTGTTCGACGCGCTCGTGGAGACGTGGCAGGCGGACCCGGCCGGCCGCTTCGCGCATCCGGACGACCCACGAGGGGCCACTGGCAGCTTCCGGGGCTTCGGCCGGTGCGCCACCGACGAGCAGGGCCGGTACTGGATCCGCACCGTGAAGCCGGGGCCGCTGCCCACGCCGGACGGGCGGGTGGAGGCGCCGCACCTGGACGTATCCGTATTCGCGCGCGGCCTGCTGGACCGGGTGGTGACCCGCGTCTACTTCGCCGACGAGGAGGAGGCGAACGCGGCCGACCCGGTACTGTCCATTGTGGATCCCGCGCGGCGCGGCACGATCGTCGCCAAGCGCGGCCCGGACGGGTACCTGCTGGACATCCGGTTGCAGGGCGCCGGCGAGACGGTGTTCTTCGAGGTGTGAGCGACCCTGACGGTATGAGCCTCTTTGATGAGATGTCGAGCTCGGCCGCGGTGCTCGCCGCGACCGGTGACCGGGCGTGGCTGCAGGCGATGCTCGACGTCGAGGTGGGGCTGGCCCGAGCCGGCGTACGGGCCGGGCTGGTACCGGCCGCCGCCGCCGAGGCGATCGCCGCCGCGGCGAGCGCGGACCGGTTCGACGCGGCCAGGATCGGTCGTCGCGCGGCCGCCTCGGCGACGCCCGTGATCGCGTTGGTGGAAGACCTGCGTGCCGCGCTCCCACCCGAAGCGGCCGAGTACGTACACCTCGGCGCCACCAGTCAGGACATTGTGGACAGTGCGCTCTCGCTCGTGGCGCACCGGTCCTGCGGGCCGATCCTCGACGACCTCGCCGCCGCCGGCGACCGGCTGGCCGGCCTGGCGAGCGAGCACCGCGGCACCGTCCAGATCGGACGGACGCTGCTGCAACAGGCCGAGCCGACCACGTTCGGCGTGGTATGTGCCGGCTGGCTGGTCGCCGTGGACGAGGCGCGGGCCGGGCTGGCCCGGGTACGCGACGAGCGCCTCGCGGTGTCGCTGGGCGGGGCGGTGGGCACCCTGGACCGGTACGGCGAGCGCGGCCCCGAGGTGGTCGAGCTGCTCGCCGGGGAGTTGGGGCTGGCCGTGCCCACCCTGCCCTGGCACACCAACCGGAACCGGGTCGCCGAGCTGGCCGGCGCGCTGGGCGTCGCGGCCGGCTCGCTCGCGACCGTCGCGCTCGACGTGGCGCTGCTGTCGCAGAGCGAGGTCGGCGAGGTGAGCGAGGGCAGCCCGGGCGGCTCGTCGGCGATGCCGCACAAGCGCAACCCCGCTCGCTCGGTGCTCGTCACCGCCGCCGCGCACCGGGTACCGGGGCTGGTCGCGACGATCCTCGGCGGGATGGCGCAGGAGTACCAGCGCGCCGCCGGCCGGTGGCAGGCCGAGTGGGCGACCGTGACCCAACTGCTGCGGCTGGTCGGCGGCGCCGCCGGGCACGCCCGCGAGCTGCTCGGCGACCTGCGCGTGCACCCCGAGCGGATGCGCGCCAACTGTGCCGGCGATCCGCCCCGCACCGCCGAGCCGCTCGTCACGCGGGCCCTGCGAGCGCACGAGGCCCTGCGCGCGCACGAGGCGCTGCGATGACGGCCCTGCGGTACGAGGTCGGCGGCCCGCCCGGGGCACCGGTACTGGTGCTGGGCGGCTCGCTCGGCACCACGCTGGACATGTGGCGGCCGCTGCTCGCCGAGCTGGGCGACCGGTACCGGGTGGTGCGCTTCGACCACCGTGGCCACGGCGGCTCGCCCGTACCACCCGGTCCGTACACAGTGGACGAACTGGGCCGGGACGTACTGGACCTGCTCGACCTGCTCGGCGTCGGCGATACCTTCTACTGTGGACTGTCGCTGGGCGGGATGGTCGGCATGTGGCTGGCGGCCAACGCGCCGCAGCGGGTGTCCCGCCTCGCGCTGCTGTGCACGGCCGCGTACCTGCCGCCGGCCGAGGGGTGGCTGACCCGGGCGGCGCAGGTACGCTCGGCCGGCACCGGCAGCATCGCGGGGGCGGTACTGTCCCGCTGGTTCACCGCGCCGTACCTCGCCGGTCAGCCGGGTGAGGTCGCCGGGTACCGGGCGATGCTGGCCGGGACGCCGGCCGAGGGGTACGCCGGCTGCTGCGAGGCGATCGCCGCGATGGACCTGCGCCCGGTGCTGCCCCGGATCTCGGCCGGCACGCTCGTCGTCGCCGGGTGCGCCGATCCGGCCACCCCACCCGCGCTCGGCGAACAGATCGCCGCGGCGGTACCCGGGGCGCGCTTCGAGGTCGTCGAGGGCGCCGCGCACCTGGCGGCCGTGGAGCGGCCCCGCGCGGTGGCCCGGCTGGTCATGGAACACCTGGGGTGAGGAGGGGCAGTGGACCGGTACGAGAACGGGATGGCGGTGCGGCGCGAGGTACTGGGCGACGCGCACGTGGACCGCGCGGTCGCCCGTACCGACGAATTCACCGCCGACTTCCAGGACTGCATCACGCGCTACGCCTGGGGTGAGATCTGGACCCGCGACGGCCTGGACCGCCGCACCCGCAGCTGCGTCACGCTGGCCGTGCTCGCCACCCTGCGGTGCGAGGAGGAGCTGGCCATGCACGTGCGCGCCGCGCTGCGCAACGGGCTGCGCCCCGAGGAGATCAAGGAGGTCCTGCTCCAGGTCGCCGTCTACGCCGGCGTACCGGCGGCGAACACCGCCTTCGCCATCGCCCAGCGCACGCTCGCGGAAACCAATGAGTGACAGCAGCGACGAGCGCGACGTCGGGTTCGTCCAGTCGCTTTCGCGCGGGCTCGCCGTGATCCGCGCCTTCGACGGCGAAAATCCTGAGTTGACGCTCAGCGAGGTGGCCCGGATCGCCGGCCTCACCCGGGCCTCCGCGCGGCGGTTCCTGCACACCCTCGTGGACCTGGGCTACATGCGTACCGACGGGCGCCGGTTCTCGCTGCGCGCGAAGATCCTGGAGCTGGGCTACGCGTACCTGTCGAGCCTGTCCCTGCCCGAGGTCGCCATGCCGCACCTGGAGCAGTTGGTCGAGCAGGTACACGAGTCCTCGTCGGTGTCGGTACTCGACGGGGACGAGGTGGTGTACGTGGCGCGGGTACCGACGAAGCGGATCATGCGCATCGCGATCAGCGTCGGTACCCACTTCCCGGCGTTCGCCACCTCGATGGGGCGGGTACTGCTGGCCGGCCAGTCCGACGACTGGCTCGACGGGTACCTCGCCTCCGCGCCGATGCGGCCGATCACCCGGTACACGATCGCCGACCCGGCCCGGCTGCGCGCGGAGCTGGTCCGCATCCGGCAGGACGGCTGGGCCTTCGTCGACCAGGAGCTGGAGGAGGGCCTGCGCTCCGTCGCGGCCCCGATCCGCGACGGCGACGGCCGGGTGGTCGCGGCCATGAACCTTTCCGCGCACGCCAGCCGGGGTACCGCCGAACAGATGCTCGCCGATTTCCTGGAGCCGCTGCTGCGCACCGCGAAGCTCATCGAAGAAGATCTACGGGCCACCGGAGCCCGGGCGCTGGCGGCACCCGGCTTGTCTTCTCCCAGCCGAGGTGAAAGCATGGCGACCGGCGAGATGACCGACGAGTAACAAAATGTTTCACGGTCGGGAATCCGGCCTTGCAAGGGAGAGAGTTCCGGTGACCGACGACCGGACCGGGCGCGTACCGCAGCCGCCCCGGTCACGACATGACGGATACCCGTCGCCGCACCCGACCCCCGGCTACGGCGGGCCCGGCTACCCGCAGGGAGCGCCGCAGGACGCACCCTCCTGGCCCGGGTTCCAGCAGCGTAAGCCGGAGACTCCGCCGTCCTGGCCCGGCCAGCAGCCCGGCTACCAGCAGGGCAGGCCGGAGGCTCCGCCCTCGTCATGGCCCGGCCAGCAGCCCGGCCAGCAGCCAGCGGGCTACCACACCGATCCGGCGGCCTACCGCCCCGATCCCGCGCGGCCGCCCGGAGCGTACGGCGCGGGGCGCACCCCCGGCCGCGTCAGCCGCCTGGCCTGGTCCGCGCCGCCAGCCGAGGAGCAGCCTCGCCGGCAGGCCGGGACCGGCCCGAAGCGCGGCCGCCGCTGGATGCTGATCATCCCGCTCATCGCGCCGCTGCTGAGCCCGCTGACCAACACCGAGAAGCCGCTGTTGTGGGGCATCCCCTTCTTCTACTGGTACCAGATGTTCTGCGCGGTGCTCGCGACCATCGTGATCGTGACGGTATTCGTGTCGTCGAAGGAGCGGCGCTGACATGAATGCGCACCAGACCGAATTGTGGGTTTTCGGCGGCCTGGTCGGCGTCGTCATCCTGATCGGCTTCGCAGCCGCCCGCTGGCGCCAGCCGGACAGCATCCACAGCCTCGAAGAGTGGGGCGTGGGCGGCCGGGCGTTCGGCAACTGGGTCACCTGGTTCCTGCTCGGCGGCAGCGCGTACACCGCATACACCTTCATGGCCGTGCCGTCGCTGGTCTACGGCGTCGGCGCGATGGGCTACTTCGCCATCCCGTTCACGCTGCTGTGTGCCCCGCTGGTCTACATACTGACCCCGCGAATCTGGTCGATCGCGCACAAACACGGGTTTGTGACCTCGGCCGAGTTCGCCCGGGCCCGGTTCGGCTCGCGAGGCCTCGGCGCGCTCATCGCGCTCACCGGCATCGTGGCCACCATGCCGTACATCGCGGTCCAGTTGCTGTGCCTGCAGGCCGTGTTCCGGGTGATGGGCATCACCGGCGACTGGCCGATGATCGGCTCGCTCGCGCTCGTCGCGATCTGCACCTTCCGCTCCGGCCTGCGGGCGCCGGCCCTGCTGTCGATCGCCAAGGACATTCTGATGGCCTGGGTGATCATCGCGGCGCTGCTGGTGGTCGCGACCGCGGGTGGCTTCGGCGGCGCGTTCCAGATGTCGAACCTGCGCTTCAACAAGCTGGGCACCGGCTCGATGCTGCTCGGCCCGCACAGCCAATGGGCCTATCTCACCCTGATCATCGGGTCGGCCTTGTCGATCTTCGCGTACCCGCACACCCTGACCAGCATCCTCGCCGCCAAGGACCGGGCCACCATCCGGCGCAACGCAGCCGGGCTGCCCATCTACACGCTCGGGCTGGCCCTGATGGCGATGCTCGGCGTCTTCGCGATCGCCCAGGGCGTGCTGCCGGTCGGCGCCGATCCCGCAAAGGGC
Organism: Rugosimonospora sp.; assembly: GCA_051986465.1. Lineage (GTDB taxonomy): Bacteria > Actinomycetota > Actinomycetes > Mycobacteriales > Micromonosporaceae > DATEJJ01. The sequence goes on from JBPYFB010000461.1 coordinate 10,386, forward strand.
AAGACCGGCGACCTCAACACGGTCATACCGCAGCTGTTCCACCAGGTGTTCCCGCAGTGGTGCGCCGGTATCGCCTTCGCCGGGCTGAGCGTCGCGGCGCTGGTACCGGCGGCGGTCATGTCGATCGCCGCGGCGAACCTGTTCACCCGGTCGATCTATCGGGAGTACCTGCGCCGCGACGCGTCCCCGCGCGAGGAGGCCTGGGTCAGCCGGTGGGTCTCGCTCGCGGTCAAGTTCGGCGCGGTCGCCTTCATCCTCCTGATCAACCCGCAGTTCTCGGTCGACCTGCAGCTCATCGGCGGCGCGATCGTGCTGCAGTGCCTGCCCGCGGTATGCCTGAGCCTGTTCACGCGCTGGTTCCACCGGTACGCGCTGCTGCTCGGGATGCTCGTCGGGCTGGCCGTCGCGGCGATCCAGCTGTACCAGATCCCGCAGCTCGGACCGGGCGGCGTGGTGGTACGGGCGCACTACGGCGGTGCCGCCTGGCCGCTGACCCACCTCGGCCTGAAGACTTCGATCAGCGTGTACGCGGGCCTGGCCGCACTGGTCGTGAACCTGGCGGTCGCCACGGTCCTCACCCCGGTGCTGCGGCTGCTGCGGGTACCGGGCGGCGTGGACGCCACCCGCCGCGAGGACTACCACGCGGACGCGGGCGACCCTACGGTGCTGCGCATGGACGACCTGCTCGACGGCCAGGTGCTGCAGAACGTCGGCGCGCACGCCCCGCGCAGCGTGCCCCCCGTACGCACCTAGTTCGTTCCACAGCTCAGGCACAGGTTGTTTGGAGATACCGCACAGTCGGCTGGGTCACGATGGGAACATGTCGATCGTGAACATGCCGCCGCGAGCGCCGCGTACCGTCCCCGAGCCAGCCCCGGGAAAGGTCGACCTGCGCCGGGCGGACGGCGGCCCGGTGCGGGTGCTGGTGGTCGACGACGAGGCGACCCTCGCCGAACTGCTGTCGATGGCGCTGCGGTACGAGGGCTGGGACGTGCGGTCGGCCGGCGACGGGCTGGAGGCGGTCCGGCAGGCGCGCGCGTTCGAGCCGGACGTGGTGATACTCGACGTGATGCTGCCCGACATGGACGGCCTGACCGTACTGCGCATGCTGCGGGACGCGTCGCCGCGGGTACCCGTCCTGTTCCTCACCGCGCGCGACGCCGTGGAGGACCGGGTCGCCGGGCTCACCGCGGGCGGCGATGACTACGTCACCAAGCCGTTCAGCCTGGAGGAGGTCGTGGCCCGGCTGCGCGCGCTGCTGCGGCGCGCGGGGATGGCGACCGCGCGGCAGGACGCGGTACTGACCGTGGGCGACCTGACGCTCGACGAGGACAGCCACGAGGTGCGGCGCGGCGGGCAGGTCGTCAACCTGACGGCGACGGAGTACGAACTGTTGCGCTTCCTGATGCGTAACCCCCGCCGGGTACTCAGCAAGGCGCAG
>JBPYFB010000462.1:0-10687 GCA_051986465.1 Rugosimonospora sp.
ACCGCTCGCACGGGTGAGGACCTGCCGCCGTTGACCGGAGGGCTGGTGGGCTTCCTCGCCTATGACATCGTGCGCCGCTTCGAGCGCCTGCCCGAGCTCGCCGAGGACGACCTGCACACCCCGGAACTGGGCATGCAGCTCGCCACCGATCTGGTGGTGCTCGACCACTACACCGGCACCGCGCTTCTCGTGGCCAACGCGATCCTCCCGGTCGGCGCGGACGCCGCGGCCGCGTCGGCCGCCTATCACCACGCGATCGGGCGGCTGGACGCGATGACGACCGCGCTGTCCCGGCCGACCCCGCCGATGGTGTCCACAGTGGACTTCCCCGGGGTCGGGCAGGTCGTCTCGCGCACGGCGCCGGGCCTGCATCCCAAGGCGGTGGAGGCGGCGAAGGAGGCCATCCGCGACGGCGAGTGCTTCCAGATCGTGGTGGCGCAGCGCTTCGAGCGGCCGACCGAGGCCGACCCGCTGGACATCTACCGGGTACTGCGCGCCACGAACCCCAGCCCCTACATGTACCTGCTGCGCTTCGACGGGTTCGACGTGGTGGGCTCGTCGCCGGAGGCGCACCTGAAGGTCACCGGGCGGCGCGCGCTGCTGCACCCGATCGCCGGTACCCGCTGGCGCGGCGCGACGCCGGAGGAGGACGGGCGACTCGCGGGGGAGCTGCTCGCCGATCCGAAGGAGCGGGCCGAGCACGTCATGCTCGTCGACCTCGGACGCAACGACCTCGGCCGGGTGTGTGTACCCGGAACCGTGGAAGTTCCCGAATTCGCCACGATCGAGCGGTACAGCCATGTGATGCATATCGTCTCGACGGTGGTGGGTGAGCTGTCCGCGGAGCACAGTGCGTTCGACGCGCTCGTGGCCACATTTCCCGCCGGTACCCTGTCCGGAGCTCCCAAGGTTCGCGCCATGGAGATCATCGAAGAGCTGGAGCCGACCAGGCGCGGCCTGTACGGCGGGATCGTCGGCTACTTCGGCTTCGGCGGCGACCTCGACACGGCCATCGCCATCCGCACCGCGCTGCTCGCCGACGGCGTAGCCTACGTCCAAGCCGGAGGGGGCGTGGTGGCGGACTCCGATCCGGCCGCTGAGGAACACGAGACGCGTAACAAGGCCGCCGCGGTGCTCGCTGCGATCGCCGCGGCCGAGACACTGCGCCCGGCGCGATGAGCCGGCGGAGCGAGGAAGCGGGATGAGTTCGAGGCGGGCCTTGGCCACGTCGGTGCTGACCTGCGTGGTCGGCGCCCTGCTCGCCCTGCTCGCGGCGAGCCGCACGTGGGTCGTCGAGGTACACGCGCAGCCGCCTCCGCTGTCTGCCCTGCACGTGGCGCGCACCGGCACCTCCCTGGCGCCCTGGCTGTCCGCTCTGGCGCTCGTGGCGTTGGCCGGCGCGGGGGCGCTACTGGCCGCCAGGGGCGGCCTGCGGGCCGTCGTCGGCGGGGTGGTGCTGCTCGCCGGGCTGGGCGTGGTGGCGGGCGGCGGGTACGGACTGGCCGGCGTGGCAGGCGTGCGCGCCTTCTGGCCCACGCTGTGCCTGCCCGCTGGCTTGCTGATCGCGGCGGCCGGCGCGGCGGCGGCGATACGCGGGCGGGACTGGCCGGCGATGGGGTCGCGGTACGAGCGGCCGGCACCGGTACCGGACATATCGCCAGCCGAGGACCAGGTGCAGCGGATCGGCCCATCCCCGTCGGACGTCGCGATGTGGGACGCGCTGGACCGCGGCGAGGATCCGAGCCGTTGATTCGGCGTCACGAAGGGTGGTGGGCGGGGCGCATTATGCAGCCTTCGTTTCGTGAGCAGCGCCATACCCCGGGCATCTTGCGCACAGGGGTGCCCCCTAGCATCGGCTCATGACACCCGGAGAAGCGAGTCCGATGTCAGCTGCTGGGCCGGCCAGCGTGCTCGATGAGATCCTGGCCGGCGTGCGGGAGGACGTGGCGGCCCGGCAACGGGACGTGCCACTGGAGCGCATGCGCGCGCTCGCCGCGGAGGCGCCACCCGCCAAGGACGCGTACGCCCTCCTGCGTGAGCCTGGCGTTGGCGTGATCGCGGAGGTGAAGCGGTCTTCGCCGTCGAAGGGGCGGCTGGCCGACATCCCTGACCCAGCGGACCTGGCGCGTGAGTACGCGGCCGGCGGCGCGCGGTGCATCTCGGTGTTGACCGAGGCGCGCTGGTTCGGCGGCAGCCTCACGGACTTCGACGCGGTACGAGCCGCGGTCGACGTTCCGTTGCTGCGTAAGGACTTCGTCGTCTCCAGCTACCAGGTGCACGAGGCGCGCGCGCACCGCGCCGACCTGGTTCTGCTGATCGTGGCCGCGCTGGAACAGAACGTTCTCGCGGGGCTGCTGGAGCGCGTCGAGTCGCTGGGCATGACCGCGCTGGTGGAGGTACACACCGAGGAGGAAGCGGACCGCGCCTTGGCCGCGGGCGCCCGGGTGATCGGCGTCAACGCCCGCGACCTTCGCACGCTCGAGGTCGACCGCGGAGTATTCGAGCGCATCGCGCCCGGCCTGCCGAACAACATCGTCAAAATCGCCGAGTCAGGGGTACGCGGACCGCACGATCTGATCCGTTACGCCTCGTCCGGCGCCGACGCGGTACTGGTAGGTGAGGGCCTGGTGACGCAGAAGAGTCCACGCGACGCGGTGGCCGAGTTGGTCACCGCGGGATCGCACCCCGCGACACCGAGGCCCGTCCGGTGAGCGCGGTGTTGTCCTCGGCGGGCCTGGTGCCGGACGCCACCGGCCACTTCGGGAAGTTCGGCGGTCGCTTCGTCCCCGAGGCGCTCATCGCGGCGCTGGACGAACTGGACCGCGCGTACCGGCACGCTCAGGCGGACGAGGCGTTCCAGGCGGAGTTCGGCCGGCTGCTGCGCGACTACGCGGGCACCCCGAGCATGCTCTACGAGGCGCCGCGCCTCTCCGCCGAGTTGGGCGCTCGCATCCTGCTCAAGCGCGAGGACCTCAACCACACCGGCGCGCACAAGGTGCGCAACGTACTGGGCCAGGCGCTGATCACCGCACGGATGGGCAAGACCCGGGTGATCGCCGAGACCGGCGCGGGGCAGCACGGCGTCGCCACGGCGACCGCGGCCACGCTGTTCGGCTTCGATTGCGTGGTCTACATGGGCGAGGAGGACACCCGCCGGCAGGCGCTCAACGTGGCCCGCATGCGGATGCTGGGCGCCGAGGTGATCCCGGTGACGACCGGCTCCCGCACGCTCAAGGACGCGATGAACGAGGCGCTGCGGGACTGGGTCGCCAACGTCGCGGACACGCACTACCTGATCGGTAGCGTCGGTGGGCCGCACCCGTTCCCCGCCATGGTTCGCGACTTCGCGCGCGGCATCGGCGTGGAGGCCCGGGAGCAGGTACTGGCGCTGACCGGCCGGCTGCCCGACGCGGTCTGCGCGTGCGTCGGCGGCGGCTCCAACGCGATCGGCATCTTCCACGCGTTCATCCCCGACGAGGGCGTGCGGCTGTACGGGTTCGAGGCGGGCGGCGAGGGCGTCGAGACCGGCCGGCACGCGGCCAGCATCACCGGCGGCGGCATCGGCGTGCTGCACGGCACGCGCACGTACCTGCTGCAGGACGAGGACGGGCAGACCCTCGAGTCGCACTCGATCTCGGCGGGGCTGGACTATCCCGCCGTGGGTCCGGAGCACTCCTGGCTGCACGACACCGGGCGGGCGACGTACGAGCCGGTGACCGACGCCGAGGCGATGGCGGCGTTCCAGCTGCTGTGCCGTACGGAGGGCATCATCCCGGCGATCGAGAGCGCGCACGCGCTGGCCGGTGCCGCCCGCGTCGCGAAGGAGCTCGGGCCGGACGCGATCATCGTGGTGAACCTGTCCGGACGCGGCGACAAGGACGTCGAGACGGCCGGCCGGTACTTCGGGTTCCTGGAGGACGGAGCGTGAGCGTCGCGGGGCTGTTCGAGAAGGCCAAGGCGGACGGCCGAGGCGTTCTGGTCGGCTGCATGCCGGCCGGGTTCCCGACCGTACCGGGCAGCGTCGAGGCGATGCTCGCGATGGTCGACGCGGGCGTGGACATCGTCGAGGTGGAGTTCCCGTACTCCGATCCGGTGATGGACGGCCCGGTCATCCAGCGCGCCAGCGAGATCGCCCTCGCCGGCGGGGTACGCGCCGCCGACGTGGTACGCACGGTCGAGGCGGTCGCGGCGACCGGGACGCCCGTCGTGCTCATGACGTACTGGAACCCGATCGAGCGGTACGGCGTGGACCGCTTCGCGCGCGACTTCGCCGCGGCCGGCGGCGCCGGTCTGGTCACGCCCGACCTGATCCCCGACGAGGCGGGCGAGTGGCTGGCCGCGTCGGACGCGCACGGGCTGGACCGGGTGTTCCTGGTCGCGCCGTCCTCCACCGATGAGCGGCTCGCGATGACCGTGGCCGCGTGCCGAGGCTTCGTCTACGCCACCAGCGTGATGGGTGTCACGGGTGCGCGGGAGCAGACCTCGCATGCGGCGCCAACGCTGGTTGCCCGGGTACGCCAGGCCACCGACGTGCCCGTCGGCGTCGGGCTCGGGGTACGGGACGGTGCCGCGGCGGCGACGGTCTCCGGATACGCCGATGGGGTGATCGTGGGTAGCGCACTGGTCCGATGCGTCCTGGACGCGCCGGACCAGGAGGCCGGGCTCGTGGCCCTGCGGGAGCTGGTGGCCGATCTCGCCGCCGGCGTGCGCGCGCCAGTCCGTAGCTGATCAGGTCAGCACCGCCGGCTGGTCAGCACCGCAGGGCTGGTCGGGTCAGGCCGCGACCGCTTCGACGATCGCGTCCGGGATCTCTGGCTCGGCGACGCGATGCACGTCGGAGAGGACGCCCGAGCGGCCGGCGACGGCGTCGGTCAGTGCGCGCCGCGCGGTGGACGTCAGGGGCTCAGGCAGCGTGTCCGGATCGTGCCAGGACAGCCGGCAGATGCGCCCCGGCGCGTTGAGGGTCGTCTCGCCGTCGAGCTTGCCACGGAAGACGTGCACGAGCACGTCGGGCAGGTCGTCGTCGGAGCACTGGCCGGTGAGGTGGTACAGGCCGACCAGGTCGACGATCTCGATGTCGGTACCGGTCTCTTCCCGGATGTCACGCACCGCCGCGTGCAGCGGACTCTCGCCGTTGCGGATCTTCCCGCCGGGCAGGCTCCAGAAGCGGTGTCCCTGACTCTGCTGGCACAGCAGCACACGGCCGGCTGGGTCTTCGATGACCGCCGCGACCGCGGAAACGAGGGAGCTCATACCCGAACAGCCTAAGGGCAACGGCGGTGGAAACCCAGGGGAACGAACGGGTGCCCGGCTCCGCAAAAAACCGGGTTTCGGCTGGGCTCCCCCGGGGAAGCGCTAAGGCGCCAATGAGCGGTAGCGTGTGCACCCGTGAACCAAGTGTTGGCCGCCATACCCAGCCCGACCTCAGCGGCGTGGCAACTCGGCCCGCTGACGCTCCGGGCGTACGCGCTTTGCATCATCGTCGGAATCATCGTGGCGTGCTGGATCACCGAGCGGCGGATGCGCCGCCGCGGTGCGCCGCCCTACCTTGTGCTGGACGTCGCCATCTGGGCTGTCCCCGCGGGCATCATCGGTGCCCGGATTTATAGCTTGATCACCTCGCCGCAGCAGTACTTCGGCAAGGGGATCAGCCCGCTGGAGCCGCTGGAGATCTGGCACGGTGGTCTCGGCATCTGGGGGGCTGTCGCCGGCGGCGTCGCCGGCGGCTGGATCGCCTGCCGGCTCAAGGGCATACCGCTGTCCTTCGTCGCGGACGCCGCCGCCCCGGCACTGCCGGTGGCCCAGGCGATCGGCCGGTTGGGCAACTGGTTCAACAACGAGCTGTACGGGCGATCCACATCACTGCCGTGGGGTCTCAAGATCCATGAGATGGACCCGAACAACCCCGGCCACGCGCTGGTCATGGACGGCAAGGCGGTCGTGCTCGGCACGTTCCAGCCCACCTTCCTGTACGAGTTGCTGTGGGACCTCGGCGTCGCGGTACTCGTCTGGCAGCTGGACCGCCGGTACAAGTTCGGCCGGGGCCGCGCCTTCGCGCTGTATGTGATGGCGTACACGGTCGGCCGGTTCTGGGTCGAGTACCTGCGCGTCGATGACGCCAACCACTTCCTCGGCCTGCGGCTGAACAACTGGACCTCGATCCTGGTGTTCCTCGGCGCGCTCGCGTACTTCCTTCGGGTACGCGGACCGCAGCAGCGGCTCGAGGTGGGCGAGGGTGGCGAGGTGCGGATGGTGACCGCGTCGGAGTCCGCCGCGGCCGAGCCGGGCGCGCAGGCCGCGGCCACGCCGGAGGCGGAGGCCGAGACCAAGCCAATGGCGGAGGCGGAAGCCGAGACCAAGCCAGTGGCGGAAGCAGAGCCCGAGCCTGAGCCGGCGGCGGAAGCCGAGCCCGAGCCTGAGCCGGCGGCGCAGGCGGAGCCCGAGCCGGCGGCGGAGGCATCCGGCGGCGAGGACGAGGTAGCTCCCGAGGACAAGCCGGCCGAGGATCGGTCGTCGTCAGCGGTGGACAGGTAGGTACACCATGCGCTCCGCAGTCGTGGTCGGTGCCGGCGTCGGCGGCCTCGCGGTCGCTGGCGCGCTGGCCCGAACCGGCTGGCAGGTAACGCTGCTGGAGCGCGCGAGCCGGCTGCGCGGGGACAGCGCGGCGCTGCTGATCTGGCCCGAGGGGGTACGCGCGCTGCACGACCTCGGCCTGAGCGACGGGCTGCGGGCGATCGCGAGCCCGGCGCCCAGCCGGGGCATCCGCCGGCCCAACGGCCAGTGGCTGGTACAGCCCGATGCATCCAGCGCGGATCCGGACACCGGGGACGGCGAGGCGGCTCTGGTCGTACACCGGGAGGATCTGCACGACACGCTCGTGGCCGGGCTGGGTGACCGGATCGACATCCGCCCCGGGGTGGCGATACGCACAGTGCGGCTCACCGCCGAGGAGCAGCCCGCGGTGACCGACGGCCGCACGACGTGGCAGGCGGACGTGGTGATCGGCGCCGACGGAGTGGACAGCGTGGTACGCCGCCGGTTGGCGTGCGAGACGACCGCGGTCGCCGCCGGCTGCGCGGCGTGGCGGGCGGTGATCCCGTGGTACCGGGCGCCCAAGCTGGCCGACGGCATCGGTACCGGCGGCGAGACGCTCGGCGGAGGACACCGCTTCCGGTACGCGACGCTCGCGGATCGCGGCTCGGCCGGCGGTACGAACCGTGGCGGCCTGTACTGGGCGGCGACCGTACCCGGCGCGTACCGGCCCGAGCCGCCGGCCATGCAGCTGAGCCTGCTGCGGCGCTGGTTCGCCGACTGGCACGCGCCCATCGGCGACCTGCTCGCCGCCACCGAGCCGGAAGACCTGATCCAGCACCAGGTGGCCGAGTTGCGCCCGGTACCCCGCTCGTTCACGTATCCGGCCGGCACCGGCGGGTACGCGCTGATCGGTGACGCAGCCCACGCGATGAGCCACCACCTGGGACGGGGCGCCTGCCTCGCGCTGGAGGACGCGGCGTCGCTGTGCGGGCTGCTGCTGGAGGCGGTACCCGGGCGGTCGCTGTCCGCCGCGCTCGACGCGTACACGCGCGACCGGCGCCCGACGCTGGCCCGGATCATGCGTCAATCGCGCCGGATGGGCGCAATGTTCGCCGGTAACGGTTCGCTGGCCGGGCGTGCCCGCGACGCGCTGGGCCTTCCGCCCGCGCTGCTCGGGCGCGTGTTGCGCGGCTCACGAGCCCGCTAAGCTTGGTCCTTCTATCCGGCATCACCATTGTGATCAAGCCGGTAGTGCGACTCAGGCACGCACCTAACGTAGACTCTGAGAACGCAACTTGCAGGGCCGACGCCGTCCCGCCGCTCCCCATGTGCTGACGTCAGGAGGCCCGATGGCAGACCCGCACCCGCACCCGCTCTCCCAGGGAGGCGTTCGGGGTGCTCGGCTCCGCCAGGACCAGGTTCCGTCCGCGCCGATCGGGCAGGGCCTGTACGACCCGGCGTTCGAGCACGACTCCTGTGGCATCGCGTTCGTCGCCGATCTCAAGGGTCGCTCCCACCAGGTTGTGGCCCGAGGATTGGCGGCGCTGCGCCGGTTGGACCATCGCGGTGCGCGTGGCGCCGAGCCGAACACCGGCGACGGGGCCGGCATTCTGCTCCAGGTACCCGACGAGTTCTACCGGGCGGTCGTCGACTTCGACCTGCCCGGCCCTGGCGAGTACCTCACCGGCCTGGTGTTCCTGCCCGAAGGCCCGGACGAGGCGCTGGCGGTACGGGTTCTGGAGAAGTACGCGCTCGTCGAGGGTGCTGAGATCGTCGGCTGGCGGGAGCTACCCGTCCGCCCGGATGGCCTGGGTATCGGCGCGCTCGCCGGCCAGCCCCGCATCCGCCAGGTCTTCATCGCGGCCCGCCGGCTGACCGGCTCGTCCGCCGGCCCCGCCGGTGAGCGCCTGTCCGGGTTGGAGCTGGAGCGGGTCGGGTTCTGCGTGCGCAAGCAGACCGAGCGGGAGACCCGGGAGCGCGGCCTCGAGGTGCACTTCCCGTCGCTGTCCTGTCGCACCATCGTCTACAACGGCATGCTCACGCCCGACCAGGTGGTCAGCTACTTCCCGGACCTCTCCGACGAGCGCGTATCCAGCGCCGTCGCGCTGGTCCACTCGCGCTTCGCGACCAACACGTTTCCGTCGTGGCCGCTGGCCCACCCGTACCGGTACATCGCGCACAACGGCGAGATCAACACGATCCGGGGCAACCGCAACTGGCTCGCGGCCCGGGAGGCGTTGCTGGCCAGTCCACTGATTCCGGGCAACATCAAGCGGCTGTTCCCGATCTGCACGCCGGACGCGTCCGACGCGGCCAACTTCGACGAGGTCATGGAGCTGCTGTACCTCGGCGGGCGCAGCCTGCCGCACGCGGTCCTCATGATGATCCCGGAGGCGTGGGAGAACGACACGGCGATGGAGCCGGCCCGCCGCGCGTTCTACCAGTTCCACGCGAGCCTGATGGAGCCGTGGGACGGGCCGGCGGCGATCGCGTTCAGCGACGGCACCCTCGTCGGCGCCGTTCTGGACCGCAACGGCCTGCGTCCGGGGCGCTGGTGGCACACCTCCGACGGGCTGGTCGTGCTGGCCAGCGAGGCCGGCGTGCTCGACCTCGACCCGGCCACGGTGGTGGCCAAGGGCCGGTTGCAGCCGGGCAAGATGTTCCTGGTCGACACGGCGGCCGGGCGCATCATCGAGGACGACGAGATCAAGGCGGAGTTGGCCGCGGCCGCGCCGTACGAGGACTGGCTGCACGCGGGCCTCATGCACCTGGCCGACCTGCCACCGCGCGAGCACGTCGTGTACACGCACGACTCGGTGCGCCGCCGGCAGCAGACCTTCGGGTACACCGAGGAAGAGCTGAAGATCCTGCTCACCCCGATGGCCAGTACCGGCGCCGAACCGGTCGGCTCGATGGGTACCGACACCCCGATCGCCGTACTGTCCAAGCGCCCGCGCCTGCTGTACGACTACTTCTCCCAGCTCTTCGCCCAGGTCACCAACCCGCCGCTGGACGCGATCCGGGAGGAGCTGGTGACCAGCCTGGCGCTGACCGTGGGCCCGGAGGGCAACCTGCTCGGGCCCGGGCCGGCCAGCTGCCGCCAGATCGTCCTGCCCGGACCGATCATCGACAACGACGAGCTGGCCAAGCTGCTCTCCATCGACGAGGACGGCGACCTGCCCGGCTTCAAGGCGGTCCGCGTCTCCGGCCTGTACCGGGTGCGCGAGGGCGGCGCCGGCATGAAGGCCCGGCTCACCGAGATCTGCCGGCACATCTCGGAGGCGATCGAGGACGGCGCGCGGATCCTGGTGCTTTCTGACCGGGACTCCAACGCGGACCTGGCGCCGATACCGTCGCTGCTGCTGACCGCCGTGGTGCACCAGCACCTGGTACGCGAGCAGACCCGCACCCAGGTCGCGCTGATCGTGGAGTCCGGCGACTGCCGCGAGGTGCACCACGCGGCGGTACTCATCGGGTACGGCGCCGCCGCGATCAACCCGTACCTCGCGTTCGAGAGCGTCGAGGACCTGATCCTGACCGGCCAGCTGAACGGCATCGAGCCGGCGGCGGCGATCCGTAAGTACGTCAAGGCGCTGGGCAAGGGCGTACTGAAGATCATGTCGAAGATGGGCATCTCGACGGTCAGCTCGTACTGCGGCGCCCAGGTCTTCGAGGCGACCGGCCTGGACCGGCGGCTCGTAGAGCGCTACTTCACCGGCACCACCAGCCGGATCGGCGGCATCGGGCTAGACGAGATCGCGGCCGAGGTGGCTGCCCGGCACGCGACGGCGTACCCGGCCAACGAGGCGGAGCGGGCGCACCGGCGGCTGGAGGTCGGCGGCGAGTACGCGTGGCGCCGCGAGGGCGAGGTGCACCTGTTCAACCCGGAGACCGTCTTCCTGCTGCAGCACGCCACCCGCAGCCGCCAGTACGAGGTCTTCAAGAAGTACACCCAGAAGGTCGACGCGCTGTCGGCCGAGTCGGGCTACCTGCGCGGCCTGTTCGAGCTGCGGCTGCGGGAGCGGGAGCCGGTAGCACTCTCCGAAGTGGAGCCGGCGACCGAGATCGTGAAGCGGTTCGCCACCGGGGCGATGAGCTACGGCTCGATCTCCGCCGAGGCGCACGAGACCCTCGCGATCGCGATGAACCGCCT
>JBPYFB010000463.1:0-10205 GCA_051986465.1 Rugosimonospora sp.
AGATGAGCCGGCCGCCCGCGATCTGGTCGACGGTCGCCGCCATCTTCGCCAGTACCGCCGGCGGGCGCAGCCGGTTGCTGGTCACGATGACGCCCAGCCGCAGCCGCTCGGTCTGCGCGGCCAGCGCCGCGAGCAGCGTCCACGCCTCCAGCGCGGCGCCCCGCACGTCGCCGCGCAGCGGCACCATGTGGTCCCACAGCCAGGCGTCGTCGAAGGCGACCAGCTGGTCGGCCTCGCGCCACAGCGCGCGGATGTCCTCGTATCCGATGCGGGACTGGCTCGTCTTGAGGCCGAAGCTCAGCATGGCGCCTCTCTGGGTGGACGGCTCTCTAGATGGACGGCAGGGCCGGCGCGACCAACCGCTAGCCGGCTAACGTTAGCCTAGCAACGAAGTCGTGAGCCGGCAAACGATCCCCCGCTTGCAGTGCGCCTCAGTCCACGATGCGCGGCGTCACCATCCGGATCCGGGTGGGCGCGCCGGGCGCGCCGCCCCGCCTGGACGCGTACTCGGGTACCCCGACGCACGTGAAGAGCAGCGTCACCAGGTCGTCGGGCTCGCGTACCAGGTCGGGGACCATCGCGTCGACGAAGGTCATGCCGGAGGCGCTCGCGCCGAGCGCGTACGCGGCGAGGTGCAGCCGCCCCTCCACGATGCCCGCGGCGAGCTGCGCGTCACGGTACCGGCGGTCGTCGAGCGCGGCGGGCGACGTGCCGGAGATGACCACGTACGCGGCGTCGCTGCCCAGGCCCTGGCCGACGCAGACCTCCAGCATCTCCTCGCGCAGGTCACCGGCGCGCACCGGGTGGTCGAGGTCGGGCCACCGGTACACGCCCGGCGCGACGCCGTCGACGCCGTGCACCACCACCCAGTGCGGCACGTCGATGCCGCGCATCGCCGCGCGCATCGGCCATTCGAGGTGGGTACGGGGCAGGGTGCGGCCGCGGTCCATGAGGCGCTGCGAGCCGCGACGCACGACGATCTCGTCGACGGTCTCCGACGGGGGTACGTCGGGCAGCACCGGCCCGTCCGGCCACGCCGGCCCGAACTCGTCCCGCTCCCCCGCCCGCTGCGCGGCGGTGGCCAGCGGGAACTCCTGCGGTACCAGCTCGCCGCGGGCGGCCGGACCGGCCGCCGCCACCGCCGGCTCACCGTCGCCGAAGGTGAGCAGCGCGAGCGGGTACTCGTACACGCCGTCGGCGCCGACCAGTTCGCGCAGGCGCGCGTCCGGGAACAGGGTGCGCAGCCTGGGCTCCCATCCGGCACTGGCCGACGCCGCGATCAACTGCGACAGCAGGGTACCGGCGTCCCAGTACAGGTGCCGCCAGCCGCGCTCCGCGTACCGCCAGCCGGTCCGCCAGTGCACGCCGGTCACGACCAGCGTGGTCGCCTCGCCACCGGCCGGCGGCCCGACCTGTACCAGGGCGTGCTCCTTGGCGTCGTACCAGTGCACGCCGTCGGGTACCCCGGCCACGCCGCGGGTGCTCGCGTACACCTCGAGCGGGAAGCGGGCGCCGGCCGAACCGGACGCGCGGAAGTGGACGCGACCCGTGGGGCGATCGGTGATGCGGAGGATCCCGGCGCCCAGGAAGAGCACCCGGCCCAGTTGCGCGGCGTCGAGCGGCTGGGCCGGCGCGGGCTGCCCGGCGAGCGCCGCGGTCGCCGCGACGCCGGGGCCGGGCAGGTCACGCGGCAGCGGTACGGCCGGCAGGTCGGGGTACTCCTTTGTGGGTGGCGGCTGGGTGGCGTAGTCGGTGGGTACCAGGTCGTGCCGCAACCTGGGGTCGTCGACCGGCACGTCCCATTCCCGTTCCTTGATGTATGACGTCAACCTGTGCAGCAGCCCGGCACCCGACTCGAAGTCCATGTGCTCATCGTGGCATTTTCGCCCGTGGCGTTGCCCGCCTCACTCGACTGCGACGCGCGCCTACGCGTGGAGCGCGACTCTTCGGGCACACTAGTGACGTGCCGGAGCGGTTGAGCCCCCCGGAGAGCGAACGGGTCCGGGGCACGAGCCGAGTGTGGCAGCGCACCTGCCGCACGATCGCAGCCATGTCGCCGTGGCAGCGGCGCGGTGCCGCCCTCGTCGCCGTGCTGCTGGTGACCACCGTCTGGGCGGTCGCCTCGGTACCGGGGCGGGTCGCGCGGGCGCCCGTGGAGACCGTGTCGCAGCAGGCGGTCGCCGAGATCCTCGCCGGGCGGCCGGTTGGCTACCCGGTGGGCGGTATCGACCTGTCCAGCCACGACCACACCGCGTTCACCATGGCGTGGCGCACCGAGATCGCGGCCGGTAGCGAGTTCGTCTACATCAAGGCCACCGAGGGCAGCACGTACGTCAACCCGCACTTCGCCGCCGACTACGCCGCGGCCCGCGCCGCGCACCGCTTCGTCGGCGCCTACGTCTACGCCCGCCCCGACCTGGGCGACCCGCTGGGCCAGGCCGAGCACTTCCTGCGCACCGCCCGGTTCACCCACGACGCGCGCACCCTCGTCCCGTTCGTGGACCTGGAGTGGCCCTACCGCGGTATCGCCACCAACGGTTGCTACAACCTCACCCCGACGCAGCTACGCGCCTGGATCGCGTCGTTCATCGGGGACATCGAGGCGGCGATCGGCCGAAAGCCGATGATCTACACGAACACGTACTGGTGGAATCCGTGTACCGCCTACGACACCACCTTCGCCGACCACCCGCTGGACATCGCGAGCTACACGAGGCACGAGCCCAGGCTCCCGGCCGGCTGGAACACGTTCGCGCTGTGGCAGTACGCGCCGGGCAACCCGAACAAGCGCCACAGCCACGACCGGGACGTCGTCAACGGCGGGCTCGACGGCCTCAAGGCGCTGGCCTGGCCGCCGCCCCCGGCTCATCGCTGACCGGCGCGGTTCGGCGCTTTTGCCGACGGTCGGCCGACCGCGCAGGACATCCATACGTCCGGTCCTGCGGATAGCGTGACCCGCGTCCCCGTCCGCTGAAAGCTGGAGGCACGCCATGGTGTCACGCCGGTCCGCACTGATGACCTACGCGGCGATCGCGAGTACCCCCATCACCGCCGTCGCCGCGGGGTGCGGCTCGACCGTCGCGCCGCGCCCCCCAGTGGCGCGTCCGGTCACCTACCTCACCGGATTCGGCACCTACGGCCGCGAAGGCTACGCCTGGGTCGCCGACGCGAAGGGCTACTTCGCCGAGGCGGCGCTGCGCGTGGCGATCCAGCCGGGCGCGGCCGGGGACGCCAACCTCGCCGCGCTCGCCGCCGGTCGGGCCCAGTTCGCCACCATCGACTACAGCGGGGCGCTGGTGCGCGCCGGAAACGGAGCGTTCGGCCCCTTCCGGGTGGTGGCCGCGATCAACACGCAGACGCTGATCGCGCTGATGGCCCAGCCGAGCCGGGGCATCGCCCGCCCCGCCGACCTGGCCGGGCGGCACATCGGGCAGGCCGCCGGGGCGGTACCCCGGACCCTGTTCCCCGCCTACGCCAAGCTCGCCGGCGTCGACCCGCGCGGCGTCACCTGGACGGAGATGCCCCCGAGCTCGCTGCCCGCGGTACTCGCCGCCGGCCGGGTCGACGCCATCGGGCAGTTCGTCGTCGGGCAGCCCGCGGTACAGGCGGCGATCCACCGCCCGCCCGTGGTGCTCCCGTACGGCGACTACCTCGGCGACCTGTACGGCAACGTGGTGGTGTCCACTGTGGATACCGTGAAGAACGACCCGGATCTGGTACGGCGCTTCGTCAACGCTCTCATGCGCGGCCTGCGCTACGCGGTGGACAACCCGGACGAGGCCGGGCAGCTGCTCCACGAGGCGGTCCCCACCACCCCCGCCGCGGTGGCCGCCGCCGAACTGGAGCTGATGCGCTCCTACGTGGCCACCGCGCAACCCGGGCACGGCCTGGGCGCGTTCGACGCGTCGAGGGTCGCCCGAGGCATCGCGCTGCTGCAGTCCATCGGCCTCTACCCGACCGCGTTCGACCCGTCCCAGCTGGTCGACTTCGAGGCCGCCGTAGCTTGAACAGACTGACCTGAACAGGTCGGGGTGACCAACAACATAAGTAGCTTATATAAGAGTCTGATACAAATGAACGGTGCCCCGTACCGCAACCATCGTCGACAACGCCGGTTTGGCGGCCACCCTCGACCAGCTCCTCTCCCTGCTGCGGCGGATCGGGCCGGCCTCCGGCCTGAGCCTGACCGCGATGTCCACGCTCCGCACGCTGGAGCACGAGGGTGCGCACCGCCTCTCCGAACTGGCCGCGCGGGAAGGCGTCACCCAACCGGCGATGACGCAACTCGTCTCCCGGCTTGAGCGGGACGGGCTGGCCGAGCGGCGCACCGATCCGCAGGACGGGCGCGTGGTCCTGGTCGCCGTCACCAAGGCCGGCCGCGAACTGTTGCGCCGCCGGCACCGCGCGCGGACCGCCCGGCTCGCCGCGCTCCTCGCCGAGTTGCCCGCGGATGACGCCACCGCGATCGCCGCCGCACTGCCCGCGCTCACCCGCCTGGCCGACCTGTCGGGACCGACTGCACCGACGACGACGATCGCACCGACGAAGGAGAACTCTTGACCGCCACCCAGCACGCGCCGGCCGGCAGCCCACTGCGCCAACCGAAGGCGGTCTGGGCGGTCGCCTTCGCCTGCGTCATCTCGTTCATGGGCATCGGCCTGGTCGATCCGATCCTGCCCTCGCTCTCGTCCCAGCTGCACGCCACCCCCAGCCAGGTCGAGCTGCTGTTCACCAGTTATCTCGTGGTCACCGCCGTGGCGATGCTCGTCACCGGTTGGGTTTCCAGCCGTATCGGCGCCAAACGGACCCTCATCTGTGGCCTCGTGCTCATCGTGATCTGCGCCGCCCTCGCCGGTTCGGCCGGGAGCATCGGCGGCATCATCGGCTTCCGCGCCGGCTGGGGGCTGGGCAACGCGCTGTTCATCGCGACCTCCCTCGCGGTGATCGTGGCCTCCGCGAGCGGCGGCTTCGCCGGGGCCATCATCCTGTACGAGGCGGCGCTGGGCCTCGGTATCGCGGTCGGCCCGCTGCTCGGCGGGGAACTCGGCGGGATCAGCTGGCGCGGCCCGTTCTTCGGGGTCAGCGCGCTGATGGCCATCGCGCTCATCGCGACCATCGTCATGGTCGCGCCGACGCCGAAACCGGCCCGCCGCACCTCGATCACCGAGCCGCTGAAGGCGCTGCGCCACCGTGGCCTGCTCACCATGAGCCTGACCGCCCTCTGCTACAACTGGGGCTTCTTCACGCTGCTCGGGTACGCGCCGTTCCCCATGCACCTGGGCGCGCACCAGCTCGGGTACGTGTTCACCGCCTGGGGTGTACTGGTGGCGCTGTTCAGCGTGGCGGTCGCGCCCCGGCTGCAGCGCCGCTTCGGTACCGCGCCCACGCTGTACGTCAACCTCTTCGGCCTCGCCGTCGTGCTGGGCGTCATCGGCGCGCGGGTCAGCTCCTCCACCACGATCGTGGTCGCGGTCATCGTCGCGGGTACGTTCATCGGCGTCAACAACACGCTCACCACGCAGGCCGTGATGAGCGTGGCACCGGTCGAGCGCCCCGTCGCCTCGGCGTCGTACGGCTTCGTCCGGTTCATCGGCGGCGGCCTGGCCCCGTACGTGGCCGGCCGGCTCGCCGAGCGCTACAACGAGCACCTGCCCTTCTATCTCGGCTCCGCGGCGTTCCTGCTCGCCATCGTCGTGCTCGCGACCGGACACCGGATCCTCGCCGCGGTCGATCGGCCGGAGGCGGTCGTGCAGACCGAGGTGGCGCAGCCGGCCGTCGGCGAACTGCTCTACGTCGGCGCCACGGCGGGCGACCGCTTCGACCGGCCGGTCGTGGTGGCGGTGGACGACGGGCCGGCCGCGGAGGTGGTCACCTCGGCCGCCGCGCGGTTGGCGAACGCCCTGCACGCCCCGCTGGAACTGCTGCACGTCCAGGAGATCGAGGTGGTGGGCGACGACGCGGTCGAGGGCGAGGACCTGGACCGGGCCCGCGAGACGGTACGGGCGCGCCTGGCGGAACTGGGGCAGCTCGGCGTACCCGCCACCGGCCACGTCCTGCGCAGCGTCAACGACCACGGCAATGTGGGCCGGCTCATCGCGCGGCACGCCAACAGCGTCGGCGCCACGATGGTCGCGGTGGGCAGTCCCTCGCACGGGCCGCTGGCGGCGCTCATCGACCGCAGCGCCAGCCGCCAGCTCATCGCCGACGTGCACTGCAATGTCTTGCTGGTACACCCGAACGGAACGGAGTCCGGGGGCGCACACCAGCATGCGGACAGCGGCGCCACCGCAAACTGACTGACCAGTCAGGTGGCGGCGGCCTGGCACACTTGTGCCCGTGAATCGCCTACCTGCCCTACTGACCGCGCCGTGTGTGGCGCTGGCGGTGCTGGCCAGCCTGGCCGCCTGCCGCGGCGCATCGGAGCCGTTATCCGCCGCGGCGGAGTCGCCTTCGCCCGCCGCGGCCTTCTCGCCAATGCCGTCACCGTCCTTACCCGCGCTCTCGCCGCTGCCCTCGTCGTCGCCGAGCCCGAGCGCCAGCCCGAGTACGACACCCGCGTCACACCTGCCCATCAAGCGCGGCGCGAGCGGCGCCGACGTCCTGAGCCTGCAGCAGCGGCTGACCGACCTCGGGTACTGGCTCGGCAAGCCGGACGGGCGCTTCGGCGGTACCACCCAGCAGGCCGTGTACGCGCTGCAGAAGGCGGCCGGCCTGCCCCGTACCGGCGTCGTCAATGCCGCCACCGAGGCCGCGCTCGTCGCCGGTACCCGGCCGAAGGCGCGCAGCACGTCCGGTCGCCTCATCGAGGTGAACATCGCCCGTAACCTGCTCCTGTTCGTGAATGACGGGCACGTGGAGTACATCCTCAACACCTCGACCGGCGGCGGGTACGTCTACTACGACCAGGGTGTACGTGAGGTCGCCGTCACGCCGAAGGGCAAGTTCCACACGTACCGGGTCATCGACGGGCCGCGCCAGTCCACGCTGGGCCTGCTGATCCGGCCCCGGTACTTCACGGGTGGGTACGCGATCCACGGCGACGGCTCGGTACCGGCCTACCCCGCCTCGCACGGGTGCGTACGGGTCAGCAACGCCGCGATCGACTGGATCTGGGCGAGCAATCTCGACCCGATCGGTACCACCGTCTGGATCTACTGACCGTCCACACGGGATACTCGCCGGATTGCCTTTTGTGAGGATGGGACCGTGCTTGCTGACTACTACGAGCGGCGTGCCCCGGAGTACGACGCCGTCTACGCGATCCCGGAACGCCAGTCCGATCTGCGGCGGCTGCAGGCCCTGATCCCCAGCGCACTCGCCGGCCGGGACGTGCTCGAGGTCGCCTGCGGCACCGGATACTGGACGCAGTTCATCTCGGCCACCGCGAACAGCGTGTACGCCACGGACCTCAATCCGGCTCCGCTCGCCGTCGCCGCCTCGCGCGACTATCCCCGGGAGAACGTCGGATTCGGCCGCGCCGACGTCTTCGCCCTCGACGGCACCGCCCTCGACGGCGGCGCCGGGCAGTTCACCGCCGGCTTCGCCGGGTTCTGGTGGTCGCACCTGACCGCCGCGGACGGCGACCGGTTCCTGCGCGGCCTCTGCGGGCGGCTGTGCCCCGGCTCCCTGGTCGTCCTCGTCGACAACCGGTACGTCGAGGGCAGCAGCCACCCGGTCGCGCGGGTCGATGAAGCCGGCAACACGTACCAGCTTCGGCGACTGCGGGACGGCAGCACGTACGAAGTCCTCAAGAACTTCCCGGCGCGCGAGCAACTTCTCGAGGTCGCCGGTCGGCACGGCGGCGCGCCACAGGTCGTCGAGTTGGAGTACTTCTGGCTCCTCACGTTCACGACGGCACCGGGGTGAGCGAGCCGGGCTGCGGGAGGGCGCCTTGGCGCTGACGCCGAGTACGGCAGGCGCGGTCAGGCGATGCGCGCCTCGGTGAGCTGGCCGCGCCGGTGGCTGGCGATGATCTCCGCGTACCGGTAGCCGCTCGCCTTGATCGTGCGCCGCTGGTTGTGGTAGTCGACGTGGACGAGGCCGAAGCGCTTCGCGTACCCGTACGCCCACTCGAAGTTGTCCAGCAGGGACCAGGCGAAGTATCCGGCCAGCGGCGCGCCGCCCCGGGTCGCGCGCATGCTGGCGGCCAGGTGCGACTCCAGGTAGTCCATCCGGTCCTTGTCCTCGATGTTGCCGTCCGGCTGCACCTCGTCGTTCCACGCCGAGCCGTTCTCGGTCACGTAGATGCGCGAGGCCCGGTACTCGTTGGTCAGCCGCAGCAGCAGCTCCTCCAACCCGTTCGGGTGCACCTCCCAGCCCATCGCGGTGTGCCGGGCCTCCGGTACGCCGACCATCCGCGCGTGCGGTACCGGGCCGTTCGGGTCGTCCGTGACGATCTGCCGGAAGTAGTAGTTGAGGCCGAGATGGTCCATGGGTGCGGCGATCGCGGCCAGATCGCCCTCCTGTACCGGCGGCTGCACGCCGTAGACGGCCACCATGTCCTCCGGGTACCCGCGGCCGTGCAGCGGATCCAGCCACCACCGGTTGGTGTGCCCGTCGGCGCGGCTGGCGGCTTGCGCGTCCTCCTCGGTCGGGCCGGCCGGCTCGATCGGGCTCAGGTTGAGCACGGCGCCCAGCCGCGCCGGCCCGGCCGCGTTCGCGCGCACCGCGGCCATCGCCAGCCCGTGCCCGAGCAGCAGGTGGTGGGCTGCCGGCACCGCCCGGTTGATGTCCTGGAGTCCGGGTGCCATCTTGCCTTCGAGGTAGCCGATCCACGCCGAGCACAGCGGCTCGTTGACGGTGAACCAGTCGGCCACCCGGTCGCCCAGCCGGGCCGCGACCACGGCGGCGAAGTCGGCGAACAAGAAAGCGGTCTCTCGGGCGGGCCAGCCGCCGCGGTCCTCCAGGATCTGAGGCAGGTCCCAGTGGTACAGCGTGGCGAACGGCCGGATGCCGGCCTCCAGCAAGCCGTCCACGAGCCGGTCGTAGAAGTCCAGCCCGGCCTCGTTCACCGGGCCGTCGCCGCCGGGCAGGACGCGCGGCCACGCGATGGAGAACCGGTAGGCGTCCACGCCGAGGCGGCGCATGAGAGCGATATCCTGCGGCCACCGGTGGTAGTGGTCGCAGGCCACGTCGCCGGTGTCACCGTTGTCGATGGCACCCGGCACCCGGCAGAACGTGTCCCATATGGACGGTGAGCGGCCGTCCTCGGCCACGGCCCCTTCGATCTGGTACGACGAGGTCGCGGCTCCCCACACGAAGTCGGATCCCAGCTCGGGTACGTGGCTCATCGGTACTCCCTACTTGATTTTGGCCTTAGTCTAGCGAGCTTACTAAGCACCGGGGGGCCCGCCGGTCGGACTTTTGCCCACACTTAAACTTAGGCGAAATGTCTCTATTGCGGGATGGTGCGCCACAGCCCCCGGCGGGCCCGATGCCGCCTTGACACCGCCGCCGCACCCGTCCACCCTCGTTCCGATAGAGCGCTCTCTATGACGTCCGCACCTCCCCCCGCACCTCCTCGCGCCCCTCGCGAGCACGCCCCCTGGAGGTCACATGCCCGTCTCATTCCGCCGCCGGTCGCCCAGGATCGCGGCGCTCGTATCGATCGCGCTGGCCGCACTCACCGGTGCCGCCGTCGCCGTCCTGACCAGTCCCGCCGGCGCCGCCACGACGCTGCTGTCCCAAGGCAAGCCGGCCACCGCCTCGTCCACCGAGAACGCCGGCACGCCGGCCTCGGCGGCGGTCGACGGCAACACCGGTACCCGCTGGTCCAGCGCGTTCAGCGACCCGCAGTGGATCCAGGTCGACCTCGGCGCCTCGGCCACGATCAGCCAGGTCGTGCTGCAGTGGGAGACCGCATACGCCACCGCGTACCAGATCCAGGTCTCCCCGGACGCCTCGACCTGGACCACCATCTACTCCACCACCACCAGCACCGGCGGCACCCAGACGCTCAACGTGACCGGCACGGGCCGGTACGTGCGCATGTACGGCACCGCGCGGGCCACCGGGTACGGGTACTCGCTGTGGGAGTTCCAGGTCTACGGCAGCGTCGGTACCGGCTGCGGCACCACCAACGCGGCACAGGGCAAGCCGACCACCGCCTCCTCCACCGAGAACGCCAGCTTCCCGGCGGCGAACGCGACCGACGGGAACACCGGTACCCGATGGTCCTCGGCCTTCTCCGATCCACAGTGGATCCA
>JBPYFB010000464.1:0-11988 GCA_051986465.1 Rugosimonospora sp.
CGTCGAGGCCCGGCGGGTCGGACAGCGGGGGCAGCCACACCTGGTGCGCGGGCTTGCCCCGGCCGCGGAGCCGGTCGGCGATCACGTCGAGCGTGCTGACCTGCTTGCCGGACTCGCCCGCGTCCTCGACGGCGACCGGCTGGGCGGTCAGCTCGGGTACCGGTACGAAGCCGGCCCGGTACGGCACCACCTGCTGCTGCACGATCGCGGCGGAGCGCTGCGCGACGATGCTGGCCGGCCGGTACGGTCCGGAGACGTAGGCGGCCCGGAAACGCAGCATGGTCGTGGTGTCCACCTTCAGGTACCCGTGCCCGGGCGCCTGCGGCAGCTCGTACGCGTCGGCGACGCCGAGCACGATCCGGCTCTCCACCGCGGAGAAGGTACGCAGGCCGATCCGGTATGACAGGTAGGTGTCCAGGCCGCGCAACTTGCCTTCCTCCAGGCGCTGCGAGGCCAGCAGCAGGTGCACGCCGATCGACCGGCCGATGCGTCCCACCTGGATGAACAGCTCGATGAACTCGGGCTTGCTCGCCAGCATCTCGCTGAACTCGTCACAGATGATCATCAAGCTGGGCAGCGGCTCCAGCGGCTCGCCGGCCAGCCGAGCCTTCTCGTACTCGTGCCGGTTGACGTAGTTGCCGGCCGCCCGCAGCAGCTCCTGCCGCCGTACCATCTCGCCCGCCAGCGCGTCCTGCATGCGGTCGACCAGTGGCAGCTCGTCGGAGAGGTTGGTGATCACGGCGCTGGTGTGCGGCAGCGCGTCCAGCGACGCGAACGTGGCGCCACCCTTGAAGTCGACGAGGACGAAGTTCAGCTCCTCCGACGAGTGGGTGACCGCCAGCGCCGCGACCAGCGTGCGCAGCAACTCGCTCTTGCCGGAACCGGTGGCACCGATGAGCAGCCCGTGCGGACCCATGCCCTCGAGCGCCGCCTCCTTGAAGTCCACCTCCACGACGTTGCCCTCGGGGCCCATGCCGAGCGGTACCCGCAGCTGGTCACGAATCGGCCGCGGGCGCCAGGTCTGCGTCGTGTCGACCGCGGCCGCGTCCCGGATGCCGAGCAGGTCGGGCAGCTCCATGCTGCGCGACAGCGGCTCCTCCGACCAGGTCTGCTGGGACAGCCGGTACGGGGACAGCGCCCGGGCCAGTCCCTCGGCCTCGGCGGCGCCGAGCAGGTCGGGGTGGCCCAGCGGTACGGTCTGGTTGCCGCGGCTGACATCCACCCTTGTGGATGTCACGTCAAGGCAGATCAGCCAGCGGCCGGCGCTGCGCGGCACCACGCCGGACAGGTCGACGACGGTGGTGCCCTGCGGCCCGATGCCGAGCATCTGCGAGGTGGCCGGCACCTCGCCACCGTCGAGGATCACCAGCACGTGCGGCGCGGTGGTCAGCGGCTTGGCGTCCGGGCTGTACCTGGGCCGCGCGTCCAGCTCCTCGCCGAGCAGGTCCTCCAGGTCGGTCATGCTGTCGAAGACCATGCGAACCGCGCCGGCGCCGTCTGCCTGCCGTCCGCTCTGCGCGTGCGGCAGCCATTTCACCCAGTCCCACTCGGCGTGCCGCTCGGGTGGCGCGATGACCGCGACGATCAGGTCGTCGGGCGCGTGGAACGTGACGGCCTGGCACAGCAGGGCCCGGGCGAGTCCGGTCGTCGAGGCGCGGTCGCCGCGCAGCACGA
The DNA here is from genome assembly GCA_051986465.1 of Rugosimonospora sp. GTDB lineage: Bacteria > Actinomycetota > Actinomycetes > Mycobacteriales > Micromonosporaceae > DATEJJ01. The sequence goes on from JBPYFB010000464.1 coordinate 1,675, forward strand.
CGCGGCTGAACGCGCGCAACGCCAGCGCGATGGGCAACTGCGGGACGCTCTGGTGGGCCCGTACGAAGCGGCGCAGCGCGATCGCCGACATCGGTTCGAGATCCTCCACCGGCTTGGTCTCCGGTGTGATGATCTTCACAGCCAACTGCTGCGCGCCGATCGCGATGCGCAGCTCACCGAAGTCGTCGTCGGTGCTGCGCCGCTCCCACATCCGGTTGGAGGCGGCCAGCGACCACAGTGAGCTGGGCTCGGGATGGCGCCAGGTCAGCGCCCCCCGCTGCTGCGCGGAGGCCCGCCGGGCCTGGCGGCGCACCTGCGCGAGGTAGCGCATGTAGTCGCGCCGCTCCGCGTCGAGCTCGGCCTTCTTGTCGCCGCCGCCGCCACCCATGGAGCCCAGCGCCATGCCCAACATGGAGACGCCGAACAGGCCGCCCGCCACGTAGGTGACCATGCCGCCACCTTTGCCGGCGTACAGGAAGGCCATCGCGCCGACGCCGCACACCATGGGCAGGATCATCAGTAGCTGACCCATTCCCCGAGGCAGCTCCTCGGCCAGCTCCGGTGGCGACTCGAGCAACAATTCGCCACGGGGCAGTTGCGGTGCGGGCCGCCGTGGCGGCCGGCGGAACACCACGGTGCTCAAGGTAACTGCCCTCCCCGACGCAGACCTGGATAACGCATTCTGTACGACCGCGCCGCCGCACATCACCCCGGGGCAGGGGCCGTATGTGTACGCAATCGTAGGTACTCTCACCTGCAAACCGGGAATTCGGCAAACGGGCTTGGAGGAACGTCGCGTGGCGAGCACGATCAGTGGTGGGCTCACCCGGGTCACGATCATGGCGCCAAAGGCCCGCGTTGACCTGGCGATACCTTCGAATGTCGCCCTTGCGAATCTGGTGCCGACCCTGCTGAAATACGCGGGCTCGGAGCTGGCCGACGACGGCGCGGCGCAGGGCGGTTGGACGCTGTCCCGGTTGGGTGGCGCCATTCTCGACAACGGGCGTACGCCCGCCCAGTTGGACGTGCGTGACGGCGAGATCCTCTACTTCAACCCGCGCGGCCAGGTGGCACCCGAGTTGGTCTTCGACGACCTCGTCGACGCCGTCGCCGCCGCGACCCGCAACCGCACCGGTCGCTGGGAGCTCCCGGCGACCCGCGGCTTCGCCACCGTGTTCGGGGCGCTCGCGCTGCTCGGCGGCGCCGTGGTGGACCTGTTCGCCGGCCCGCCCCAACTGCCCGGTGCCGCGGTGGGGTTGGGCGTCGGTCTGATCCTCATCGTGACCGCGGCCATCCTGTCGCGTATGGGACGCGAGCGGCGCGGCAGCATGCTGTTCGCGATCGTCGCGCTGTGCTACGCGGGGGTTGGCGGACTGTTACTGCTCGCCGGGGACAAGCCGCTGCACCGGCTCGGTGCGCCGCATGTACTGATCGCGGCGACCGCGATCGTCGTGTACGGCGCCGTGTGCACGCTCGCCGTCGGCAACGGCGGGCCCATCTTCGTGGGCGCCACGGTGGCCGGCGCCTTCCTCGGCATAGGCGCCGGGGTCTGCCTGCTGTTCGGCGCGGCACCCGCGGGCGCCGCGGCGGTGATCGCGGCGGTGGTGTTCGCCCTCATTCCGGCGCTGCCGATGCTGTCGTACCGGATGGCGCGGCTGCCCGTACCGTCCATACCCACCGGACCGGACGACCTGAAGGCGGATTCCGAGACGGTGGACGGTCCGCGCGTGCTCACCGACGCCGATCGCGCCAACGGCTTCCTGACCGGATTCATCAGCACGATCGCCGTCGTCGAGGTGGCCGCGATAATCGTGTTCGGGCTCGGCGGTGGGTTCGCCGGCGGGATCCTGTGCGCGGTCCTGTCGGTGCTGCTGCTGCTGCGCGCCCGTACCTTGGCGGGCCGGGCGCAGCGGATGCCACTACTGGCCGCCGGCTGCGTCGGGCTGGGCCTGGTCGCGCTCGGCAGCTTCCTCGCCGCGCCCCCACTGATCCGGCTCAGCGCGCTGCTGGGCGGGCTGATCGCCGCCGCGCTGGCCGCGATCGTGTACGGGTTCGCGGTCGCCGGCAAGCGCATCTCGCCGGTGTGGGGCCGGCTACTGGACGTCAGCGAGGTGATCCTGATCCTGGCGGTCATTCCGTTGGCCGCCTGGGTTTGTGGCCTGTACGGCTGGATCCGCGCCATCAAGTCCTGACGGCGACCACTGACCGGGAGCAGCAATGCAAACACGACGCGAGCAGGTACGCGCCTACCGCTTCGTCACCCGCAGGCTCGTTTCGGCACTGCTGTCGGGCGAACCGGAGACCACCGACCTGCCGATGCGCCGGCTGGGCATGGCCGTGTTCGGCAGCCTGCTGGTCGGCGCGATCATCTTCGGCGGCGTGGGCGCCTACGGGGCGCTGCGCCCGGGCGGTGGCGGGCCGCCGGCGGACAACTCGCTGGTGATCGAGCGCGAGACCGGGGCACGGTACGTGTTCCGGGACGGCACCCTGTACCCGGTCGCCAACTTCGCCTCCGCGCTGCTGATCGTCGGCAAGCCCGATCCGGTCATCCAGACGCGGTCGCGCAACTCGCTGCGCGGGCTGCCCCGCAGCCGGCAGACGTACGGCATCCAGGGCGCCCCCGACTCGCTGCCCGACCCGCGCGACCTGTCCGGATTGCCGTGGAGTGTGTGCAGCGCACCGAAATCGGCGGACAGCACCACGCCGGCCACTCGGGTGCTGGTCGGCAGCCAGCCGCCCGGCGGCTCCGCCCTCGGCGAATCCGGGCTGCTCGTGCTCCAGGGCAACAACCGCTACCTGCTGTGGAACAACCACGCGCTGCGCATCCCCAACCCCGGCATCCTGGCCGCACTGGGCATGGCGGGGCCTGCCCCGGTGGCGGTCGGCCCGGCCCTGATCAACGGAATGGTGAAGGGACCCGAACTGAAGGTTCCACTCATCCCCGGTCAGGGCACGCCGACCGGCAAGACCCTGGGTGGGAAGCCGGCAACGACCGGATCCCTGTACCACGACGACAAGGGCCAGCATTACATCATGCTTACCGGCGGGCTGTCCCCGATCGGCGAGACCATGGCCGGACTGATCGTGGCCACCACCGGGCAGCAGGACAACGCGCTCAACTTCGGCGAGCTCAACGGGGTGCTGACCAACCACAAGTTCGAACCGGACGGCTTCCCGCAGCAGATACCGAAGCTGGCCCAGCCGACCGCCACCCGGGTCGCGGTGTGCGACGTGTACACCCGGGTCACCGATACCGAGATGGACAGCACGGTGCTGGTCTACGACGCCGTACCGGCCGAGTTGGTACCGTCGGCCGCTGAGGTGCCGACGACGCAGACCAACCGCGCGGACTTCGTCACGGTGTCCGGGCAGGGCGCACTGGTGAACCCGGTACCCGCGCCCGGCGCTGCGGGAGTCGGTGGCGACCCGTACCTGGTGACCGCCGAGGGCTTCCGGTACACATTGGACAGCCGGTCGGGCGATGCCAAGGGCGCGCTCGGTTATGCCGCGGTCACCCCGGTCGAGATACCGGAGGACCTGGTGTTGCTGATCCCGGCCGGCCCGGCACTGTCCATGTCGGCCGCCCTGAACCAGGCCAACCAGCCGGCCAAGCCGGCGGCGCCGGCCGCACGGCCACCCTCGCCGTCGCTGTCACCGAGCCCGTCGCCGCGTGCTTCCAAGCGCCCGCCAGCCTCGCCCCGGCCGAGCGCCAGCGCCGCACCGAGCGGGAGCCAACCGTGACGCACGTACGCAACCGCGACGGGCGGAACGCAACCGTGACGGGCGGGATCGATAGGACTGGGCATCATGCACTACGCTATTGATAATCTTCGCCGGATCACGCCACAGATGCCGACAACGGTCAGACGGGGGGCGCAAGCGATATGGGTGATAGCACCAAGGTCGATGTCCTCTCCCTCGAGGACTTCAACAAGACACTGGCGACGCGGCTGAGTGAGGTCGACAGCATGTTGACAAAGCTCAACGTGGACATGCGCGGCTCGTCGCCGAAGTTGGGCACATTTACGGACGCTACGAGCAAGCGGTCCGAATACGACGATCTGTACGATCAGTACGCACAGCGCATTGGCCGCCTGCGGTCCGCAATCGTCGCCGCCCAGCGTGCGACGGACGACATCATCGCCAACTACAAGACGACGGAGGCGCGCAACCATGCCAGTGCCGCCGACATCGCAAACAAACTCGGCGGGATCTCCACCGCCATCAACGGGGGTTAAGCCGGTGTCTGACGAGTTCGTCAACCGCTACAGCGGTCTCAGCCACGAGCAACTGTGGACACAGCTCAAGGCCGGAGATCCGGGACAGATCGATACGCTTGCCACCAAGTGGAAGTCGTTGCACGACACCGCCGACTCCTTGGCCAATGCGCTCAACACCGATCTGGGCAAGCTGACGGCGGGCTGGAGCAGTAGCTCCGGCACGGAATACCAGCGGCGTCTCTCGCTGGTCTCCTCGTACAGCACCACCATGTCCGGGGAATTCTCCGACATGCAGCACCACCTCACGATGATGGCCGGCGACCTGCGCAAGGCGCAGAAGCAGGCGGAGGATCCGGCAAACACCGACAACAACAACGGCATGATCACCGACGCGGCTGTAGGTTTCGCCGTCGCCGGGCCGGTCGGTGGTCTCGTGGGCGGGCTGTTCGGCCACCACGAGGATCAGGTGGAGAAGGAGAAGGCGCGGCAGCGCATGATCCAGCTCGTCGCGGGCCTGGCAGCCGAGTACTCGGTCACCACCGACGCCAAGTGGAGTCAGATCGCGCCGCTGCCCCCGACGGACCTGCCTGGCGACAACACCACGAGCAGCCGGTACACGCCGAAGGCCGGGCCGGGCGTGAACACACCCGGCGGAGTCTCCGCGACCAGCCTCGCGATCGCCGGGCACACCACGGCCGCCGGTCCGAAAACGCCGTCGCAGGTTCCGGCTACCGGCAACGCCAACGGTGAGGGGCAGGACGGCGAGGCCACGATCGGACCCGACGGCAACCCGATCGACACGTCCAGCGGGCTGGCTGGTGCGGGCGAACTCGCCGGCGCCGGGCTGCTCGGCCTCGGTGGGCTGGGTACCGCGTTCGCCAGCGCCGGCGGCAGCGCCGGTATGCTCGGCCTCGGATACGGCTCCGGTAGCGGCCTGGCCGGTGCCAACTCCCCAGCGAGCGGCCTGGCTGGTGCCAACGGTTCGGGCAGCGGTTCGGGGCTGGCCAGCGGCTCGGGCGAGGCCGGTGGGCGTTCGGTCACGGGCAACCAGGTAACCGGTCGGCAAGGCAAGGCAGCGGGCTCCGGGCGCGGCGACGGCACCGGGGACGAGGAAGACGAGCGCATGACCTGGCTGACCGAGGACGACATGGTGTGGGGCGCCGAGGACGCGCCGCCCTCCGTACTCGGTGAGCGGCCGGCCGAAGAGGCGCCGGCGCCGGAGTAAGGGTCAGGTAACGCAGTACGCCGATGGGCGCTGATGCCGAGGCATCAGCGCCCATTGTCAACGGGGCGTAGCCGTGTGCACCGGGGCGCGCCCGACCTTCGCCTGCTGGGCGAACACCTCCAGAAGGAGGATCAGCAGCAGGGCCAGGTCGGCCAGTACCGCCGCGACGAGCGGTGGCCGGCCCCGTACCGCCGGCGCGATGGCCAGCAGTACAGCGGCCGTACCCAACCGTGCCCACGAGCGCTGCCCGGTCAGTACCCGCTCGAACAGGAAGCTGCCGAGCAGGAACAGCGCCGGCCCGCCGAGCGCGAGGAGTACCAGGTCGAAGGGGGCCGGTCCGGAGGGATGGGCGGAGATGCCGCGGTCTGCGGCTGCCGCGCCCACCACGCCGGCCACCATGAACAGGTGCCAGTACGACGTGACGGTGCCGTGGCTGATCCGCTCCACCCGCCGCGCCACCACCGGTTCGACCAGCGCCCGTACCTGCTGGGAGTAGAGCGAGAACAGCAGCACCCCGCCGCCGAACGCGGCACCGAACGCCACGATGTGGTGCGCGTCGTACGGGCTGTTGGACAGGTCGACACCGGAGGTCACGATCAGCTCTCCGAACGCGACGATGACGATCTGCCGGTGCCGCTCGAACAGGTGCGTACCGGAGAAGATCTCGCTCGCGACGTCGGTACGCCCGAGCCCTGGGGTCGGCCAGCCGAGCCGGGCCGAGCCGAGGTCGCCCAGCACGGCCACGGCCCACAGCACGAGCCTGGCGGTGCCGTGCGCGAATACCCCGACGAACCACGGAACCGCCGTGACCGTGTGCCAGAAGAAGATCCGGATGCTGCGGGCCTGGATGGCGCGGTTGACCCGGGTGGCGGGAATGAGCACCGCGTCGCGGGCGACGTGGATGCCGTAGTACGCCAGGACGAAGAGCCCGGCGCGGCGACCGAACGCGTCCGGCGTGGCGGCGCCCATCAGCACGGTGCCGAGCATGATGGCGAGGACGAGCGCCCGGATCACGGCCAGGCTCGGGTTGAACAGGTCGGTGAGCCACGCGGTCAGCACCCATACCCACCAGGCGGCGAGGAACAGCACCGCGGTGTGCACCATATTGAGCGCGGACATATCGTGTACGAGATCGTCGGCGAGGCGGGCGAACATGAAGATGAAGGCCAGGTCGTAGAAGAGTTCGACGATTGTCGGGTACTCCGGCCCGCCCGGCATCCGCGCGATCCGGGGCAGCTCACCTGTCGACAAAGGCGCCTCCCACGGCCTTTGTAGCACCATTTCCGGATGGGGATGATTTGTTCTTCCGATGTGTGACCCTGTCGTAGGATGTGCCGTGATCATCGGGGCTCGCGAAATGAGGTTGTCATGAAGGTCTGCGTGGTCGGGGTCGGTTATGTGGGGCTGACGACCGGCGTCTGCCTTGCCTTCCTGGGCCACCAGGTGACCTGCGTGGATCTGGATCAGGCGAAGATCGACCTGTTGCGGGGCGGGCGCTCGCCCTTCTACGAGCCGCACATGGACGACCTGCTCGCCGAGGCGCAGGCCAACCTCACCTTCACGACCCGGTACGAGGAGGGCGTACCAGACGCGGAGGTGGTCTTCGTCGCGGTACAGACCCCGTCGCTGCCGGACGGCAGTCCGGATCTGCGGTACCTGCGCTCGGCGGCGGAGACCATCGGTACCACCATCGCCGGCGAGTTCACGGTCGTGGTGAACAAGTCGACGGTACCGATCGGCAGCGGTAACTGGGTCGACGCGATCCTGCGGGAATCGTTCGAGGGTACGCACGCCCGGCGCGCCAACGGCGACTTCGCGGTGGCCTCCAACCCGGAGTTCCTCCGGGAGGGCTCGGCGATCCGCGACACGCTCTACCCGGACCGCGTGGTCATCGGCTCGGACAACGCGCGCAGCCTGGAGGTGCTCAGCCGGCTGTACCGGCCGATCCTGGACCAGGCGTTCACGCCGCCGACCGCGGTGGCGCGCCCCGACCAGACCGCGGCCGTACCGCTGGTCTCGACCGACCTGCCCTCCGCCGAACTGATCAAGTACGCGGCCAACGCCTTCCTGGCCCTGAAGATCAGCTACATCAACGAGATCGGGCAGCTGGCGAGCAAAGTCGGCGCGGACATCATGCAGATCGCCCGGGGCACCGGCCTCGACGCGCGCATCGGCAGCCGGTTCCTGCAGCCCGGCGTCGGCTGGGGCGGCTCGTGCTTCGGCAAGGACACCGCCGCGCTGGTCGCCACCGCGGCCGAGTACAACCAGGACATGCCGATCGTCAAGGCTGCCCGCACGGTGAACCAGCGCCAGCGCGGCGCTGTCGTGGAGCGGCTGCTGGAGGAGTTGCGCATCCTCAAGGGCCGTCGCATCGGCATCCTCGGCCTGGCGTTCAAGCCGCACACCGACGACCTGCGCGACGCGCCCGCGACGGACGTGGCCAGGACGCTGATCAGCCGCGGCGCCCGGCTCGCCCTGCACGATCCGGTAGCCGCCGACCGGTTCCGCGCCGAACAACCCGACCTGGCGCCGTATCTCAGCGACTCGGTCGAGCAGGTGTTCGACGACAGCGACGCGGTCGTACTGATCACCGAGTGGCCGCAGTACCTCGAACTGGACTGGGCGAAGCTGGTCCCGCTCATGCGTACGCCGGTGGTGCTGGACGGGCGGCACGTGCTCGACGCGGAACGCCTCACCAGGATGGGATACCGCTGTTTCTCCGTCCCCGGATAAGGGAAAAAGCGGCGGGTGACCGTCCGGGTGGGTGCCGTCTTTCCGCAGACCGAGATCGGGCCCGATCGGGGCGGCGTGCGGGCGTACGCCGAGGCGGTCACCGAACTGCACTTCACCCACCTGCTCGCGTCCGACCACGTGGTCGGCGCCGATCCCGCTGCCCATCCGGGCTTTCGCGGCCCGTACGACGTGCGGAGCACGTTTCACGAACCGTTCGCGCTCCTCGGGTACCTGGCCGCGATCACGCCTCTGGAGCTGGGCACCGGGATCGTCATCCTGCCGCAGCGGCAGACCGTACTCGTGGCGAAGCAGGCGGCCGAGGTCGACCTGCTCACCGGTGGCCGGTTCCGGCTCGGCGTGGGTATCGGCTGGAACCCGGTCGAGTACGTGGCGTTGGGCCAGGACTTCACCACACGCGGGCGGCGCGCCGGTGAACAGGTACGGCTGATGCGTCGACTGTGGACGGAGCGGTCGGTGACGTTCGAGGGCCGGTACGACCGGGTCACCGGGGCCGGTCTCGCCCCGCTTCCGGTACAGCGACCCATCCCGGTCTGGTTCGGTGGCAGCTCCCCGCCCGCGTACCGCCGTGCCGGCCGGCTGGCGGACGGCTGGTTCCCGGAGCTGCCACCCGGACCGGAACTTGAGGCGGCGAAGCAGACCGTACGGGCGGCCGCGCTCGCCGCCGGCCGCGACCCGCAGAGCCTGGGCATGGAGGGCCGGATCACCCTGGGGCCGGGCGGCGCCGGGGCGATCGGGTCCACTGTGGAGGAATGGCGGCGGGCGGGCGCCTCGCACGTGTGCGTCGATACGATGGGCGCCGGGCTGGCAAGCGTCGACCAGCACATCGCCGTACTCGCCAAGGTGGCGGCGGTACTCGCGCTCAAGGCGCCGGCTGCCGCGCCGTCCGCCTGGTAGCGCCGCACTGTTTCCTGTCTACTGTGGACAGAGGCTTCTCCCGCGCGAACCGGCTAGGGTTGGGGCGCCGGCCGGGTATCCGATCCTCCATAGTGGAGTTGGACCGCTGGCGGTTGTGACGGAAGGGGCTTGTGGTGGAGGTGGAGCGAACCGCGTTGCCCGGTATCGGGTTGCGGCACGTGTTCAGCACCGTCCGGGACCGGCGGGTGGGCGTGGTGTCGCACCACACCGGCCGGCGAGATCTGGTGATCTACCGGCGCGACGATCCGGACAGCGCCGCCGACACCGTCGTGCTCTCGGACGAGGAGGCGAACGTACTGGCGGAGCTGCTGGGCGGCGGGCGGATGGTGGAGCGCCTGGCCGAGCTGCACCGCCAGGCGGAGGGGCTCGTCAGCGAACAGGTACTCGTCGCCGCGGGGTCCCCGTACGACGGGCGGAGCCTGGGCGACACCCACACCCGTACTCGTACCGGTGCGTCGATCGTGGCGGTGGTACGGGACGGGCAGGTCGTGGTCAGCCCGCGGCCGGACTTCGTGTTCACCGCCGGGGACGTCGCGCTGGTGATCGGTACCGCCGAGGGCACCGCCGCGGTCGCCGGGATCTTCACCGACGGATGAGGGGCGTGGGCGTGTGCACGCGTCGGTGCTGATCGAACTGGGCGCGATCATCCTGGGCCTGGGCCTGCTGGGCGCCGTGTCCGTACGCTTCTCCATCTCCCCGATCCCGCTGTACCTGCTGGCCGGGTTGGCGTTCGGGCGGGGCGGGGTGCTGCCGCTGACCACGAGCGAGGAGTTCATCTCCACCGGGGCGGAGATCGGGGTGATCCTGCTGCTGTTCACCCTGGGGCTGGAGTACACCGCCGGGGAACTGGTGGCCACGCTGCGCACCTCCGCCCCTGCCGGCCTGGTCGACCTGGTGCTCAACGCCGCGCCCGGGGTGGCGGCCGGGCTGCTGCTGGGCTGGGGAACCGTCTCCGCCGTGGTGCTGGGCGGCATCACCTGCGTCACCTCCTCCGGAATCACCGCGAAGGTCATCGGAGATCTGGGCTGGCTGGGCAACCGGGAGGCGCCGGCGGTGCTGTCGCTGCTGGTCTTCGAGGACCTGACGATGGCCGTGTACCTGCCGATCCTCACCGCCCTGCTGGCCGGGGTCGGGCTGCTCGGCGGCTCCCTCACGCTCGCCATCGCGGGCGCCACCATCACCGCCATCCTCGTCATCGCG
>JBPYFB010000465.1:0-9054 GCA_051986465.1 Rugosimonospora sp.
GCGCTTCCTGGTTGTGGTGCATACCGAAACGCAGCGCGCGACGCCACTCGACGTACATCGAGTCGATGGCGCGCAGCGTTGCCATCAGATCGTCGAGTTCGTCGCCGGCCTTGCACGCGCGGCACCAGTCACGAAGATCTTCCTCGGACGGCGACTGAACGCCGTGCTCCAGCTTGCTCACCTTCGTGAAGTGCCAGCCGCACTCGGCAGCGAGCGACCGCCCCGTGAGTCTCGCGTCTATGCGTATCTCCCGGAGGCGGACGCCAAGCGCCTGCTTCGCGTGCTGGGACGGATTGGTCAATGCGGCGTGTATTGGCTGTGCGGGATGCCGGCTGCCCAGACGACCTCGAAGGCAGAGACGCAGAGGTCCACCGTGGCCCGCTCTGTGCTGAGTTGCCGCTCCGCCACCTCGCCGTTGCCTGTGAAAACGGTGAACACGACCGTAGTCCCGTCGAAGAGCCAGAAGTCGTTGCCTGGCAAGGCGATGGTAGACGTCAGCCGGCGAGGTAGCCAGCGCACCTCCTCTCCGGCCTCGACGATGACGTCGGTACCGGCCCACTCGTACCGGATGTAATCCGTAACCGGCTCGGATACCACGCGTGCCCGGCGTATTCGACGTCCGGTCTGACGCAGCCCCTGTACGAGGTCTGTCCAATAGCGACGGTCCGGTTCTTCCTCATCACGCTCGCGGATACCCGTGGCCAGGAACTTGGCGAACCGCTCGGCCTCGGTGCTCAGCGCATACGTATCGCGCATCTCCAGATGCACCGCTTCGCGCTCACACGTGGCTAGCAGCTTGTCGCGCTGCTCTGCGGTAACCACTTGCACGGGAGGGGCCTACACCAGTGCCAAGACGGCCGACTTGGCTACCTCGATCGCGTCCTCATGATCAGGAATGCACATGCGGCTGCGGGTGCCGTCGTCGGTAAGCCGAGAGCCCCGAATGATGCAGTTTCCGTTCTCCTTGACATACACAATCGGCGGAACCCAGCTCGTTACGGTGCCGTTGACGCCGTCCTCGGCCAGGAACTGAAAGAGCCGTGCATACACCTCGACGACGGCCTCGCCGTCAGCCACCTCCAGGCGAGCCAGCAGCTCGGGATCGGTCACCCGGTACCCCTGAATGACGTAGCTGTCGTGATCAGTCGCGTACAGGGTGGGACTCTCGCCGCTGTCGGAGGATTTACCCAGGAAGGTAAGACGCACTGCCTCGCTCCCGTCGTCGGTTCTTGCCCGGAGTTGCGCGACACATTCGAGTGTTCGTGCGGAGCTCCGGAGGGTCAAGTGTTGTTGCGAGAAGTTGCTTAGATTCCTCTGCCGCAGATGGCCATCCGCCGGAGACCTCGAAGATGCGCCTACGGAGTGAGCAATGACTCGCGCCGAGCAATCACCCGCTACAAGATTGGCCACCACCGCCGCCGGGCTTTAGCGTCAGGCAACGGCAGACGAGAGGGGACGAACGTCATGGCGAGCGAGGCCATCGAGAGAGCTGACGTCGAATTGGAGACCTCACCCATCTCTGGGCGTCCGGATGCAATCGTGGGCGCCATCCGCACCGATGACGCGACCGTGGGCGTCGGGGTCGGAGGCAACCCCACCGTCGTCGACATCAGCGTCGAGGAGCGGGTACCCGATGGCGAGGGCCTGGGCGACGCCTTGCAGAACATCGCAAGTCGTAGACGTACCTACGCCACCGTGGGCCTGGACGACGAGGCGGCCAAGGGCTTAGTTCGCCTCCTGAACCAGGCAATCGCGCTGCGGAACCAGGCTGCCAATCCGGAATCGCGATGCGACGCTGCCGCGCCCCGCGCGGCATGACCCGGTCGCATTGCGCGCGTGGTGGTTGGTCGCACCTTAAAGACCGACCATGGCCATACCCGCATCGTTGTACCGGTTGCCGATCACGCCGATGGTCGTGGTCAACGCGTTCAGGTCGGCGACCTCATCGGCGGAGAGCGGCACCTGGGTGGCGGCGATGTTCTCGTCGAGCCGTTGGATCCGCCGGGTGCCAGGGATCGGCACGATCCACGGTTGTTGGGCCAACAGCCAGGCCAGCGCCACCTGACCGGAGGTGGCGCCCTTCGCCTCGGCGAGGGCTCGCACGTGCTCGACGATCGCCGCGTTGGCGGCCCGGTTCTGCTCCGTGAACCGCGGGATCGTGGCACGGACGTCACCGGGCGCGAACGTCGTCGCGGTGTCGACGGTGCCGGTCAGGAAGCCCTTACCGAGCGGCGAGAACGGGACGAACCCGATGCCCAACTCCGCGCATGTGGGCAGTACCGCCGGTTCCGGGTCGCGGGTCCACAGCGAATACTCCGACTGCACGGCGGTGACCGGATGCACCGCGTGAGCGCGCCGGATGGTGTCGGCTCCGGCCTCCGACAGTCCGAAGTACCGAACCTTGCCCGCCTCGACGAGTTCACGAACGGCGCCGGCGACGTCCTCGATGGGCACGTTCGGATCGACCCGGTGCTGATAGAACAGGTCGATCACGTCGATATTCAACCGGCGCAGGGATGCGTCCGCGACCCGACGGATCTGCTCGGGGCGGGAGTCGGTACCCGACATCTTGCCGTCGACGATGTTCCAGCCGAACTTGGTCGCGATGACCACCTGGTCACGGACCGGCGCCAGGGCCTCGCCGACCAGTTCCTCGTTGACGTACGGGCCGTAGACCTCGGCGGTGTCGAAGAACGTGACACCTCGGTCGACGGCGCCGCGCAGGACTCCGATCATGTCGTCACGGGTGCCTGGATTCGGCCCGTAGCTCTGGGACATGCCCATGGCGCCCAGACCGATCGCCGAGACCTGCAAGTCGTGGCCGAGTGTGCGGGTATGCATCTGACTTCTCCTCAAGGCTCTATCCCGCTGATGTATCCCTATCCAGGTAACCCGGTCGACGGCCGGTGAGGGAGTCCCTGGCGAGAGGTGTACCGGCAGGGCATCCCTGCGCGGCCTGAGCAGGTCGTAGCGTGTACGGGGTGGATACCGCACACGAGGTGAGGGAGTTCCTCACCACCCGCCGGGCCAAGGTCACTCCTGACTCCGTCGATATTCCCACCGGGGCCCACCGGCGGGTACCCGGGCTGCGCCGCGCCGAGGTCGCGATGCTCGCCGGCGTATCCGTCGAGTACTACTCCCGCCTCGAACGCGGCAATCTGGCCGGAGTCTCCGATCAGGTGCTCGACGCCATCGCCCGGGCTCTGCGCCTGGACGACGCCGAACGCGATCACCTGTTCCAGCTCGCGGCACTGGCGAACCACTCACCGCAGGCGCGGCCCCGACGCCCGGCGCGAGCGTTCGTCACCCGACCGAGCCTCCAGCGGATGCTCGACGCGATGAGTGAGCTGCCCGCCCTCATCCGCAACGGCCGGATGGAGATCCTCGCCGCCAACCGGCTGGCCGAGGCCCTGTACTCCGACGCGTACGCCCATGCCGCCCACCGCCGGCCGGTGAACCTGGCCCGGTTCATCTTCCTCGACGACAGCGCCCGGGCGTTCTACCCGGACTGGTCCGGTACCGCCGACATCACCGTGGCGATTGTGCGCACCGAGGCTGGCCGCAATCCGTACGACAAGGACCTGCACGACCTGGTCGGGGAATTGTCCACCCGCTCCGAGGAGTTCCGCACTCGTTGGGGCCGGCACGACGTACGCCGCCACTCCACTGGCGTCAAGACGTTCACCCACCCGGTCGTCGGCGAGCTGACCCTGACGTACGAGGGCCTGGAGCTGACCGGTGAGCCTGGACTGCAGCTGACCGTCTATACCGCGGAACCCGGTACGCCCACCTTCGATCGGCTCGCCATGCTCGCCTCCTGGGCGGCCACCCAGGACCTACCCGAGGCAGCCGAGCCCGCCTGAATCAAACAGCGCCGGCGCATTTCAGGTGAAGCCATGGGCATTGATCAAGAGAATATCCTTGCCCGCATTGGACTGGATATCAGGCCTATAGCGTATCCGACCCGGTACGCCTGATCCTCCTGCTATAGCCGAGCGGCGGAGCGGGATGTCGTTCGTTGCGGGTGCCGCAAACCGAAGCCTCAATCCGGTAACACGACTGGAATACCCTGGCGGGTACGACAACCACGTTTCCAACGAGGTCACAAGCCGACTTCCCAGGATGCCGGGCTCCCGCGAGCGATCGATTGCGGAAGAACGGGGTGGCGGCGCCATAAACCGCGACCTTACACTCGGCGCGCCTCGGGCCCTTCGTCTGCGCCCGGGGAAACGGGAGGAATCGTGAACCGGCCCACCAGAATCCTGGCCCGGTACGCTGCGCTAATCGTCCTCGTTGGAATGGGTCTGATAACGGCTGTCGAGCCCGCCTCGGCCAACCAGTCCAACGTGTGGGCGAACCTGTGGGCGTACACCGACTCGCATGATCCGAAAACGTCATTCGTCAAGCAGAATGGCGACGTACCGCTCGGTACCCGGATCGACGCCAATCATGAGGTACACACCTCGCGCTTCTACTTCAGCATCGACATCACCTCGTTGCGCGGCAGGCAGGTCCACCTGGCCGACCTCGTCGCAGCCGAGCGAAGCGTGGTGGACTGCAACGCCACAAGCACCACCGAGCTGTGGCGGACGACGGAGATCACCGACAAGACGTCATGGAGTAAGCCGCCGACCGAGTTGGAGCAACTCGGTACGGCCTTGACGCAGCACGCGTGGCAGTGTCCATACGCGATCGGCTTCGAGGTGCAAAAGGCGGTCAGCGCCGCACTGGCCCGGCACGACTCCAAGGTGACATTCGAGCTGCGCCTGGCCAAGTCCGATGAGGCTGACCCAGCCAAGGCACGTACCTTCGCGCACGATCCCGCTCTCGTCCTGCAGACGAACGCCGCGCCCACGGTCAGCAATCCCATCACCTCTCCATCCGCAGTGCCTCCTGGAGGCTGCGGAACGCTCAGCAACCCCACGCCGGCCAACAGGTCGATCGAGTTGGGCGCCAAGGCCGCCGATGCCGACAACTCGGGCTACCTCAATGGCGAATTCGCCATCTGGCCGGTGCGCCATCCTGACCAGCGAACCACCATCGTCGGCTTCGGGTACGGCGATGACACCTTCCGGAGGGATGTCGACCTCACCAGTTACGCCGACGGCACGGTTGTAGCGTGGACCGCGCGCGCGTACGACCAGCAGGATTACTCGGCCCCCACGAAGCCCTGCTACATCCTCGTCGACCGGACCCCACCGAAGACCGCTCCGATCGTCGCCTCGAAGACCTTTGTGAGGAGCAGCCTCGTCCAGTCCGGTGGCGTGGGCATACCGGGCGACTTCCGGTTCGATGCCAACGGCGACCGGGACGTCGTGCGATTCCGGTACTTGCTCCCCTTAGGATATGGCGGAACCGTCGCGGCCAACCACGCCGGTGGTACGGCGACTATCGCATACACCCCAACGTTCTCCGGCCCGCAGACCTTGACGGTCGTGCCTCTCGACGCCGCGGGCAACGCCGGTCCCCAGGTCGAGTACCAGTTCTACGTCGCCTGGACCGCGCCGAATGTCAGCCTTGATCTCGGCGGCGTCGGACTGCCCAGTCACCTCACCCTTACCTCGTCGACCGTGGGTACAACCGACTTCAGTTACCAGGTCGAAGATGGCAAGGAGGTGAAGTTCCCCTCCGTCAACGGGTCCGGCAGCATCGACCTGACGTTCACCCACATTGGGTACACGCCGATCGTTCTCCGCAGCTACAACCACAACCTCCTCCTCGGCTCGACGACGTACTACGCGCAGGTGTCGGACGCACCGGACGTCGCATCGGCCGAATTCTCCTTCGGCGCTAACGCGGTCCTCGGCGACCGGGGCAGCTTCGCCTTCCGGCCGTTCACCGCCGGAGTCGTGGCGTACCGGTACTCGTTCAACGGTGGTGCCTGGCAACGCATCGACGCGCAGCCGGACGGCACGGCGGTGCTGAACTGGACGGCCGATATCGCCGGCTGGGTCGACCTCGAGGTGTCGTCAATCCAGGCGGATGGCAGCGTCTCGCAGCAGACGCCGTACATGTTCGACGTCATCGACCCGCATCCGACTGTCCTGGCCGATCTGCAGAGCTGGCCACCCATGGACGGTGTCGGCGTACCACTCATGGTGGAATTCGACAGCTTCATGCCGAACGTCACCGGATTCGTTTACACGCTCAACGGTGGCACCGAGCAGACCGTGTCCGGCGGACCGGTCACCTTCACCACTGTCGTTCCGGACCACGCGGGCGACAACACGATCGTCGCCCGGGCGGTCTACGCCGACGGCACCCGATCACCAGCGACCACCTACACGTTCCAGATCACCAACGCACCGATCGTGTCCTGGAATGGCGACGCGATGATGCCGGGCGATACCGCCACGTTCACTGTGCGGCCAGGGTTGGCCGGCGTTGTCAAATACCGGTATGCGTTCGACTCGGTATGGCCGGACGATGCGACCCAGACCGCGTCGGCCAACTCCGACGGAACCCTTTCGCTGCCATGGGTCATCAGCTATCCCGGATACCACACCCTGGAGATCGCCAGCATCGGCGCCGACGGCACCGAATCCGACTTCCGGATCTTCCAGCTGATAGCGAACGACCCGACGGTGTCGGTCTACGGCGCCTACGGTCCGTGGAGTCCCTGGGGTGGCATTGGCGTACCCGGCTCCTTCGCGTTCACGAGTTGGATGTCCAGCCAGATCATCGAGTTCGTGTACCAGGTGAATGGAGGCCCGGAACTCACGGTGGCGATGCCATCGGACTCGTCCACCGCGTATGTCACCATCACGCCGGATCGCAACGGTACCAACACGTTGACCGTCCGCAGCCTGATGACCGATGGCCGGTACTCGCCGACGACGACCTACCAATTCCTGGTAGGTACGGCACCGTACGTCCAATCGGCGGAGTATCCGAAGGGAATCTGGAGCGGCGGCGCCGGGACGCCCGGTACCTTCATCTTCAGTGGCGGTACCTCTGGCATTGTCGCCTTCGAGTACGCCGTGAGTGACGGAACCTCGGGAGAAGTGGCGACCGACGCCACGGGCACTGCGGGGGTGCATTGGACGCCCGCGGACTGGGGCGTGTACACCATGACGGTTGCGGGCAAGCTGGCGGACGGCACATTGACCGACCAGACGACGTACGAAATCGACGTGCAGCCCTAAGCCCGTACTCTTCGGGCCCGCCGGCGACCTCGGCGGGCCCGAAGGTCTAGGGTGCCAGCAGTTCCGTGCGGGTCCAGCGCGGCGAGTCCACGGTGATCGGCCAGGCCGGGCCAACCAGTACGGTCCGCGCCTGAGATTCGCGCTGCGCGCTGGTACCGACCCACAGCTCAAGCTCGCCCGGCTCGACGACCCGCGTGTAGGTGCGGTCGGTAAACGCGAGCCGAGCCGTCGGTACCACGAACCGCACCGTTGCCGATTGACCCGGCGCCAGGTGCACACGCTGGTAGCCGAGCAGCTGCGCCACCGGCCGCGTCACCGATCCCACGACGTCGCGACCGTAGAGCTGGACCACCTCGTCACCCGCGACCGCCCCCGTGTTCGTGACCAGCACGGAAACCGGCAGCAAGCCATCGGTCGGTACCTGGTCGGGCACGGTCAGCTCACCGTACGCGAATGTCGTGTACGACAGCCCGAAGCCGAACGGGGCCGGGGGCGTGGTGGCGAGGTTGGTCACCTCGTTGCCCTCACCCAGCGGCACGTGCAGGTATGAGTAGGGCTGCGCCCCGGCAGAGCGCGGAAGGCTGATCGGCAGCCGCCCGGAGGGGTTGACCCGACCGGAGAGGACATCCGCGACCGCGGCTGCTCCCTCCTCGCCGGGGAAGAATGCCTGGACGACGGCGGCGCACCGCTGCATGGCCCAGTCGATCGCGTACGGGCGCCCGGTGAGCAGCACCAGTACGGTCGGCGTACCGGTCGCGAGCACCGCCTCGACGAGCTCGCGCTGGACTCCGGGCAGTTCGAGGTCGTCCCGGTCGCAGCCCTCGCCGACCGTACCGCGGCCGAAGAGTCCGGCCTGATCGCCCATGACCAGCACCGCGACTTCGGCCTGGGTGGCCGTGGCGACGGCAGCGTCGAATCCGGAACGGTCATCGTCGTCGATTCCACAGCCGGGGCTGAACGGGACGGTACCGAACTCGGCTCGCAGGGCATCGAGCACCGTCGGTACGTCGATACCCGCTTCGACCTCGGGGTGCTGCGGCAGCACGTGGTTGACGAACGAGTAGCAGCCGAACAGCGCACCCGTCCGGTCCGCGTTCGGGCCGACGACCGCGATCCGCCGCCCCGCCGGCAACGGCAGCACACCGTCGTTGTGCAGGAGCACCACCGACTCCTCGGCGAGCTTGCGCGCGATGGCGCGGTGCTCGGGTGAGTCGAGATCGATGCCGGTCGGCGACGCCTCTTCGAAGGTCGCGTCGAGGAGCCCGAGTTCGAGCTTCTGCCGCAGCACCCGCAGCACCGCGCGGTCAACGAGCGCCTCGTCGATGCGTCCGGCCCGGACCGCGTTGGCCAATGGCGCCATGTATGCGTCGCCGGTGGGCAACTCGACGTCGACACCCGCGCTCAGCGCCAGAATCGCGGCCTCGCCCAGGTCACTCGCCACGTGGTGGAGCACCTGCAGGAACGCCACGCCGAAGTAGTCTCCGACGACCGGCCCGTCGAAGCCCCACTGTTCGCGTAGCACGCCGGTGAGGATGTTGGGATCCGCGGCGACGGGTACGCCGTCGATCTCGGTGTATGAGCTCATCACCGAGCGGGCGCCGCCGTCGAGGACCGCCATCTCGAACGGGACCAGCAACACGTCGGCGACCTCGCGGGTGCCGGCGTGTACGGGGGCGAAGTTGCGCCCGGCCTGCGAGGCCGAGTAGCCGACGAAGTGCTTGAGCGTGGCGTGCACTCCCCGCGACTGCAGGCCCCGTACGTACGAGGTGCCGACCGTGCCGACGAGGTACGGGTCCTCGGAGATGCACTCCTCGACCCGCCCCCAGCGCGGGTCGCGGATGACATCGAGCACTGGGGCGAGTCCCTGGTGGACACCGAGCGCCCGCATCGACTCACCGATCAGGGCACC
>JBPYFB010000466.1:0-11120 GCA_051986465.1 Rugosimonospora sp.
CAGCGACGTACGGGAGGGCCTGGAGAAGTCCCAGCGGGAGTTCCTGCTCCGCCAGCAACTCGCCGCGATCCGCAAGGAACTCGGTGAGGACGAGCCGGACGGCTCCGCCGACTACCGCTCCCGGGTGGAGTCCGCCGACCTGCCGGAGAAGGTACGCGAGGCGGCGCTGCGCGAGGTCGGCAAGCTCGAGCGGGCCAGTGACGCCTCACCCGAGGCGGGCTGGATCCGTACCTGGCTGGACACCGTCCTGGAAATGCCGTGGAACACGCGTACCCAGGACAACACCGACCTGGCCGCGGCCCGGGCCGTGCTCGACGCCGACCACGCCGGCCTGGCCGACGTGAAGGACCGCATCCTGGAGTACCTCGCGGTGCGCAACCGGCGCGCGGAGCGCAACCTCGGCGTGGTCGGCGGACGCGGCTCCGGCGCCGTGCTGGGCCTCGCCGGCCCGCCCGGTGTCGGCAAGACCAGCCTCGGCGAGTCGGTCGCCCGGGCGCTCGGGCGCAGGTTCGTCCGGGTCTCCCTCGGCGGCATCCGCGACGAGGCCGAGATCCGGGGTCACCGCCGCACCTACGTCGGGGCGCTGCCCGGCCGGATCGTCCGGGCGCTGCGTGAGGCGGGCTCGATGAACCCGGTCGTGCTGCTGGACGAGGTCGACAAGCTCTCCGCCGGGTACGCCGGCGACCCGGCCGCCGCGCTGCTGGAGGTGCTGGACCCGGCGCAGAACCACACCTTCCGCGACCACTACCTCGAGGTCGACCTGGACCTGTCGGACGTGCTGTTCCTGGCGACCGCGAACGTGGTCGACACCATCCCGGGCCCGCTGCTGGACCGCATGGAGCTGGTCACGCTCGACGGGTACACCGAGGCGGAGAAGGTGGCGATCGCCCGCGACCACCTCTGGCCGCGGCAGCTCGAGCGCGCCGGCCTGACCGCCGCCGAGGTGGGCATCGACGAGGAGGCGCTACGGCGCATCGCCGGCGAGTACACCCGGGAGGCCGGGGTGCGGCAGCTGGAGCGGGCGCTGGCCCGGATCCTGCGCAAGGTCGCGGTCGCGCTCGCCTCGGACGGGGCTGCGGTACGGGTCGGCGCGGCGCAGCTCGTCACCTACCTGGGGCGGCCGCGCTTCACGCCGGAGTCGGCGGAGCGCACCGCGGTACCGGGCGTGGCGACCGGGCTCGCGGTCACCGGTACCGGCGGGGACGTGCTGTTCATCGAGGCGACCTCGATGCCGGGGGAGGCGGGCCTGACGCTGACCGGCCAGCTCGGCGACGTGATGAAGGAGTCCGCCCAGATCGCGCTGTCCTACCTGCGCTCGCACGCCACGCAGGCCGGTCTGGACGCGGCCGACCTCGGTGGCCGCCTGCACCTGCACGTACCGGCGGGCGCCGTGCCCAAGGACGGGCCGAGCGCCGGCATCACGATGGTCACCGCGCTGGCGTCGCTCTTCTCCGGCCGGCCGGTACGCCCTGAGGTGGGCATGACCGGAGAGGTGACGCTGGCCGGCCGGGTGCTGCCGATCGGTGGCGTCAAGCAGAAGCTGCTCGCCGCGCACCGCGCCGGGCTGGCCGAGGTCATCATCCCGGCCCGCAACGAGCCAGACCTCGACGACGTACCCGCCGATGTGCGCGAGCAGTTGACCGTGCACCTGGTCAGTGACGTCGCCGAGGTTCTGCGGCTGGCGCTGCGCCCGAGTGCCGCGCCAGCGGTCGAGCTGGCGGCGGCCTGATTTCACCGGGCCGCTAGGGGTTGCGGCGGGACAGCGCCCAGCCGTCCCGCGGATCGAGCAGCGGGTCCGCGTCCGCGCGGCGCAGCAGGTACCGGGCGGTGAGCGTGTCGACGGCGGTGCCGCGCGCGCTGCTCGGCCGGTACGTGACGGTCGCCGCGCGCGCGGAGGCGTTCTCGATGACTCCGGCGCGCCAGATCCCGCCGCGGTGTACCCACACCCGGTCCCGAGGGTGGTAGCTGTCGGTGGGTGCGACCTCGGCGGGGTCGCGCTCGTCGGGATCGATGGTAGGGGTCGGCATGTGTCTACCCTCCTGCCTCGGCGCGTTGCGCGTTATCGACCAAGTGGCGGGTGTGTGCTGGTGTCGCGTGCGTGCCCCGGATCCGGGGGCGCTCGAAGGGGTCGATCAACCGGACGCAGGCCTTCCGGGACGTGGCCTTCGTCTGGTACATGGCGATATCGGCCCGGCGTAGCGCGTCGCTGAGCTGGCTGGACGGGTACACGGGGACGACTCCGACGGACGCGGTGACCGCGATGAGATCGCTGCCGACGCGGATCGGCTCGCCGACGATGTGCGCGAGCGCCCGGCTCACCAGGTCCATGGTGGCCTGGTCGGTCGCGGGTACGCACAGCAGGGCCGCGAACTCGTCGCCACCCAGGCGGGCCACCAGATAGTTGGTGCCGGCGCTCGTCGCCAACCGCAAGGCCACGGTCTCCAGGACCTCGTCGCCGGCTGCGTGGCCGTACCGATCGTTGACGTTCTTGAAGTCGTCCAGATCGATGACGGCCGCGGCGAGGGGGTGCTGCGCCGGATTACTGATCAGTGCCGTGCCCAGCTGATAGAAGGCGCGCCGGTTGGGTAGGCCGGTCAGCGGATCGTGGCTCGCGGCGTGGTGCGCCTCCGAGAGCTGCCCGCGCAGCCCAGCGGCCTCCACCTTGATACGCCGCACCTGCCGCCGGGAGTGCCATCCGATGCCTACCCCGGTCAGCATGGCGACGACGGCCACGACGCTCAGGGGATCCACAGTGGAGCTCCTTCTGCCGCTCTCCGCTCACCAAAAGTAAACGGAAAAATACTGGTGCACGTGCGATATCATCCGCGTAATAGCCTGCAGACGCAAGAGCGGATGCACGTGCATTCGCTCCGGGCGGCGACTCAAGGGGGTGATCCGCCCGCGACCTGCCGCCGGGCCAGCGCAGGCTGCCCGCTCGTGAGAGAGACAGAGGATGCACCAGACGTACAACGGGATGCCCGTCACGGCACTGCCAACCCTCAAGTGGCAGAAGAGCCGGCGCAGTAACCCGAGTGGGAACTGCGTGGAGATGGCGGAGCTGCCCGACGGGGGGATCGCGGTACGTAACTCACGAGACCCGGACGGACCAGCTCTCATCTACACGCTTGAGGAAATCGCCGCATTCCTGGCAGGCGCCAGGGACGGCGACTTCGACAACCTCGTGGCATGACCCGCACCGTCCCGACAGGACGGTCCAACTCGCACGACGGTCCAACTTGCAAGGCGGTCCTACTTGATTGAAGAGTCAGGTATCTGGTGGACTCTCTTGGTCATAAGGTCATGGCAAGCTAACGCGTGAGTTGCAGCGCCCGGCCGGCGGGCTGAACCCGTCCACCCGGAGGTCGACACGTGACAACGGCCCAGCAAGACGGCGGGGCTACGGGGGGACCGACCGTACTGCGCATGCTATTGGGCTCCCACCTGCGCCGATTACGAGAAGCGCGCGGCGTCACCCGCGAAGATGCCGGGTGGGAGATCCGCTCGTCGGAGTCGAAGATCAGCCGGATGGAGCTGGGCCGGGTCAGCTTCAAGGAGCGTGACGTCGCTGACCTGCTCACGCTGTACGGCGTCACCGACGAGGAGGAGCGCGGCCGGCTGCTCAGCCTGGCCAAGGACGCCAACACGCCGGGCTGGTGGCAGCGGTACGGCGGCGTGTTCCCCGCCTGGTTCCAGTCCTACCTTGGCCTGGAGTCGGCAGCCGAGCTCATCCGCACCTACGAGGTGCAGTTCGTCCCCGGCCTGCTGCAGACCAAGGAGTACGCGCGCGCCGTGGTGCTGCTCGGCGGCGACGGGGCCAACCGCGAGGAGGTCGAGCGGAAGGTCTCGCTGCGCATGGAGCGCCAGCAGTTGCTGACCCGCAAGGACGCACCGCAGTTCTGGGTCGTCATCGACGAGGCGGCACTGCACCGGCCGATCGGCGGGCCGAAGGTGCTGCGCGGGCAGATCGAGGCGCTCATCGAACTCGCCGACGCGCCCAACGTCCGGCTGCAGGTCATCCCCTTCCACGTCGGCGGGCACGCCGCGGCCGGCGGCGCGTTCAGCCTGCTGCGCTTCCCGGACGGGGACCTGCCCGACGTGGTCTACATCGAGCACCTCACCAGCGCGATGTACCTCGACAAGCGCGAGGACGTCGAGCACTATGCGAAGGCGATGGAGCGGCTGTGCGTCGAGGCCGAACCGCCCGACCACACCGTGGACGTGCTGCGCGCGCTGCTGCGGGAACAGTCCTAACCGGACAGTCCACATGAGACAGGCTGGCCGAGACAGGCCAGGTGAGACGGGAGAACGCCATGCTGAGCGACCTGGTGGCGGCGCTCGCCGACGGGACGGTGCGGGTCGTCGACCTGACCGCGCCGCTGTCCGCGACGACCCCGATCCTGCTGCTGCCCGAGCCGTTCGGCAACACGGTGCCGCTGCGGCTGGAGGAGATCAGCCGGTACGACGACCGCGGGCCGGCGTGGTACTGGAACAACATCTACACGGGCGAGCACACCGGTACGCATTTCGACGCGCCGATCCACTGGGTCACCGGCAAGGACAAGGAAGACGTGGCGCAGGTACCGCCGCGCCGGCTGGTCGGTCCGGCTGTCGTGCTGGACTTCGCCGCGCAGGCACAGGCCGACCCCGATTTCCTGCTGGAGGTCGAGCACATCCGCGCGTGGGAGGAGCAGCACGGGCCGCTGCCCGAGGGCGGTTGGCTGCTGTACCGCACCGGCTGGGACGCGCGCTCGCACTCCCAGGCGGAGTACCTCAACGCCGACGCCACCGGGCCGCACACGCCGGGGATGTCGACGGAGTGCGCGCGGTGGGTGGCGCAGGAGGCGCCCGTCGCGGGCGTCGGCGTCGAGACGGTGGGTACGGACGCCGGCGCGGCCTTCGGCTTCGATCCGCCGTTCCCGTGCCACTCGTACCTGCTCGGCGCCGGCAAGTACGGGCTGACCCAACTGCAGAACCTCGCGCTGCTGCCGCCGACCGGAGTCGTCCTGATCGCCGCGCCGCTGCCGATCGTCGGCGGCTCGGGTAGCCCGACGCGGGTGCTGGCCCTGGTCGAGACGTGAACGTTGCCCAGGCCGTCGGCGAAACCCTGGCGCGTCTCGGCGTCGACCAGGTCTTCGGGGTAGTCGGCAGCGGCAACTTCCACGTGACCAACGCGCTGGTCGCCGGCGGCGCCCGGTTCGTCGCCGCGCGCCACGAGGGCGGCGCGGCCACCATGGCCGACGCGTACGGCCGGGTCTCGGGGCGGGTCGCGGCGCTCAGCGTGCACCAGGGTTGCGGGCTGACCAACGCGCTGACCGGCATCACCGAGGCGGCCAAGAGCCGTACCCCCATGCTGGTGCTCGCCGCCGAGGCCACCGCGCCCCGCTCCAACTTCTTCGTGGACCAGCCCGCGCTCGCCGCCGCCGTCGGCGCGGTGAGCGAGCGCGTCACCTCGCCGGAGGAGGCCGTCGGGGTCACCGTGCGCGCGTACCGGCGAGCGGTCGCCGAGCGCCGCACCGTGCTGCTGAACCTGCCACTCGCGGTACAGGCCGAGCCGGTCGCGCAGGTACCGGTGCCGCAGCCGGCGCAGCAGCCGCGCCCGCTCCAGCCGGACGCGGTGTCGGTCACCCGCCTTGGCGACGTGCTCGCCGCCGCGCGGCGCCCGGTATTCGTCGCCGGTCGCGGCGCGGTCGCGGCCGGGGCGCGCGCCGCCCTGGAGCGGCTGGCCGAGCGGACCGGCGCGCTGCTGGCCACCTCCGCGGTCGCCAAGGGCTTCTTCCACGGCAGTCCCTGGTCGCTGGATGTCTCCGGCGGCTTCTGTACGCCCCTGGCGCAGCAACTGATCAGCGGCGCCGACCTCATCGTCGGCTGGGGATGCGGGCTGAACATGTGGACGATGCGCCACGGGCGGCTGGTCGGGCCGGGCGCCACGGTCGCCCAGGTGGACATCGAGCCGGACGCGATCGGCGCGCACCTGCCGGTGGACGCCGGTGTGGTGGCCGACGCCGGGTACGCCGCCGATGCGGTGGAGCGGGACCTGCACGGGCGCGGGTACGCGGCGGCGGGGTACCGCTCGCCCGAACTCGCCGCGCGCATCGCGGCCGAGGGCCGGTGGCGCGATGTGTCCTATGTGGACGAAGGCGGGGCCGGCCGGATCGACCCGCGGACGCTCTCCATCCGCCTGGACGACCTGCTGCCCGCCGAGCGGGTGGTCGCCGTCGACTCGGGCAACTTCATGGGCTACCCGAGCATGTTCCTGTCCGTACCGGACGAGCGGGGCTTCTGCTTCACGCAGGCGTACCAGTCGATTGGTCTGGGTCTGGCAACCGCCGTCGGCGCCGCGCTGGCCCGCCCGGACCGGCTGCCCGTGGCCGCATGTGGCGACGGCGGGTTCCTGATGAGCGTCGCCGACCTGGACACGGTGGTCCGCCTGCGCCTGCCCATGCTCATCGTGGTCTACAACGACGAGGCGTACGGCGCCGAGGTGCACCACTTCGCCCCCGACCACCATCCACTGTCGACAGTGCGGTTCCCGGAGACCGACATCGCGTCGATCGGCCGCGGCTTCGGCTGCCACGCCGCGACCGTGCGCGAGCCGGCCGACCTGGACGTGGTGCGCGACTGGCTGGCCGGCGCCCCCGACCGGCCACTGCTGCTGGACGCGAAGGTGAGCGCCGAACACGGCTCGTGGTGGCTGGAGGAGGCGTTCCGGGGCCACTGAGCGGGTTGCTCAGGCTATGCGGCGGCCGCCTCGGTCAGCGGCAGGCGCACCTGGAACCTGGTGTCGCCGGGCTCGGAGCGCAGGCTCAGGTCGCCACCGTGCCGGTTGACCACGATGCGGTGCGAGATGTCCAGCCCCAGGCCGGTACCCTCGCCGACCGGCTTGGTCGTGAAGAACGGCTCGAAGACGCGCTTGCGCAGCTCGGGCGGTACCCCGGGCCCGGTGTCGCACACCTCCACGAGTACCCGCTCGCCGTCAAGCGCGGTGCGTACCGTCAGCGTGCCCTCGCCCGCCATGGCCTGCACGGCGTTGTCGACCAGGTTCGTCCACACCTGGTTCAGCTCGGCCGGGTAGCCCGGGATGCGCGGCAGCGACCGGTCGTACTCCTTGACCAGCCGGATGCCCTGGCCGAACTTGCTGGACAGCATGACGAGCGTGCTGTCCAGCCCGTCGTGCACGTCGATCCACTGGTGCGGTGCGCGGTCCAGTTGCGAGTACTGCTTGGCCGCGGCCACCAGCGACGAGACCCGCGCGCTGGCGTCCTCGATGTCGGTCATCAGCTGCTCGGTGTCCAGCGCGTACGAGATCCACCGCAGCGACTTCTCCAGCAGCGCCGGGCCGACCTTGCCCTCGATCTCCTCCAGGCACTCCGCGTCGATGCCGGCGGCGACGAATACCTGCGCCATGTCCCAACCGCTCTGCACGCCGTGGTCGTCGAGCCAGTCGGACAGCTCGTCCTCCCGGTCGCTGGTCTGGATCGCGGTCAGCTTCGGCGCCTTGCTCGCCCGCTCGATGATCTGCTCCTGCAGCTCGGTCAGGGCGCGCAGCATCGCCG
Organism: Rugosimonospora sp.; assembly: GCA_051986465.1. GTDB lineage: Bacteria > Actinomycetota > Actinomycetes > Mycobacteriales > Micromonosporaceae > DATEJJ01. The sequence goes on from JBPYFB010000466.1 coordinate 7,554, forward strand.
GGTCGATCCGCGACTCGGCGAGCAGCCCCAGCTTGTTGCGCATGCCGGCGACCCGTTCGCGCAGCGTGGCGCTGGCCCGGGCGGCGGCCGCCGCAGGGTTGTTCAGCTCGTGCATGAGCCCGGCGGTCAGCGAGCCGAGCGCGGTCAGCCGCTCCCGCTGCCCGATCAGCGCCTCGCTGTTGTGCATGCCGATGAACAACCCCTCCAGGAGGTGTACGGCCATCGGGAACCAGCGGTGCATGAACTCCGCGAAGTCCTCGGCGGGCAGCGCGAAGTACGAGCATTCGGTGATGGTGCGGGCGGTCGCGGTGTAGACCTTGCCGCCCTCCCGGTCGCGTACGTACGCCTGGGTGGCGCCGAAGTACGCGCCGTGCTGGTCCGTACGGTTGAGCTCCATCTCGTTGCCGCGCACCAGCCGGTACAGGCCCATGGTGCCGGAGAGCAGGAGGTACAGGTACTCGGCGGGCTGCCCCTCGACGCAGATCTCGGTGCCCGCCGGGAACTGCCGTACGGTGCCCCGCTCGGCGATCCAGCGCAGTTGCTCGTCGCCGAGCGCCTCGAACAGGAACAGGCTCTTCAGTTCATCAGGTGTCACGATGACTCCAGGTACCGGTGGACCAGGGTGACCGCCATCGCGCCCTCGCCGACCGCCGAGGCCACCCGCTTGACAGAGTTGGCGCGCACGTCGCCCGCGGCGAACACCCCGGGGACGCTGGACTCCAGGTAGAACGGGTCCCGTTCGCGGTCCCAGCCGAGCGGCCGTCGCCCCTCGCGCAGCAGGTCGGGACCGGTACAGATGAAGCCGCGCGAGTCGCGGAAGATGTTGCCGGACAGCCAGTCGGTGCGTGGCTCCGCGCCGATGAAGACGAACAGGTGCCCGGCGGGTACCTCCTCCTGGGAGTCGTCGGTGTTGTCGCGCAGCACCAGCGACTCCAGGTGCTCCTCACCGCTCGCGCAGACCACCTCGGTGGCGGTGCGCACCCGGACGTTGGGGATCGCGGCGAGTTGCTGGATCAGGTAGTAGGACATGGACTTCTCCAGCGAATCGCCGCGTACCGCGATGGTGACGCTGCGCGCGTACCGGGAGAAGAAGACCGCGGCCTGGCCGGCCGAGTTCGCGCCGCCCACGATGTACACGTCGGAGTCGCTGCACGCGGGCGCCTCGGTCGCGGCCGAGCCGTAGAACACGCCCCGGCCGGTCAGCTCGGCGACACCGGGCGCGGCGAGCGGCCGGTACGCCACGCCGGTCGCCAGGATGACGGTGTGCGCGGACAGCTCGCCGCCGTCGCCGAAGCGCACCAGGCGCCCCTGGCCCTCGGCCGACAACCCGACCACGTCGCGGGTGGTGAGCACCTCGGCGCCAAACTTCGTCGCCTGCCGGCGGGCCCGGTCGGTGAGCTGCGCGCCGGAGACACCGTCGGGGAAGCCCAGGTAGTTCTCGATCCGCGAGCTCTGCCCGGCCTGGCCGCCGGTGGCGCGCCGCTCGACGAGCAGGGTACGCAGGCCCTCGGAGGCGCCGTAGACGGCCGCGCCCAGCCCGGCCGGGCCGCCGCCGATGATGATCAGGTCGTAGAAGTCGCGCCCCGGCGTGGTGGACATCCCCACGGCCGCGGCCACCTCGGCGGTGCTCGGCGCGGTCAGCGGCTGGCCCTCGGGCGTGACGACGAGCGGGATCGCCTCGGGCCCGACGCCGGCCGCCTCCAGCAGCCGCTGCCCCTCCGGCTCATCCCCGGAGTACCAGCGGTACGGCACGAGGTTGCCGGCGAGGAAGTCGCGGATCTCGTACGACGGGGCGCTCCACCGGTGCCCGACGACCTTCACCTCGGATACCTCCCGCTCGCCCGCCGACTGCCAGATCTCCAGCAGCGAGTCGATGACGGGGTAGAGCTTCTCCTCCGGCGGGTCCCACGGCTTGAGCAGGTAGTGGTCGACGTCCACCAGGTTGATCGCCTGGATCGCCGCGTCGGTGTCCGCGTACGCCGTCAGCAGTGCGCGTCGGGCGTGTGGAAACAGGTCCATCGCCTGCTCCAGGAAGTCGATGCCGTTCATCTGCGGCATCCGGTAGTCGGCGAGCATCACCGCGACCCGCCCGCCGCGCAGTTTGATCTCGCGCAGCGCCTCCAGCGCCTCGTCGCCCGAGGTGGCCCGGATGATCTGGTACGTCTCGCCGTAGCGGCGGCGCAGGTCCCGGGCGACGGCGCGGGACACGGCCGGATCGTCGTCAACGGTCAGCATCGTGGGTCGGCCCACGGAGTCCCCCCTCAGTGGTGGCGCTTGTCAGCCTGGTGCTTGTCACCGTGGTCAACTATGGGCGTACGACGGTGCGTCGTCGACCTCGAACCCGACCTCGTCGCGATAGCACCACCACCAGTCCTCGCCGGGTTCGTAGGACTGGATCAGCGGATGGCCGACCGCGTGGAAGTGCGCGGTGGCGTGCTTGCTGGGTGAGCTGTCGCAGCAGCCGACGTGGCCGCAGCTCATGCACAGGCGCAGGTGCACCCAGCGGCCGCCGGTGGCGAGGCAGTCCTGGCAGCCGTCCGCGCCCGGCGTCACGTCCTGTACCTGGTCGAGATGGGAACACTCGGGTGTCGTCACGGTGCCAACCCTCGCACGCCGACGCACGCCGTCCAAGCCGGTTCACTCAGGGCGCAGCGGGTATTCCTGGGGCATGGTGTATTCGGAGGACATGGACGTATGGGTGACACCCGAGGGCTCGGGGTACCGCTGGCTCATGTCGTGCGACTGGGCGCAGAACGGCCCGTTGGCCCGGGCCGCCGCGGTCGCGCCCGACGAGGCGGCGTGCCGCGCGTCGGCGGCGGCGCTGTCCCAGGCACCGGGTGAGGCGATCGTCTGCGTGCAGCAGCCGGACGGGGGGTGGCGCTGGCGGCTGGCCGGCGCCGACGGGATTCCGCTCGCCGAGTCTGCCGTGGCCTTCCCCGAGGCGCCGGAGTGCGGCGTCTCGGCGCTGGCCATGCAGCGGGTACTGGCTGAAGGGCTTGCCGGCTGACTACAGGGTGATCTGGCCGTCCGCGACATTGATGTGCTTGGTGGGCAGCGGGTTGGGTGGCGGCCCGGAGGCGACCGTACCGTCCAGGTTGAACACGCCCGCGTGGCACGGGCAGTAGATCTTTGCGCCCTTGACCTGGTCCAGGATGCATCCGGCGTGGGTACAGACGATGCTGTACGCCTTGAACGTGCCGGCGGTCGGCTGGGTGATCACGAGCTTGTGGCTGGCGAAGATCTTCGCGCTGCCGACCGGAATGTCGGTGGTACGCGCGAGGACGGCCGCCTTGGGCGCCGCCGCCGGGGGAGCGCCAGAAGGCGCGGTGCTCTGCGCGCCCGCCATCCCACCGGCTGTGCCGCCCTGGTTGCCCGCCGTGTTCATGGCGGACGAGGTCATGTCCTTGCGGCCGAAGACGCGTACCAGTCGCTCGCCGACCAGCGTGGCGGCGCCGCCGAACAGCGAGGCGAGGATCAGGTTGCGGCGGTTGCGGCCCCGGCCCGCGGTGTGCGAGGTGTAGCCGGCGGCGGCCGCCGCGATCGCGTCCGCCTCGGCGTCGGCTCGAG
>JBPYFB010000467.1:0-10370 GCA_051986465.1 Rugosimonospora sp.
CTGATGCTTCTGACCGAGGCCCGCCGGGTCGCGCGGGTATCGGCCAGTGGCGAGCTCGTCGCCCTCAGCGAACAGGACCGCGGCGCCTGGGACCGCAAGCTGATCGCCGAGGGTCACGCCCTGGTCCGCGCGCGCCTCGCCACCGGCCAGGCGCCGGGGCGCTACCAGATCCTCGCCGCGATCAACGCCGTCCACACCGACGCCCGCGACGTCCGCGACACCGACTGGTCCCAGGTCGTGGCGCTCTATGACCAGTTGGCCCGCCTCGATCCCTCGCCGATCGTGCGGCTCAACCGGGCGATCGCGGTCGCCGAGCTCGACGGCGCGCAGGTCGCGCTGGCAGAGGTGGACGGTCTGCCACTGGACGGCTACCACAGCTACCACGCCACCCGCGCCGACCTGCTGCGCCGGTTGGGCCACAGCGAGCAGTCGCGGGCAGCGTACGACCAAGCCATCGCGCTGGCCGCCAACACCGGTGAGAAGGCGTACCTCATCCGCCGCCGCGACCAGCTCGCCACCCCCTGAATCGAAGTGTCGATCATCACGAGATGCGGACGAGCCGGATAAGACGATCATGAACTGAGGTAACGTCCCGGACTCGTGACCACTCCTGTCCCGCCGCAGACTGACGTACCGGCGCGCGGGTGGGTCCGCTCCCTCGTACCGCTCGGGCTGGCCAGTACGATCGTCGGCCTCACGCAATCGTTCGTCGCGCCGTTCATGGCGCTGTTCCTGCACGACGTGATCCGGGCCAGCCCCGCCCAGACCTCGCTGTACCTGTTCCTCGCGGCGCTGTCTGCGGTACTGCTGGGCAACGCCGTCGGGCGGGTCTCCGACCGTCCCGGCGCGCGGCGGTGGATCCTGATCGGCGGTGCGCTCGCCGGTAGCGCCGGGTTCGCCGCCGACGCCGTCGTTCGCAACTACTGGATCCTGCTGGTGGTCGCGCTGACCCTGGTCGCGGCGGCGGGGTCGCTGCTGCCGCAGATCTTCGCCTTCGGCCGGGAGATCCTCGACGACGGCCACCCGACCCGGGCGATGATGGGCATGAACTGGCTGCGGATGATGCTGTCGCTCGCCTGGGCCGCCGGTGCGCCACTGGCGGCCGCCCTGCTCGGGCTGATCAACTACACCGGCATGTTCATCGCCACGGCCCTCGCGCACCTGGTGATCCTCGGCCTGGTCACCACCCTCAAGCGGCCCGGTACCGCGACCGGCACCACGGCGCGGTCCGCCCCGACCACGCCCACCGGCCCCGAACCGGGCAAGGGGGTACTGATCGGTAACGCCGCGGCCTTCGTGGCGCTGCAGTGCGTGACCGTACTGACCGTCACGGCGATGCCGCTGTTCGTCAGCGTCGATCTGCACAGCAGCGTGGGCAGCGCTGGCGTGGTACTGGGGCTGTGCGCCGCGCTGGAGATCCCGCTGATGATGGTCTTCGGTTCGTTCGCCAGCCGCTGGCCGCTACGCCGGCTACTCCTGCTGGGCTGTGGTTTCGGCATCGCGTACTGCCTCGTGGTCAGCGTCGCCGACCAGGTCTGGCAGGTGGCCATGGCCCAGGTACTGCACGCCTGCTACGTGTGCGCCATCGGCGGCCTGGGCATCTCGTACTTCCAGCAACTGCTGCCCGCGGCGCTGGGCCGGGCCACCACCCTGTTCAGTAACGCCGGCCGGATCAGCGGCATGCTCGCCGGCCTCATCTTCGGCGTGGTCGAGGCGCACGGGTACCGGCTGGCGTACGTGATCTCGTTGGGCCTGAGCCTCACCGGTACCGCCATCCTCGCGACCACCCGCGGCAGCGCGCCGGCGCCCGCGCTGGAGTCGGCGCCGGCGTGACACCCCACCGCCAGCCGGTCCGTCAGCGGCCGCGGCGGGTACCCATGCGGCTGCGGCTCGAGAAGGCCGCCGCGCCACCCTGCCGGGCCGGAGCCGCGGCGGTACCGGCACCGCCACGTTCGCCGGCCGAGGGCGCGGAACCGGTACGAGCCGCAGGTACACGTGCCGACCTGGCTGAGTCGTGGCGCGTCGAGCCGCCTCGACCTGGCCGGCTGCGGCGCGGCTGGGCGGCTTGCTTGTGGTTCGGGGCCGCATCGGGTCTCGTCGGGCTGGGCGCGTCGGGCGCGACGAACGAGCGCTGCCCGGGGGCGAGCTCGCGAAGCAGCGGATGGCCGGGGCCCAGCCGGGTGGTGGTGGGCGTGATGCCGGCACTGCGGGTCAGCGCGCGCACGTCGCCGGCCTGGTCGTCGGTCATCAACGTGATCACGGTACCGGCCGCGCCGGCCCGGGCGGTGCGGCCCGAGCGGTGCAGGTATGCCTTGTGCTCGACCGGCGGATCGGCGTGGATGACCAGGTTGACATCGTCGATGTGGATACCGCGGGCCGCGATGTCGGTGGCGACCAGGGTTTGCACGGTGCCGTCGGAGAAGGCGAGCAGGTTGCGGCTGCGCGCGTTCTGGGCCAGGTTGCCGTGCAGTTCCACCGACGGTACGCCGGCCGCGTTGAGCTGGCGGGTGAGCGTCTTGGCCCGGTGCTTGGTACGGGTGAACACCAGCGTACGGCCGGGTGCGGCGGTCAGGTCGACAAGCACCGGTAGGCGGTCGTCGTGGCGTACGTGTAGGACGTGGTGCGACATCGCGGTGACCGCGGAACGCGGCGGGTCGACGCTGTGCGTGACCGGCCGGTTCAGGAACTTCTTGACCAGCACGTCGACACCTGCGTCGAGGGTCGCCGAGAACAGCAGCCGTTGACCGGTGCGTGGCGTCGCGTCGAGCAGCTTGCGTACCACCGGCAGGAAACCCATGTCGGCCATGTGGTCCGCCTCGTCCAGCACGGTGATCTCCACCGCGTCCAGGCGCGCGTGGCCGGCGGCGACGTGGTCGGCGAGTCGCCCCGGGCAGGCCACCAGCACGTCCACGCCAGCGCGCAGGCCGCCGATTTGCGGCTTGGCGCCGACCCCGCCGAACACGGTGAGAGTATGCAGTGACAGGGCCTGGGCCAGCGGAGCCATCGACTCCTGGATCTGGGTGGCCAGTTCTCGGGTGGGCGCCAGGATCAGCGCCCGGGGCCGGCCCGGGCGTCGCGGCGCCGGGGCGGCAGCCAACCGGGCCAGTACCGGCAGCAGGAAGGCGTACGTCTTGCCCGAACCCGTCTTGCCGCGGCCGAGCACGTCGCGGCCGGCCAGCGAGTCGGGCAACGTTGCCGCCTGGATGGGCGTAGCGGTGGTGATGCCGCGGGCGGCCAGCACCGCGGTCAGCGGGGCGGGCACGCCAAGATCTTCGAACGTGGACGTCAAGGGCGTGGATGTGGCGTTGTGTGGGCGGCGTGCCGCCATCAGATCTCCGAACGTGGAAGGGGTCGTCCCAGCCGGCGCAGGCCACTGTGGGAGTCGCAGCACGAAGGACGACATCTCACGCGGCCCAGGCGCACGTGCGCGGGCCGCTACATCAACTATACCCGGCGCACGGCTGACCCGGGAAACGCGAACCCGGCGACGGCCTACGCGCAGTCCCGGCAGACACTGCGGCCGGAGCTCTGCACGACGAGCTGGCTCCGGTGATGGACCAGGAAGCAGCTGTCGCAGCGGAACTCATCAGACCGCATCGGGATCACCGATACCGTCAATTCCTCGTCCGACAGGTCGGCCCCGGGCAACTCGAAATCACTGTCCGCGTCGTCGACGTCCACAGTCGGTGATTGCGCGCCGGTCCGGCGCGCCTTGAGTTCGTCCAAGCTGTCATCTTCAAGCTCAACGACGGGGCGTCGTGGAGCGTCGTAGTCGGTGATGGCCATCCCCCGAATCATCCTCCCCGTATGCTGTCGCCAGCCGAACGCAGTCTGCCCGCACATTGTTCCCGCGATCCAAGCAGAGTGAGCGAGCACACACCGAACGGGCCGCGCGGCGTGCCTGGGCTCCAGTGTTGCCCAAAGTGCCTGGATCCCCCTAGGTTGAGCAGGTGAGAGTCGAGCGCCATTGGTGGAACGGTGACCGAACCGTAAGTGGGCGTCGCGACGTCTACATACGCACTGACGGTCAGCGCTGGGAAGTAGAGGCACAGGCCGGCGGAGTCGGCGGCCGGTCAAAGGTACAGGAATGCCCCGGCCAGGCGTCGGCGGAGATCCTGGCGGACGCCTGGCGGGGTGGCCGTCCGGGGTGGCGGGAAATGCCACGTGACCGCCACCGAATCCCGGTGGACGTCTAAGTATCCGGGCGGCGCGCCGCCGATCGACTGGCCGGCCTTGGCCAGACTTACGGCATGAGGCGCGTATTGTCCGAATACGCTCATCCCTCATTGATCATCGCCGCGGACGGACCCGTCCCGGTACGGCACAGCGGCGGCGGCCCGGTGCGAACCTTCCTGGCCGCCGCCACTCAGCATCCGAATGCGCCTCAGTGGCGGGTACTAGCGGGGTTGCACGTTCTCCGCCTGCGGACCCTTCTGCCCCTGGGTGACCTCGAACTCGACCTTCTGGCCCTCGGTCAGCTCGCGGTAGCCGCTGCTGGCGATGGCGGAGTAGTGGACGAAGACGTCCGGGCCGCCTCCGTCCTGGGCGATGAATCCGAATCCCTTTTCCGAGTTGAACCACTTCACCGTGCCTGTCGGCATGCGATTTTCTCCCTCACGCTCTGATCGGTCGACCTCACCGGACAGTAGTACCCCACCGGCCCCCATGCTGCCTTAGTCGATATACAAGGCAGGTCGGGGTTTCGCCAGGCAAACGAATCGCCGATCGGTCATGCTTGATCCGTGACGACCCGATCCGGCGTAACCGCCTTCCTTGAGGGCACGCTGATGGAGCCTAACGTCTGCGGACTCGACGGGCTCCGCCTGGTTGAGGCACCGCTGGCCCATGAGGTCCGGCTGTACCTGGCGGAGGACGCCACGGTGTGGTGGGCCCGGATGGAGGCCCAGACCGGCGGGGCACTGGCGGCACCGTTCTGGGCCACCGCGTGGCCAGGCGGCCAGGCGCTGGCCCGCTACCTGCTGGACCACCCGGCCACGGTCGCTGGAAAACGGGTACTCGACGTGGCATCTGGATCGGGACTGATCGCCATCGCCGCCGGGCTGGCCGGCGCGGCGGCCGTCACAGCGAACGACATCGACCCGTACGCCCTGGCCGCGATCGCTCTGAACGCGAGGGCCAACGGCGTCGAGGTGTCGACCAACCCCGGCGACCTGCTCGATGGAGACGGCGGCGACGCCGACGTGGTCCTCGCCGGCGACGCCTTCTACAGCCACGCCATCGCGAAGCGGATGTGGTCGTTCCTGCGCCGCGCCACGGCGCGCGGCGCGCACGTCCTCGTCGGTGACCCGGGACGCGACTACCTGCCGCGCAATCGGATGACAACCTTGGCCAGCTACCCGGCGCCATCTGCCGGCGACTCGACGGAGCCGTACATCACCTGGATGAGCGTGCTCCAACCGCGATAACGGCCCGGAAAGCCGCCGGGTCGCCGAGTTGTCACGTCGCTCAGCGGGCCGCCTTCTTCGCCCGCTTGCGCGGCGGCGTCAGCAGGTCGGCGATCGCCGCGATCGCGGACGGCACCAGGCGGTAGTACGCGAAGACGCCGCGCTTGTCGCGCTCGAGCAGGCCGGCCTCGGTGAGGATCCGGAGGTGATGGCTCACGGTCGGCTGGGAGAGTCCCAGCGAGGCGGTGAGGTCACCCACGGTCGCTTCGCCGTCCTGGGCGGACTGGATCAGACTGAGCAATCGCAGGCGAGCTGGGTCGGCGAGTGCCTTCAGCACTCCCGCCAGCCGCCCCGCATCAGCACGCTTGATCGGTTCGCCGGCAAGCGGCGAAATGACAGGCATAGAAGTTTTCGCAGTTGCCACGTACCCCATACTTCCACCAACACCAGCGACAGGCTGGCGAAACGAGAACCAGTAACCCCAACGGTGACGATGCGTGCGTTGGGCTTGTCTTCATACCCACTTACGGCTGGAAGTACTCCGCCATCGCCGGCTTCAGGTCGATGACCGGGGTGCCGGAGACCGCGTCGAGGCCATCTCCCCATCGGACTCCATTGTCCGCGTCTTCCGGCGGCGCCGACCCGTTCAGGGCGTCGGGAAGAGGACCGCAGCACCCGCGTTTGTGAATATGTGCCCGCCCAGCTGGAACGTCACCTCGTGGGTGAACGGGGCACGACCCGTTGTGTTCAGGTGCCCGGTGGCCACGGCGCGACCGGCGGCACGCGCCATGTCGACGTCCCCGAAGGGGGACAACTCGAGGTTCACGGTCGGGTACTGGGTGATCCGCCACTGGATGTCGGCAGCACCGGTCACGGTCGACTGGTCGACCGGACACCAGGTGGAATGAGCGGCCTGCAGGTCCGCGCAGTTGTCCAGGTACGCCCGCACCTGCGTCTCCACCAACGCCTGTAGCCCCTGCCGCGGCCGTAGCGTGAATGACGCCGCAGCGGTCGACCCCGGCCACACGGTGACCGGAGTCGCTTCGTTGAGCGGATTCGGCAGCAAGCTGACCTGGTAGGCACCGGGGAACACCAGACGCAGGGCGGGCCGCTCCCCGCTGATCTGGACTCCCAGCACGAGCAGGTTGATGTTGCGGAGCCCACCGAACGACGGCAGGGCCATGTGCGGCGCCCCGTTGGCGATCTCCCACCCGGGCCCCGTGTCGCCGTCGCGGATCAGTTGCAGCTGCATTTCCTGGTGGCCGACGGGCAGGTCGTACTGGGCCGCCACGGTCGCGCGTCCGCCCTGCGATCGCAGTACCCGAGCCTGTACCCGTGCGGGCGGCGTGTACCCGGCGTTGTGTAGCGCGGACGCGACCAGCATCTCCTGCTCGGAGTGGTCGGCGGTGACGCCGGCGGCCGGGTTGGTGCCGGGCGCGAGCATCGCGCCGGCGCGGTCCGGGTCGCGGTCGGCCAGGGCCTGGAAGTAGGCGCGCACGACCCCGGCGGGATCGGCGCCCACGAGGACTTCCCGCGTCCGTACGGCGCCGTACGAGATCGTGGCGACCACGACCAGTGCCGCGGCCACTCCGCCAGCGATCCATCCCTTCCGGCCGCGCCAACCGGTGGGGCGTCGCGGCGCGGCGGCAGGAACGGCGACGGCTGCGCCAGCGGTCTGGGGTGCGCCGCACCACGTGCAGTACCGGTCGCCGACCTGGACGGGCTTACCGCAGGCGGGGCAGTCGGAGCCGGTTGCGACGGCGGGTACCGGCACCGGCGTGCTGGATGACATCGGTCAACTCCCAGGCCTCATATCGGGAGTAGGACCCGGGAAGCCTGCCGCAAAGCCGGGACGGGCGCTGCCCCATGCGACAAAACGGTCGCTTTGCCTTTCGGTGTCTTATGTGGACGCCCGCTCGGCACCCGTTCCAGGAAAGTACTTGCCCGTTGGGAAAGCGACATGCTACTTTCCTTGTGGGAAACTACTATCCCGGTAGGCGAGGAGGACGCCATGCCCGAGGAAGTGCGACCAGACGAAGCCGCCCGAGCACTCAGTGAGATCAGGCAGCGACAAGAACAGGTGATCAAACTTGCGATCATCCCCACGTGGTACTGGTGGCTCATCGCAGTACTGATGGTCGGCTTCTCGGCCGCGGTCGACTCGCACCGGTCGCTCGCGATCGGTATCGGTACGAGCCTGTTCGTGCTCGGTGTCCTGAGCGCTACCGGCTGGGTGGTGATCGGCGGCCTGCGACACGCTCAACTCCGCAACGAACTGCTCGGCCCGACCGGGGTCCTGGCGATCCTCGGCTTCGTCGCAACGATCCTGGCCGTGACGCTGCCGACCGCGTTCGCATTGCGGGCCGCCGGAGTGCACTACCCCGCGACCCTGAGCGTTCTGGGGGGCGCCATCGTGATGGCCATCGGCGGACCGTTTCTCACGCGGTACCTGCAACGCATGATGCTGGCCAAGAGCGCGGGCAACCAACGATGATCAAGCCGAAGTTCGACGAACTCATCCACGCGCCGACCCGACTGTCGATCGTCTCCCTGCTCGCGGCCAGTGAGTGGGCTGACTTCAAGTTCATCCGCGACAGCCTCGGGCTGTCCGACTCGGCCCTGTCCAAGCAGCTGACCACCCTGGAGGAAGCAGGGTACGTCGACATCCGCAAGGGCTTCGTCGGTAAGCGGCCGCGTACCTCCGCAAAACTCAACAGCGTCGGCCGGGCGGCCTTCGAGCGGCACGTCGCCGCGCTACAGGAGATCGTGGCCCGCGCCGGCGCCTCTGTCCTACCCGACTAAGGCCCACGAGGGCGGTTGCCCTCGTGCCGCCCAATCCGGGCACTGTCGGGTACGAAAGGTCGAGCAGGACTGGATCGAGCGTGATGCGCAACAGAACTCGTGCAAGAGCTGTTGCACGAGTTCTGTTGCGAGCCCATAGTGGATGACATGACCGATCCAGATGTACGGCAAGTGACCGACTCGCGAGTACTCGCCGCGATGTCGCACCCGCTACGGCGCCGGCTGATGGACGTGCTCAATGCGTACGGCCCGGCCACCGCGAGCGTCCTCGCCGAACGGACGGGCCAGGCGGTGGCCAACATCAGTCATCACGTGAAGGTGCTGGCCGCCGCCGACCTGATCGTGGAGGCGCCGGAACTCGCCAAGGATCGCCGCGAGCGGTGGTGGCGGTTGGGCTCGCCGAACTTGCGCTGGGCGACTGGCGACTTCGATGACGACCCGGCCCGTCAGGCGGTGGCCAGCGCGGCAGCCTCGCTCAACCTCGATCGGCATGTCAGCCTGGTCCGAGCCTGGTATGCGACCAGGGAGGAACGTCCAGAGTGGAATGGTGCGGCGTTCGCCGCGGATGACTGGCTGCGCCTGACGCCGGCCGAGCTCGGCGAGGTGGAGCGGGAGATTCTGGACGTCCTGGGACGGTGGTCGCGCCGCGAGGTACCCGACGACGGGCGTACCCGGGAACCGGTGTTCCTGTTCGTCCACGGCGTACCGGCGCAGCCATGACGGCCGCCGGCTTCGCACCGCCGCAGACTCCCAGCGCCCGGCAGCGGGGGAGGGGCGGCCTGTTCTGGCATCGCGACTTCCGGCTGCTCTGGATTGGCCAGACCACCAGCAAGCTGGGCAGCAGCGTGACCACCGTCGCCCTGCCGCTCGTCGCGGTCGCCACGCTCGATGCGAGCACCTTCCAGGTGGCGCTGCTGTCTGCGGCGACGTGGCTGCCCTGGCTGCTCATCGGCCTACCGGTTGGCGCCTGGGTGGATCGGCTGCCGCGCCGGCCGATAATGCTCTCCTGCGATCTGGCCGCCCTGCTGATGTACCTCAGCGTTCCGGTCGCCGCCTGGCTGGGCCGATTGACCTACGGTCACCTGCTGGCCGTGGCGCTCGGCGCGGGCACCGCGAGCGTCTTCTTCCAGACGGCGTACCAGGTCTATCTGCTGTCACTGCTCAACCGCGACGACGTGGCTGAGGGCAACGCCAAGATGCAGGCGACCGAGGCCGCCGCCCAGGTCGGCGGCCCGGGGGTTGCCGGTGTGATCACCCAGCTCGCCGGTGCGGTCAATGCGCTTCTGGTCGACGCGGCGAGTTTTCTGGTATCGGCACTGTGTCTCCTGTCGATCAAGTCCCGGGAAACCCGCCCGGCGCACGCCCGGCGCGTCAGCTCCCTGCGCCAGGACATCAGTCAGGGCATCTGGTTCGTGGCCCAGGACCCCTACCTGCGGGTACTCACGGCATTCGGCGCCGTCAGCAACATCGGGCTGATCGGCTACCAGACGATCCTGGTCGTCTTCCTGATCCGCGAGGTCGGGGTGAGCCCCGGCGTCGTGGGAGGCCTCCTCGCCGCGACCAGTCTCGGCGGGGTGCTCGGCGCCTGCCTGGCCACGACATTGGCCCGTCGATTCGGGTCAGCCCGCAGCCTGGTCGCCGCCGAACTGTGCGCGGCACCGTTTGGGCTGCTGATCCCGCTCACCACGCCAGGCGCGGGGCTAGCCCTGGCGGTCGCCGGCGGGTTCGTCATCGGCGCCGGTGTCGCGGTAGGCAACGTGCTCAAGGGCAGCTTCCGGCAGACCTACACGCCGCACAGCCTGCTCGGCCGGGTCACCGTCAGCATGCAACTCGTCAATTACGGCACCATTCCCCTCGGTGCTCTCCTCGGTGGAGCGCTTGGCGCCGCGCTCGGCGTCCGGCCAGCGATGTGGATCCTCACGGGCGGACTGGCCCTCACCGGACTGATCCTGCTGCTCGGGCCGCTACATCAGCACCGGGATCTGCCAGAACGGCCACCGAATTGATGCTTAAGGGGCACCTCATGCGAGGTGCCCCTTAAGAAAAGTTGTCCGGCGGCGTCCTACTCTCCCACACTCTCACGGGTGCAGTACCATCGGCGCTGGAAGGCTTAGCTTCCGGGTTCGGAATGTTACCGGGCGTTTCCCCACCGCTATGGCCGCC
>JBPYFB010000468.1:0-13418 GCA_051986465.1 Rugosimonospora sp.
CCAGGGATCCTCGCGTACTCGTCGGATGTCGGTACGATCACGGTCGCCAGCCACATGTCGCCGCAGACCCTCTACGACTACCAGCGCGCCTTCGGCCTCGGGTCACCCACGGGCGAGGGGATGCCGGGCGAGGCGTCCGGATTGGTGCAGCCGCCGGCCAACTGGAGCGGCACCAGCCCCGGCTCGATCCCGATCGGCCTGGGCGTCTCGGTCACCCCGGTCCAGCTCGCGGCCGTGTACGCGACGATCGCCAACGGCGGCGTGTACACCCCGCCCCAGCTCGTCCAGGCGACCATCAGCCCGGACGGAACCGAGCACCCGGCGGCGGTGCCCCAGTCGCGCCGCGTGCTCTCCACCCAGAACGCGGACATTCTGCGCCAGGATCTGGAGGCGGTGGTGACCGTGAAGGGCGCGACCGGTACCCGCGCGGCGATCCCGGGGTACCGGGTGGCCGGCAAGACCGGCACCGGCCTGTACGTCAAGGACGGCAAGTACGCGCCCGGCGAGGTCGCCTCGTTCATCGGCATGGCGCCGGCGGACGCGCCCCGGTTCGTGATCGCGGTGGTCGCGTACACGCCGGCCGGCAACGGCGGGAAGGTGGCGGCGCCGGCGTTCCAGCAGATGATGCAGTTCGCGCTGCGCCACTACCGGGTGCCGCCCACCGGTACCAGCCCGCCCACCTTCGCGCTGACTCGATGACGGACCGGGCCTGGGTACCTGCCGCGCCGTTGGGTAGGGTCTAGCGGCGTGTCCGGATATCCGCGCCCGAGGACGGTTCCCGAGCGGTCGCTCGTGGATCTCGCCGGGCTCCCTGAGCTCGTCGGGCTCGCGGACCTCGCGGGCGTCCTGCCGGAGGTACCGGTCGCGGTCACCGGGATCACCAACGCCAGCGACGCGGTCGTACCGGGTGACCTGTTCGCCGCGCTGCCCGGTGCGCGTACCCACGGTGCCCGGTTCGTACCGGCCGCCGCTCGGGCCGGCGCGGTCGCGGTGCTGACCGACGCCGCCGGGGCCGGGGCCGCCACCGAGGCCGGGCTGCCCGCGCTGGTCGTCACCGACCCGCGCGCCGTGCTCGGCCCGCTCGCCGCCGCCGTGTACGACGAGCCGACGGAGAAGCTCCGCGTCATCGGCATCACCGGTACCGCTGGCAAGACCTCGACCGCGTACCTGATCGAGGCCGGGCTGCGCGCCGCCGGGCAGGTCACCGGCCTGATCGGCACCGTGGAGACCCGCCTCGGCGACCTCGTGGTGGACAGCGTGCGTACCACTCCGGAGGCGAGCGACCTGCAGGCCCTGTTCGCGACGGCGGTGGAGCGCGGGGTCGGCGCGGTCGTGATGGAGGTCTCCAGCCACGCCCTCGCGCTGGGCCGGGTCGGCGGCACCGCGTTCGAGGTCGGCGGGTACACCAACTTCGGCACCGACCACCTCGACTTCCACGGTTCCCGGGAGGAGTACTTCGCGGCCAAGGCGCTGCTGTTCGACGGCAGGTGCCGGCACGAGGTGCTCAACCTCGACGATCCCGCGCTACGACCGCTGCTGCGCCCGGCGACCGTGACCTATTCGGCGGCCGGGGACCCGGCGGCCACCTGGCGCGCGAGCGACATCGAGGCCAACGCGTACGGGCAGCGCTTCATCGCGCACGGGCCCGACGGGATCAAGGTCGAGGCGGCGGTCGCCCTGCCCGGCCTGCACAATGTCGCCAACGCCCTGCTCGCCATCGCCTGCCTGGTCGCGAGCGGGGTCGACGCGGGCGTGGCGGCGATCGGCGTCGCGGCCTGCCCGGGGATACCCGGGCGGCTGGAACGGCTCGCCGCGCCGGGGCCGGTCGTCGGCGTGGTCGACTACGCACACAAGCCGGACGCGATCGTGGCGGCGCTCGCCGCGCTGCGCGGCTCCGCCGAGGGCCAGCTGATCTGCGTGATCGGCGCGGGTGGCGACCGGGACCGGGCCAAGCGCCCGCTGATGGGCGCCGCCGCGGCCGCCGGCTCCGACCTCGTGATCGTGACCGACGACAACCCGCGCAACGAGGACCCGGCGGTCATCCGGGCCGAGGTCCTGCGCGGCGCGGTCGGCTCCGCGGGCGCCGAGGTGATCGAGGTACCGGGGCGGCGCGCGGCGATCGACGAGGCGGTCCGGCGGGCCCAGCCGGGTGACGTGATCGCGGTGCTGGGTAAGGGGCACGAGCGCGGTCAGGAGATCTCCGGCGAGACGCATCCGTTCGACGACCGGGTGGAGTTGACCGCCGCATTGGCCGAGCGGTTCGGAGGCGCCCAATGAACGCGATCTTGGCGGGAGCGACATCGGCTGCGATGCCTTTGGCGCCAAGATTCGGGGCGCGCGCATGATCCCGATGACGCTGGCGGAGGTCGCGGCGGCGGTACGCGGGCGGCTGGTGCATGCCGACCCGGGGACCCTGGTCACCGGTACCGTCGAATATGACTCGCGGACGGTGACCGACGGCGGCCTGTTCGTCGCGTTCGTGGGCGAGCGGGCCGACGGTCACGACTTCGCGCCGGCCGCCTTGGCGGCGGGCGCCGTCGCGGTGCTCGGCAGCCGAGCGCTCGACGGCGTGCCGGGCATCGTGGTCGAGGATCCGCTGGCCGCGCTCGCGGCGCTGGCCCGGGCGCTGGTCGACCGGCTGCCCGACCTCACGATCGTGGGGCTGACCGGCTCGTCGGGCAAGACCACGACCAAAGACCTGATCGCGCAGGTGGCCGCGGCATGCGGCCCCACGGTGGCGCCGGCGGGCACATTCAACAACGAACTGGGGCTGCCGTACACGGTGCTGAAGGCAACCGCGGAGACCCGGTACCTGGTGCTGGAGATGGGCGCGCGGGGCGGCGGGCACATCCGGTACCTGTGCGGGATCGCGCCGCCGCGCATCGGCGTGGTCCTCAACGTGGGCGTGGCGCACATCGGCGAGTTCGGCTCGGTGGAGCAGATCGCGGTGGCCAAGCGGGAGCTGGTGGAGGCGTTGCCGCCGGACGGGCTCGCGGTGCTGAACGCGGACGATCCCCGGGTCGCGGCGATGGCCGGCGCGACCGTGGCGCGCGTGGTGACGGTCGGCGAGGCCGCGACGGCGACGGTACGCGCGGTGGACGTGCACCTCGACGAGCGCGGCCAACCCGCGTACACGCTGGTCACGCCCGAGGGCAGCGCCCCGGTGCGACTCGCCCTGGCCGGCCGGCATCAGGTCGGCAACACGCTCGCCACCGCCGCGGTCGGTCGCGAGCTCGGCGTATCGTTGGCCGATCTCGCCCGCCAGCTGTCGGATCTGCGGCTGGTTTCCACACGAAGGATGGATGTCTTCGAGCGTGCCGACGGTGTCACGGTGATCGACGACTCGTACAACGCGAATCCGGCCTCAACCGCGGCGGCACTGCACGCGCAGGCGGCCCTGGGGCGGGACCGGCGCCGCGTCGCCGTGCTCGGCTACATGGCCGAGCTGGGCGAGTACGAGCGGGAGGGGCACGAGGAGGTCGGGCAGCTCGCCGCGTCGCTCGGCGTCGACCTGTTGATCGTGGTCGGTGACAACGCGGCGCCCATCCACGACGGCGCGGCCGCGGTCGCGACTTGGGGAGGTAAATCGGTGCGGGTGACCGATCAGGAGCAGGCGGTGGCCCTGCTGCGGGACGAGCTGCACCCTGGTGACGTGGTGCTGGTCAAGGGTTCCCGGTACCGCACCTGGGACGTTGTGGACGCACTGCGCGAGCCGCTCGGATGAGAGCGGTAATCGTCGCCGCATGCGTGGCGTTCGTGCTGTCGCTGTTCGGCACGCCCTTCGCGATCAAGGGCTTCACCCGGCTGAAGGCGGCCCAGCCGATCCGGGACATCAACGTCTCGCACTCCAGCAAGCGCGGCACCCCGACCATGGGCGGCGTGGTGTTCATCCTCGGTACGGTCCTCGCGTACCTCGCCGGGCACCTGGTGCTGCGTACCCTGCCCGACCGCGTGGTCGCGCACCCGCCAGGCATGACGATCACCGCGCTGGTGCTGCTCGGGCTGATGGTGTTCTGCGGCGCGATCGGGTTCGTGGACGACTTCCTGAAGGTACGCAAGCGCAACAGCCTCGGCCTCAACAAGCGCGGCAAGCTGATCCTGCAGATGATCGTCGGGGGCGTCTTCGGACTGATCGCGCTCTACGCGCCCGGTACCGGCCACCAGGACGTCGCCAGTACCAAGCTGTCCTTCACGCGGGACATCAGCTGGTTCACGATCGGGAAGATCGGCGCGCTGATCCTGTTCATCATCGTGGTGATGATGACGACCAACGCGGTGAACCTCACGGACGGCCTGGACGGCCTGGCGACCGGCGCCTCGACCATGGTGCTCGGCTCGTACATGCTGATCGCGTTCTGGCAGTACCGGCACTGGTGCGCCGACATCGGGGCGCCCAGCTACACGGCGCACTACTGCTACCAGGCGCGCGACCCGCTGGAGATCGGTCTGATCGCGGGTGCGGCGGCCGGTGCCTGCCTGGGCTTCCTGTGGTGGAACGCGTCGCCCGCCCGGATCTTCATGGGGGACACCGGCTCGATGGCGCTCGGCGGACTCATCGCCGGCATGTCCTTCGCCACCCGTACCGTGATGTTGCTGCCGATCATCGGCCTGCTCTTCGTGATCATCGCGCTCTCGCTGGTCATCCAGATCATCTCGTTCCGGAGCACCGGTAAACGGGTGTTCCGGATGTCGCCGCTACACCACCACTTCGAGTTAGCCGGGTGGAGCGAGGTCAACATCGTGATCCGGTTCTGGATCATCGCCGGGATCGGGGTGGTGGTCGGGCTGGGGCTGTTCTACGGGGACTTCCTGCGGGTGGTCAGCTGATGTTCTCCTTCTCCGACCTGTCCTACGACGAGGCGACCGGCGTGGCCCGCCTCGGGTACGCCCTGGACGACCTGCGCTTCGAGGAGGTCATCGAGTTCCCGCCGGCGCCGCTGACCGCCGAGCGCCGCGCCACCTTCCTGCGGGTACTGGAGTTGCTGCACGCCGTCGCCGGTACGAGCTACTACAAGACGGCGGCACCGAAGGCGATCGGCTCGGACTCGCTGGCGCTCCCGCCCGCCGCGCGCGGGTACGTGCGCGACCTGTACACCCAGGGGCTGGCCGAGTTCGCGTACCGCAACGACCTGCCGCACGTACTCTCGCTGGAGCCCGCGTTCCCGGAGGCACCTGCGGTCGACCCGGTACCGGTTCAGGGTCCGCCCGTGGTCAACGTCGGCGGCGGAAAGGACTCGATCGTATCGGTCGAGGCGGTACGCGCCGCCGGTCTTTCGCCGGTGCTGTTCGCGGTCAACCCCAACTGGGTCATCACCGGGGTCGTGGAGACGTCCGGGCTGCCCAGCAGGTACGCCCGCCGCCGGCTGGACCCGCGGCTGTTCGAGCTGAATCGGGCCGGCGCGTACAACGGGCACATCCCGGTGACCGCGATCAACTCGCTGATCGCCGTGGCCACCTCGGTGCTGCACGGGCTCGGCCCGGTCGTGATGTCCAACGAGCGCTCGGCGTCCTCGCCCAACATCACCTGGGACGGGCACGAGATCAACCACCAGTGGTCGAAGAGCGAGGCGGCCGAGGCGGGGCTGCGCGACGCGCTCGCCGCACACGCCGGCCTCGCCGACGCGTACTTCTCGCTGCTGCGCCCCTTCTCCGAACTGCACATCGCCCGGATGTTCGCGCCGATCACCCGGTACGACCACGCGATGACCAGCTGCAACAAGGCGTACCTGCTCAGCGGCGCGACCGCCCGCTGGTGCGGCGACTGCCCCAAGTGCCGGTTCGTGTTCCTGGCCCTGGCCCCGTACGTGGCGCGCCCCCGCCTGGTGGACATCTTCGGCAAGGACATGCTCGCCGATCCCACGCAGTTGCCCGGGTACCTGGAGCTGACCGGGCTGGACGGGCACAAGCCGTTCGAGTGCGTGGGTGAGGTGGAGGAGTCCCTGGTCGCGATGGAACTGCTGAGGGATACGAGCTCGCCCGTGCTGGAGGCGATCGCGGCGGCGGTACCCGCGGGTGGCTGGCCGTCGCCGGAGCAGGCCCGCGCGGTGTTCACGCCCGCCGGCCGAGGACTGGTACCGCCCGCCTTCTACGGGGTGCTCGATGACCTTGGCTGAGCTCGCCGGTCACCGGCTCGCGATCTGGGGTACCGGTCGGGAGGGCGTCGCGGCCGTGAACGCCGTACGCGACCTGCCCGGGGTATCGCTCGTCGCCGTCGACGAGAACGCCGCGCGCGATCCGGCCGGGTGGGCGGCGACCGCGGGACCGGTACCGCTGGTGCTCGGCGAGGCGGGGCTGGACGCGCTCGCCGGTGCCGAGGTGGTCATCAAGTCGCCCGGGATCAGCCGGTACCACCCGTGGATGGCCCGCCTCGCGGCCAGCGGAGTACGGGTGACCAGCGGTACCGACCTGTGGATGGCGGAGCACGCGGGTGCGGCGATCGGGGTGACCGGCAGCAAGGGGAAGAGCACCACTTCGAGCCTGATCCACCACCTGCTGACCGGTCTCGGCGAGCGGGCCGAACTGGGTGGCAACATCGGGGTACCGATGCTCGCGATGCCCGCCGCCGACCGGTACGTGGTTGAGATGTCCAGCTACCAGTGCGCCGACCTGCGGGACAGCCTGCTCGTCGCGGCGGTGACCGCGCTGTTCCCCGAGCACTTCGACTGGCACGGCTCGGAGGAGCAGTACTACCGGGACAAGCTCAACATCCTCGCCCAGCAGCCCCGGCACGCAGTCGTCAACGGGCTGGACCCGCGGCTGCGCGAACGGGTGACCGCGATGGGCGTACCGGTCACCTTCACCGGCGGACCGGACTCGTTCCACGTCTCCGGCGAGACCTTCCACTGGCGGGATCGGCCGCTGTTCCCCCGCGACACCCTGCGGCTGCTGGGCGCGCACAACGCGGGCAACCTCTGCCTGTCGCTCGGGGTACTGACCGCGCTGGGCGTGGACTGCGTGGCCCGCCGCGCGGAGCTGGCGGGGATCGTGGCGGGGTTCGCGCCGCTACCGCACCGGCTCGCCGTGATCGAGGACCCGGCCGGGCTCACGTTCGTCGACGACACGCTGGCCACCAGCCCGTACGCGACGATCCTCGCGGTCGAGACGTTCCCCGGGCGGCCGCTCACGCTGTTGGTGGGCGGGGCGGACCGGGGACTCGACTACACGGTGCTGCGGGACTTCCTGGCCGCCCGTACCGATGAATGTGTCGTCATCGGGATCCCGGACAGCGGGCCGCGCATCGTGGCCGCGCTGGACGGCCTTGCGCGGGTGCGTACGGCCACCGTGGACGATCTCGCCGCCGGGGTGCGCCTGGCCCGCGAGCTGACCCCGCCAGGCGGTGTGGTGCTGCTGGCGCCGGGGGCGCCGAGCTACGGGCGGTTCGCCAACTTCGAGCATCGCTCGGCGGCGTTCCGGCAGGCGATAGCCGACTCGGTCACGGTGGGCGACACGCCGTAGCGGCTGCGCCGGCCGGACGCCGCCGCGGGCGATGATGTCTCGGTGGTGGGGGAGGCGGGCACGGCGACGCCGGTGGCGCGCGGGCCGCTGGTCGCGCTGCGCGGCATGCTGGACCGGCCGCTCGCCTCGTACTATCTGCTGCTGTCCAGCGCCGGCCTGCTCCTCGTGATCGGGCTGGTGATGGTCTTCTCGGCCACCAGCGTCCAGTCCTACGCGAGCGACGGCAACGCCTTCGCGCGCGTCAGCAAGCAGGCGATCTTCTCGCTCGTCGGGCTGGTCGCGTTCTGGATTTTCCAGCGGCTGCCGGCGCGCACGTACCGCGCGCTCGGCAAGCCGCTGTTGATCATTTCGGTCCTGCTGCTCGTGCTGCTGGACGTGCTGGCCGAGCGCAATCACCCGATCGGGCCGCTACGCGCGGAGACCAACTGGCTGTACCTGGGCCCGCTACAGCTACAGCCCTCGGAGCTGGCGAAGCTGGCGCTCGCCCTGTGGGGTGCGCGGGTGCTCGCGGCCAAGGGCGCGGCCATCGGCTGGTTCAAGGAGCTGGCGGTACCGCTGTTCGCGGTCGTCGGACTGCTGCTCGTGCTCGTCGGGTACAACGACTTCGGCACGATGGCCTGCATCCTCCTGCTGTTCCTGGGGTTGCTGTGGGCGGCCGGGGTGCGGCTGCGGGTCTTCGCCACGATGGGCATGCTCGCGGCGGCCGGTCTCGCGTTGCTGATCCTGATGCCCGGCAAGAACTACCGGATCACCCGGCTGACCTCGTTCGCGCACTCCGGCTCCTGTAACCAGCAGCAGAAGATGGACTCCTGCTACCAGGCGATCCACGGCATGTACGCGCTCGCCAACGGCAGCTGGTTCGGCGTCGGCCTGGGCGAGGGACGGGTGAAGTGGGGGTACCTGCCCAACGGCCACAACGACTTCATCTTCGCCGTCATCGCCGAGGAGCTGGGCGTGGTCGGCTGCTTCGTCGTGCTCGCGCTGTTCGCCGTGCTCACCTACACCGGCCTGCGCATCGCGCGGCGCGTCGACGACCCGTTCCGCCGGATGGTCGCCGCCGGGATCACCACCTGGCTGGCCGGCCAGGCCGTCATCAACATCGGCGGCGTCACCGGGTTGCTGCCGATCACCGGCCTGCCGCTGCCGTTCATCTCCGACGGGGGCAGCGCGCTGGTGGTGACGCTCGCCGCGGTCGGGCTGCTCGCCTCGTTCGCCCGCGCGGAGCCGGACGCCGCGCGAGCCCTGCACGCCCGTCCGCCTGATCGTTGGGTGCGACTACTCTGGGCGCCGTTGCCCCCGCTGCCGCGGCGGCGACGGCGCTCCTGAGGAGGATGAGGTTGGTACGGTCGGTCGTCCTTGCTGGTGGCGGTACGGGCGGGCACGTGTACCCGCTGCTGGCGTTCGCGGACTGCCTGCGCCGCCACGACCCTGGACTGCGGATCACGTGCCTGGGTACGGCACGCGGACTGGAGAACGAGATCCTGCCGCCGCGCGGGTACGACCTGCGGCTGGTACCGGCATACCAGCTACCCCGTTCGATCAACATGAACCTGGTACGCACCCCGGACCGGATGTGGCGCGCCGCCCGGGCCACCCGGGAGATCCTGGACGAGGTGGCGGCCGAGGTGGTCGTGGGCTTCGGGGGGTACGTGGCGGTCCCGGCCTACCTGGCGGCGTGGCGCCGGCACACCCCGATCCTCATCCACGAGGTGAACGTGCCGCCGGGCGTGGCCAACCGGATGGGCATGCGGTTCACGAAGAACCTCGCGGTGGGCTTCCCGTACCAGACCCAGCAGGTCCCGTCCCTGCAGGACGCGCGGGTGACCGGGGTACCCCTGCGCCCCGCGATCGCGCACCTGGACCGGGCCGCGCTGCGGGCGCAGGCGCGGGCGTACTTCGGGCTGGACCCGCATCGCCCGACACTGTTCGTGTTCGGTGCCTCACAGGGCGCCCGCTCGATCAATGTCGCGATGGCCGGCGCGGCCAAGGCTCTGACGGCCGCCGGTATTCAGGTGCTCCACATCATGGGAGCCCGCAACGAGCCCGTCGAGATCCCCCCGGACCTGCCCGCGCCTTACGTCACGATGAAGTTCCTGTCCGAGATGCAGCTCGGTTATGCAGCCGCTGACCTGGCACTTTGCCGGGGCGGCGCGATGACGTGCGCGGAGACCGCGGCGGTCGGCATGCCGGCCATCTATGTGCCCCTGCCGTACGGTAACGGTGAGCAGCGCCGCAACGCGCTGCCGGTGGTGGAGGCCGGCGGCGGCATCCTCATCGATGACGGCGAGCTGAGCCCGGACTGGATTGAGCGAACGGTGGTCCCCCTGCTGCGCGATCCCGCTCGGATCGCCGCGATGAGCGCCGCCGCGGCGGGGTATGGCCGGCGGGACGGGGACGAGGCGCTGCGCGCGTACATGCTCGAGGTGGTTGGCTCATGAGCGAGCGAAGCGAGCGAATCATGAATACAGCGCGTTTGGTGCCTCATGGCGGACCGCAGCGAAGCGAGGATCCGGCATGAGCGAGCGAAGCGATGATGAGGTACTCACCGCGGAACAGCTGGGGCGGGTGCACCTGGTAGGTGTCGGCGGGGTTGGCATGAGCGCGCTGGCCCGCCTGCTGCTCACCCGGGGCATCCCGGTCAGCGGGAGTGAGCTGCGCGACTGGCCGGCCCTGCACGGGCTGCGGGCGCTGGGCGGCGTGATCCACATGAGCCACCAACCGTCCAATCTGGACGGTGTGGACACGGTTGTGTACTCGACGGCGATACCGCAGGACCACCTCGAACTGGTCGAGGCGCGCCAGCGCGGGCTGCGGGTCCTGCACCGGGCCGAGGCGCTGGCGGCGACGATGGCCGGGCGGCGGGCCGTCGCCATCGCTGGTACCCACGGCAAGACCACCACAACCTCGATGGCCACGCTCATTCTCCAGCACGCCGGCCTGGACCCGTCGTTCGTCATCGGTGGCGAGATCTCTGAGGTGGGTTCGAACGCGCACCACGGCAGCGGCGAGTACTTCGTCGTGGAGGCCGACGAGAGCGACCGTTCCTTCCTGCTGTACCGGCCGTTCGTCGCCGTCGTCACCAACATCGACGCCGACCACCTCAACACGTACGGGACCATCGAGCGGCTCGCCGACGCCTTCCTGGAGTTCTGCCAGCGGGTACAGCCGGGCGGGTTCGTCGTCGCCTGTGCGGACAACCCGGGTACCCGCCAGCTGGCACAGCGCGCGCGGGACGCCGAGATCACCGTGTACACCTACGGCGAGGCGGCCGACGCGGACCTGCGGCTGACCGAGATCACCACGAGCGCCACCGGCGTCCGGTATCTGGCCACAGTGGACGGTGAGTCGCTCGGCGAGGTCGCGCTGCCGGTACCCGGGCGGCACCTCGCGCTCAACTCCGCGGCGGCGGTACTGACGGCGCTGCGGCTGGGCATCCCGGCCGCCTCGATCGTGGAGGGGCTCGCCTCCTTCCCCGGCGTGCGGCGGCGCTTCGAACTGAAGGGCACGGCCGACGGGGTACGGGTCTACGACGAGTACGCGTACCACCCGACGTCGATCACGGCCGCACTCAACACGCTGCGGGAGGTGGCCGGGGACGGCCGGGTGATCGTGGTCTTCCAGCCGTACCGGGTGTACCGCACGCGGGATCTGCAGGCCGAGATCGCCACCGCCCTGGCACTGGCCGACGAGGCGATTGTGCTGGAGGTCTTCGGCCCCGGCGAGGTGCGCGAGCCGGGGGAGGGCGGTGCCGCGCTGACCGCCGCCATTGACCTGCCGGCCGAGGCGAAGGTGTTCGTCCCCGACTGGGACGCCGCCCCGGCCGAGGTAGCCCGGCGGGCGGGCGAGGGTGACGTGGTGGTGACGATGGGCGCGCCGCCGATCTCCCTGATGGGCGACGAGCTGATGGCCGCGCTCACCGAGCGGGTCGACCCGGCGCCCCGGTACCGCCCCCGCCACGCGCTACAGGACGAGCCGACGGCGACCGTGACTCCTGGATGACCGGACCGGTCCACCGGCGGTGGCGGCTGGTACGGGCACCGGCCGACGCGATCCCCGCCTCGGTGCGCCGGTTCAACCAGCGCGCTCGGCGGCGCCGGTTGCGGGCCGCCTCGCCGTGGCTGGCCGCGCTCGTGGCACTGGCGATCGGCGCCCTCGTCTGCTGGGTGGTGTACGGCACCTCGGTACTGGGCGTGCGTACCGTCCGGGTGCAGGGCAACTCGCTGGTCACCGTGGACCAGGTGCGCGCGGCGGCGGCGATTCCCCCCGGTGCCGCCCTGGCCTCGCTGAACCTGCGGGCGGTGGCGGTACGGGTGCAGGGGCTGGCCCCGGTACGGATCGCGAGGGTCACCCGGTCCTGGCCGTCCGCTGTCGTCATCACGGTGACGGAGCGGGTACCGGCTGCGGCGGTGGTTCGCGCGGACGGCCGGTACGACCTGATCGACCCGGCCGGCGTGGTGTTCGAGACCGCGGCCGACCGGGGTACCCTGCCGAAGCTCCAGCTCGCCACGCCCGGCCCGGACGACCCGAGTACCGGCGCCGCGCTACAGGTTCTCGCCGCGCTCACCTCGCAACTGCGCGACCAGTTGGTGGTTCTGGTGGCCACGGCGCCCACCCGGATCCAGCTGGATTTGACCGAAGGCCGGCAGATCATCTGGGGGGATGCGACCGAGAGCGCGCAGAAGGCGCGATCGGCCACCAGCGTGCTGGCGCGGCCCGGCAAGGTCATCGACGTGAGCGCCCCAGGCGTCGTGACGGTGCACTAGCGCGTCGCCCGGATGCCGCCGGGACCGTTCGTCCACTGTGGACCGAGCGGCGGCATAATGGCGACACGCCGGTCACGGTACTTGGATGACGACGGAGCGCCGCTAACGTTTCCGTACGAGGACATAGTTGACATAGCACTAAGCCTCTAGTAGAGGGTGAGGGTTAAGCCTTCGCCGGTCGAGCACCACAGTCGGAGGAGATGCAGGCATGAGCCGTTCTGGTACGCAGGGGGTGGCGGCCTGATGACACCTCCGCACAACTATCTCGCGGTCATCAAGGTGGTGGGGATCGGTGGTGGCGGCGTGAACGCGGTCAACCGCATGATCGAGGTCGGCCTGAAGGGCGTCGAGTTCATCGCCATCAACACCGACGCGCAGGCGCTGCTGATGAGCGACGCGGACGTCAAGCTCGACGTGGGGCGCGAACTGACCCGGGGCCTGGGCGCCGGTGCCAACCCCGAGGTCGGCAAGAACGCTGCCGAGGACCACCGCGACGAGATCGAGGAAGTCCTCAAGGGCGCGGACATGGTGTTCGTGACGTGCGGCGAGGGCGGCGGCACGGGTACCGGCGGGGCACCGGTGGTCGGCAACATCGCCCGCAAGCTCGGCGCGCTCACGATCGGCGTGGTGACCCGGCCGTTCTCGTTCGAGGGCAAGCGGCGCCAGATGCAGGCCGAGACCGGCATCGAGGAACTGCGCAACCAGTGCGACACCCTCATCGTCATCCCCAACGACCGGCTGCTCGCGCTCGGCGATCGCGGCATCAGCATGATGGACGCGTTCCGCCAGGCCGACCAGGTGCTCCTCTCCGGCGTTCAGGGCATCACCGATCTGATCACCACCCCCGGTCTGATCAACCTGGACTTCGCCGACGTGAAGAGCGTGATGAGCGGGGCGGGCAGCGCGCTGATGGGCATCGGCAGCGCCCGGGGCGACAACCGGGCGGTCGACGCCGCCCAGTCCGCCATCTCCAGCCCGCTGCTCGAGCAGAGCATGGACGGCGCGCGGGGCGTGCTGCTGTCCATCGCCGGCGGCTCGGACCTCGGCCTGTTCGAAATCAACGACGCGGCCCACCCGGAGGCCAACATCATCTTCGGCGCGGTGATCGACGACGCGCTGGGCGACGAGGTGCGGGTCACCGTGATCGCGGCCGGCTTCGACGGCGGTACCCCGAGCTACAAGCCGGCCGAGCCGATCAAG
>JBPYFB010000469.1:0-38602 GCA_051986465.1 Rugosimonospora sp.
GGATCCTCATGGCGAGGAGTGTAACCTCTATGAGAAGATACTGGTTACGTCTCACCGCGGGGGAGAATGGGCGGGTGGCGAACATCCGACGCGTCGCGGAGGCACCCGGCGACCTGAAGTTGGTGCGCGCGTTCGCCAACACGCTCCAACTGGTGGGTCCGGTCGACGAGATCGCCGATCCGCCGGCGCTCGGTCGCTGGCTCGCCGGGTGCGGCCTGGTCGAGCCGGACAAGCCGATGGACGGCGCGGATGTCGGGCGGGCCGCGAGCTTCCGCCGTACCTTGCGCGGACTGCTCGCGGCCAACACCGGCCTGAGCGAAGGTACGGTCGCCCTGCGCGAGTTCAACACCGCGCTGGACTGGATGGGTGCCACACCACGTCTTTTGTCGCTGGACCGCACGGGCATCTCGACCGCCACCGCGGACCTGCGCCGAGCCCTTGGCCGGCTCGCCGGCATCGTGCTCGACGCAGTGAACGCCGGTACCTTCGCGCGTCTCAAGCTGTGTGCGCGGCCGGAGTGCGGGCTGGCCTTCTACGACCACGGCCGCAACGCCGCCGGCCGCTGGTGCGACATGGCGATCTGCGGCAACCGCGCGAAGGTGGCCGCGCACCGCGAGCGGCGGCGCGGCCTGAGCGCGGATGAGCAGCCCCGCTCGGTCGAGGAGCTGCTCATCCGCGCCACAATGCGTTCCCGCGACGGTCATTCCGGGTAGGCCGCGACCCATTCGTTCGGGGAGCGCTCGCCGGCCGGCGCGGGCTGGGGCGCGACCGGCTGCCGGCCGCGGCGCGGCAGCAGGAAGCCGACCGCGAAGGCGAGCGCGGTCAGGCCGAGCGCGATGAGCGCGAGCAGGCGCGCGGCGGCCAGGTACCCGTGCCCGGCGACGGTCGAGAAGAAGACGGTGCCGAGCACGGCGAGGCCGAGTGCGGCGCCGAGTTGCTGGATGGACTCGAGGACGCCGGCGGCCGAGCCGACCTCGTGGTCGGCGATCTCGCCCATGATGATGTCGAAGAGCGGCGCGAAGATCATGCCCATCCCGGCGCCGTAGACCAGCAGCGGTACGGCCAGGTGGGGGCCGCTGACCGAGGCGCCGTCGTGGCGCAGCACCGCGTACGCTCCGGCGAGGCCGGCGGCCATGAGGACCAGGCCGAGGTGCAGGATGCGCCGGCCGAGGCGGGCGGTCATGGTGGAGCCGACGCCGGTACCGAGGAAGGCGCCGACCGCCCACGACGCCATCGTCAGGCTCGCCCGCACCGGGCTGTACCCGAGGCCGAGCTGGAGGAACAGCCCGACGGTGAGGCCGAAGCCGACGACCGTACCGAAGAAGACGACCACGAACAGCGTGCCGGAGGCGTACGAGCGCTTGGCGAACACGGTCAGCTCCACCAGCGGAGCGCGGCCGGTACGGGAGCGGCGCAGCTGGTACGCGGCGAACCCGGCGAGTACCGCGACGGCAGCCGCGAGCATGCCGAACGACCAGGCCGGCCAACCCAGCTCGCGGCCTTGTACGAGCGGGTACACGAGCAGCAGCATGCCGATCGCGGCGAGCAGCCCGCCGGTCAGGTCCAGGCGCAGCGGGCGGCGCGCCGCGTCCGGCAGTGCCCTGGCGCCGACGAGCAGTGCGTAGAGGCCGAGCGGTGCGTTGATGGCGAAGACCATCCGCCAGCCGGTACCGAACAGGTCGGCGCGGATGAGCAGCCCGGCGACGATCGGCCCGAGGATCGTGGACAAGCCGATGACCGGGCCGAAGACGCCGAACGCCTTGCCGATGCGCTGGGCCGGGAACAGGTCGCGGATCAGGCCGAAGCCCTGCGGGATCATCGCGGCGCCGGCCACGCCCTGCAGCAGCCGCGCGCCGATCAGGCTCGCCGGCGACCACGCCAGCGCGCACAGCAGGGACGCCACCACGAACCCGGCGACGCCGCCCAGCAGCATCCGGCGCCGGCCGAGCAGGTCACCCAGGCGCCCGCCGATCAGTAGGCCCACCGCCAGGGCGAGCGGGTACGCCGCCGCGATCCATTGCAGGCTCGTGTACGAGCCGCCGAGGTCCGCGCGGATCGCCGGCGCGGCTACATTCACCACCGTCCCATCGAGCAGGTTCATTACCGTCGCCGCGAGGATCGCGGAGAGTCCGAGCCACGGGCGGTGCTTCGTCGCATCAGTCATGCCACTGACCCTAGGTGGCCATTAGGAACACTCCGTTCCTAATGTGCTGGCAGACTGAGATTTGTGTTGGAGACCTCGGCGCGCCTGCTGCGCCTGCTGTCGCTGTTGCAGACCCCGCGCGAATGGACCGGCGCCGAACTCGCCGGCCGCCTCTCGGTGAGCACCCGGACGGTACGCAACGACATCGAGCGGCTGCGCGCCCTCGGGTACCCGGTGCACGCCACCCGCGGCTCGATCGGCGGGTACCGGCTCGCCGCCGGTGCCTCGCTGCCCCCGCTGCTGCTCGACGACGAGGAGGCGGTCGCGGTCGCGGTGGGATTGCGTACCGCCGCGGTCGGCTCGGTCGCCGGCATCGAGGAGACCGCCCTGCGCGCGCTCGCGAAGCTGGAGCAGGTACTGCCGTCCCGGCTGCGCCGGCGGGTCAACACGCTGCAGACCTACACGGTGACCGTTGGCCCCGACCGGCCCGGGCCGAGCGTCGCCGCCGAGGTGCTCACCGCGATCACCGCGGCGTGCCGGGACCACGAGCGGCTGCGCTTCCGGTACCAGTCGCACGAGCGCGCCGACAGCCGCCGCGACGTGGAGCCGTACCGGCTGGTGAACTGGGGCCGCCGCTGGTACCTGGTGGCGTGGGATACCGAGCGCCGGGACTGGCGCACGTTCCGGGTCGACCGGATGCAGCCGCTGATCCCGACCGGACCCCGGTTCGCGCCGCGCGAGCTGCCCGACGCCGACGTCGCCCGGTACGTCTCGCGCGGCGTGAGCACCGCCGCCTGGCGGTACCGGGCCCGGGTGACCGTACACGCGCCGGCCCAGGTGATCGCCGAGCGGCTGCCCGCGGTGATGGGTCCGGTCGAGGCGATCGACGAGCACACCTGCGCGGTTGACACGGGTTCGGACAATGTGGAGTTACTGGCCGTCTGGCTGGGCGCGCTCGGCGCCGACTTCACCGTCACCGGCGCACCCGAGCTCGTCGAGCACCTGCGCCGCCTCGCCGACCGGTACCAGCGGGCAGTCGGGTGACTCGGGGCAACTCCGGGTTGTCTCAGGGTCATCCCGGATATGCTCGCGGGGCGCGTTGGGACGACCATCAATGTCGAGTGACGGGGGACTCGAGGAGGATGTCGTGAAGCTGTTCCTGAGGGCGGCGGCGGCGCTGTCCACTGTGGTGTTGGTCGCGTCCTGTGCCGCCGCGAGCGGCAAGCCATCCAGCGGCGCGAGCGCGGCCGCGGCAGCGAGCGAACAGGCGACGCAGGCGTCGGGCGGGGCCTCCGCCGCGCCGCTGCGCACTGGGGAGCGCTTCGCGACCCTGCGGATCGCGCAGCCGTACACGCCGGCGGCGCCGAACGGCGGCACCGACGAGTACCGGTGCTTCATCATCGACCCGAAGCTGACCAAGATGGCCTACCTGACGGGCAGCCAGTTCCTGCCGCAGAACCGGGCGATCGTGCACCACGCGATCGTGTACCGGCTCGACCCGAGCCAGGCCGACGAGGCCCGCAAGGTGGACGCGCAGACGCCGGGCGAGGGGTGGACCTGCTTCGGTGACGCGGGCGTGCAGGGCGACGCCGGCTGGGTGGCGCACTGGGCGCCGGGCGTCACGGAGGCCCTGCTGCACCCGAACCTCGGCTATCCGATGCCGCCCGGCAGCCTGCTGGTCATGCAGGTGCACTACAACCTGCTCGCGACCGGCGGCAAGGCCGGCGGCTCCGACCAGTCCGCGATCCGGCTGCGCCTCAGCGACGGCAGCACCCAGATGACCCCGCTGCAGACCGTCCAGATGCCCGCCCCGATCGAGCTGCCGTGTACCGCCGCCGAGCACGGGCCGCTGTGCGACCGCACCGCGGCCATGGCGGATGTGGCGCACCGGTTCGGCCAGGACGTCGGCTCCACTGAGGAGGGTCTGGTCCAGCGCTGCGACGGCGGCAAGGTGACGCCCGGTCCGACGCAGCACTGCGACTTCCCGATACCGCAGAGCGCCACGGTCTACGCGGTCGCCGGGCACATGCACCTGCTCGGGCGCTCCATCTCGATCCAGCTCAACCCCGGCAAGTCGGACGCCCGCACCCTCCTGAACATCACCAACTACAACTTCGACAACCAGGCGATCGTGCCGCTGGCCCAGCCGGTCACGGTCAAGGCGGGCGACACGCTGCGGGTGACCTGCACCCACGACGCCGGGCTGCGCAAGCTGCTCCCGGCGCTGCACGGGCTGCCGCCCCGGTACGTGGTCTGGGGCGACGGCACCAGCGACGAGATGTGCCTCGGCCTGCTGATCGTGGGTGGGCTCAGCGCGGGCTGAGCTCCCGGCATGAACTGTCAAGTTACCCACCGGTAGAAATTAGTCTCAGGTACGGCTAACCTATGCATCCGAGATTGGCGGATGCGGATGGACGACGTCGTATTGGATCGTGCCGGCTTCGAAGCGGCGTGGCAGCTGGCCCGGGAGATCCCGGGCTGGCTCACGTTGGACCAGGCGAGAGCCCTCTGGGAGGCGGCCAGCAAGCTCCCGGTGGGCGGCCGGGTCGTCGAGATCGGCAGCCACAAGGGGCGCTCGACCGTGGTGCTCGGGCACGCCGCCCAGCTCGCCGGGGCCCGGGTGACCGCGATCGACATGTTCCGCGACGGGCGGCTGTTCGGCGGCGCGGCGACCCGTACCGCGTTCGAGGCGAACGTCGCGGGCGCGGGCCTCACCGACACCGCCGACCTGCTCGTCGCGGACAGCAGGCGAGTACGTCCACAGTGGACAGAGCCGGTCGACCTCATCTACATCGACGGCAAGCACGACTACTGGAGCTTCACCGACGACCTGCGGTGGTCCGCGTGGCTGCCGCCGGGTGGGGACATCTTCGTGCACGACTGCTTCTCCTCGGTGGGCGTCACGAGCGGCGTGCTCGCCAAGGTGTTGCTGGGCCGCGGGTACGCGTACGCGGGGCGGGTCGGATCGCTGGCCCGGTTCACCGTGCGCCGCCCGCGCCGCGACGACCGGTGGCTGCTGGTACGGCAACTGCCGTGGTTCGCGCGCAACGTCGGCATCAAGGCGCTGCTGCGGCTGCGGCTGCGCCCGGTCGCCGGCGCCCTCGGACATGTCGGCCCCTACGACCCGTACTGAAACGGCCCCGATCATGGCAGTCTGTGCGCCATGACAGTGACGCAGCCGCCGGAGGGCGCGCGGGGACCGGTGGCGACCTGGCTGGGTGTCGACCCGGTACGCGCCACCGGCATCGCGCTGATCCTGGTGCAGCTCGCCTGGCGGCCGCAGATCGCGGCGCGCGGCTCGTTCGCGATCGACGACTGGCCGCTGGCCTCCCGGGCGATGGAG
Organism: Rugosimonospora sp.; assembly: GCA_051986465.1. Taxonomy (GTDB): domain Bacteria; phylum Actinomycetota; class Actinomycetes; order Mycobacteriales; family Micromonosporaceae; genus DATEJJ01. The sequence goes on from JBPYFB010000469.1 coordinate 5,487, forward strand.
AACCATCTCAGCTCTGAGTACCTGCTGGCCCTGTTCAACAACCACTTCATGCCCGCCGGCGTGCTGATCGGCTGGCTGGTCACGCACGCGACCGGCCTCGCGTACTGGCCCTACGTCCTGATCATGACGGTCGGCCAGGCGCTCGTGGACATCGCCTTCTACCGGCTGCTGCGCGACCTGCTGCGCCCGGGCTGGGGTCAGCTCGTCCCGCTGGCCATGTTCCTGTTCAGCCCGCTCACCCTGGAGGCGACCTCCTGGTGGGCGGTGGGCGTCAACATGCTGCCGATGCAACTGGCGATGGTCCTCGCGATCGGCGCGCAGGTGCGGTACGTGCGCACCCGGCGGGCCCGGCACCTGGTGACACTTGCCCTGTCCGTACTGCTCGGGCTGGTGTTCTTCGAGAAGTCGCTACTCATCGTCCCGCTGCTGTTCCTGCTGACCGCCTGCCTGTTCGGCACGGGCGGTCCGGTCCGCAGCGTGCTGCGCACCCTGGTGGCGTACTGGCGGTCCTGGCTCGTCCTGACCGCGATCAGCGTCGCCTTCGTCCTGCTGTACTTCACGCGAACCAAGACCGGGTCGTACCGGCCCGCCTCGGTCGGGCAGGTCCTCACGTTCCTGCGCGACCTGACCTTCCAGACGACGATCCCCGGCCTGTTCGGCGGCCCGTGGCGCTGGTGGGGTGTCGGCGACGGGGCGCCGCTCGTCCTGTCGCCCGACGTGCCGCGGTGGCTCGCCCTGGCCGCGCTCGTCGCACTGGTTGTGCTGACGATCCGGGCGCGGCGGATCGCCCTGCGCGCCTGGGTGCTGCTGCTCGCGTACTTCGTCATGGTGTGCGCGGTGCTCAGTACCACCCGGCTGGGCTCTGGTATGGGCGGCGTGGCCGGCCTGGTGCCCCGGTACATGAGCGACGTGGTGGTGGTCGCCGCGCTCTGCGTCGGGGTCGCCCTGCTCGGCCTGCGCGACGAGGAGTCCGAGGTCGCCGAGCTGGTACCGGCGGGCTGGCCGGTGCTGCGCCGTACCCGCGGAGCGGTCGCGGTCGCGCTGGTGGTGGCGCTCGGCGCGTACCTGCTCAGCGCGGCCTGGAGCGCGGCGCGCTTCGGCGACGAGTGGCAGCACAAGCAGGGCCGGGACTACCTGGCGACCGCCGAGACCGACCTGCGCGGCGCGGCGGGCGCGCAGTTCTTCGATGCGCGGGTACCGGACGGGGTGGTGGGACCGCTGTCGGCGCCGTACAACCTGCAGTCGAGGTTCTTCCTGCCGGCCAACCTGCAACCGACGTTCGTGACCGAGTCCGAGAATCCGTGGACCTTCGACGACTCCGGCCACATGCGCCCCATCAAGGTGGAGGGCGTGTCCATCAAGCCCAAGCAGGGCAGCTGCGGATACCTGCTCACCGGCGGGGAACCGACGAGCATGCCGCTGACGGGTTCGCTCTTCTACTACGTGTGGGTGGTGCGAATCGGCTACCTCGCCTCCGGGGACTCGCAGGCGAGGCTCCAGGTGGGCAGCGCGGAACCCAAGTTCTTCCAGGTGCGCAAGGGCCTGAACCAGGACTTCTTCGTGATCACCGCCTCCGGCAACTCGGTGGAGCTGACGGTTCAGGATCCGGCGGTCACCCTGTGCACCAACGAAATCACCATCGGGAACGCCGTACCGGCCTTGTAGAGCAGGCTCTTCCCTTGTTCGTTACTGGCGAGTAACGTGAGCCTCGCCGTCGGCCGGCGTGCGTGCAGGAGGAGGTACCACAACCCGAGGAGGAAGCATGGGGCGGCTGCCTCGCAAGCTGCTGCTGGCGGCGACCACGCTGGCCGTGGCCGTAGCCGGTGCCGCGATCGCCGCACAACCCGCTCACGCCGACCAGGTCATCAACCTCAACTTCGCCAACGTCACGGGCACCACGTACCTGGCGAAGCCGAAGGTGACGGCGGTGATCCCGCGTTCGACGATCACCACCACGCTCGACCTGGGCACGGGCCAGCTCTCCGGCCAGGCACAGATCCCCGACCTGACCGTCCACATGGCACTGTTGAACCTCGTCAAGGTCACGTCGACCGTCAGCATCGTGCCGGCGGGTCCGCTCACCGGAACGGTCGACCTGGGCAACAACAAGATCAGTACGACGACGAGCTTCACCATCGCCATCCGCAACGTTCACCTCGACGCCACGCCGCGGGTGAACCTGGTGCCCGCCGGATGCCGGACCAGGCAGGCGACCAGCGCCGTCCTGAACAACACGACGCCGATCGACCTGACGAACGGGACGACTGTGTCGGGCACCTACACGGTCCCGGCACTCACCCACTGCGGCCTGGTCACGCCGCTGCTCACGCAGTTGCTGTCCGGCCCGAACAACGTCATGACCCTGACGCTGAAATGACCGCTCGGCCGGAGGTCCCACGGGCCTCCGGCCACTCCCTACCATGTACCGGATGAACCCACCTGCCCTCCCACCGAGCCGTCCGCGATGGCGCGAACCCGCAGTGCTGTGGCTTGCCGCGCTGCTCGTCGTCGTGCTCGTGGCGTGGGGCAGCGTGGCCGGGATCGGGTCGCTGCTGCACTCGTCCGCCTGCGGCCAGCCCACGATGGTCGAGGTGGCCGCGGCTCCGGCCATCGCGGAGGCGGTGGCCGAGGCGGGGCGCACCGTCAAACTGACCGACTGCTACCAGGTCGACGTGCTCGCCCGCGACTCGGGCGCCATGGCCGAGGCGCTGGCCAACCCGCCGGCCGGGGCGCAGCCCGACGCCTGGATCCCGGAGTCCACGTTCTGGCTGCGCCGGGCCCGAGCGCTGGGCGCGTTCCAGGCGCCCGCCAGCGGTACCTCCGTCGCCAGCTCGCCGGTGATCCTCGCGCTGACCGAGCCGGAGGCGGCCCAGCAGGGCTGGCCCGGCAAGCCGGTACCGTGGTCCGCGCTGCTGGCACCGAACGCGGGTGCCGGGCCGGTCGGCATCCCCGACCCGGCGACCGACCCGATCGGCGTATCCGCGCTGATCGGCATCCGCGCCATCGCCGGTGCCGGGCCCACCGATGTCGCCGCGCTGCGCCGGATCTCGCCGTACGCGGTGACCCGCGCCTCCGACCTGTACCAGAAGCTGCCCGCGGCGGGGGCCACCCACGACAGCCTCAACGCGTTCGTCACGAGCGAGCAGGCGTTCGTGCGGTACAACGCGCACAACCAGGCCGCCGAGCCGCTGGTCGCCGCCTACCCCGACCAGGCGCTGCCGACCCTCGACTTCCCGTACGTGGTGCTGCCCGGCGCCACCGGCACGGCCCGTACCGGCGCCACCCGGTTCCTCGCGGCGCTGCTGTCGACCGCGGCCCAGTCCGCCCTCGGCGCGGAGGGTTTCCGGGCGCCCGACGGCCGGGTGCTGCCCGGCGTGCTGCCGGACGCGGGCGCCAAGGACCAGACCGTACCGGCCGTCCCGCTGCCCGACGACGACGCGCTGCTGGACCTGCTCAACACCTGGACCGGCGTGCACCTCAGCGCCGAGATCCTCGGCCTCATCGACGTCTCCGGCTCGATGGCGGACAAGCTGCCCGGCGGTACGGAGACCAAGCTGACGGCCACCCTCAAGGCGGCGGAGGAGGGCGTCGGGCTGCTGCTGGACAGCACGCAGGTCGGCGTGTGGGTGTTCGCGACCCAGCTGGACGGCGACCGCGACTACCGGGTGGTCCGGCCGTACACCGCCCTGGCCGACGGCGGGCGGCTGGCGCTGGTCGGCGCGCTGTCGTCGATACGCGTGAAGCCGGGCGGCAATACCGGCCTGTACGACAGCGTGGTCGCCGGGTACCAGGCCGCCCGGCGGGCCTGGACACCGGGGCGCATCAACGTCATGCTGGTCGCCACCGATGGCAAGAACGACGACCCGACCGGCGGGCTGACCCGCGCCCAGGCGATCAGCGCCCTGCAGAAGATGCAGGACCCCCGGCGCCCGTTGCCGATCCTGTTCATCGGGCTCTCCGGCGGCATCGACCCGGGCGAGTTGCAGGCCATGGCCGGTGCCACCGGCGGCAAGGTGTACGTGACGAAGGACCCCAGTGGCATCCGCCAGATCTTCTTTGACGCTCTTTCCAGTCTCGCCTGCCAGCCGCCGGCCTGCCGGCGCTGACGTCCGGATGCGCGCGCTGTTCACGGGTCCCCGGCGGTTCACCGCGCTGATGCTCGCCGCGCTGACCGCGCTGTCCTTCGCGCAGCGACCGGGCCAGGTCACCTTCGACACCAAGCTGGACCTCGTGGTGGACCCGGTGCGCTTCATCGGCCGGGCGCTGCACCTGTGGAACCCGCAGGCCACCTCCGGCGAACTGCAGAACCAGGCGTACGGCTACCTGTTCCCGATGGGGCCGTTCTACGCGCTGGCGCAACTGCTCGGGATCCCGATGTGGGTGACCCAGCGGCTGTGGTGTGCCCTGCTGCTCGGCGGCGCGTACCTGGGCCTGCTGCTGCTCGCCCGCGCACTGGACATCGGCACCGAGCCGGCCCGGCAGGTCGCCGCGCTCGCCTACGCGCTGGCGCCGCGGATGCTCACCGAGGTCGGTTCGCTGTCGGCGGAGATGCTCGCCGCCGTCATGCTGCCGTGGGTGCTGCTGCCGCTGGTACGGGTCGACCGGATCGGCTCCCGGCGGCGGGCCGCCGGGCTGTCCGCGCTCGCCGTGCTCGGCATGGGCGGCGTCAACGGCGCCGTGGTGATCATGGCGCTGGTGCTGCCCGCGCTGTGGCTGCTGACCCGCCGCTTCAGCGCCGGCCACCTGCGCCTGATCGCGTGGTGGTGCGCCGGGGTCGGCCTGTGCGCGCTGTGGTGGGTACTGCCGCTGCTGCTGCTCGGCCGGTACAGCCTGCCGTTCCTGAACTACATCGAGTCCTCCACCAACACGACCGCGATCGAGTCGCTGTTCCAGGCGGTACGCGGGACGAACCAGTGGGTCGCGTACATCGTGCAGGGCGAGCCGTGGTGGCCGTCCGGCTGGGTGCTCGTCAGCAACCCGGTCCTGATGGTCGCCACGATGGCGGTCGCCGCGATCGGGCTGGCCGGCCTGACCCGCCGCGGCCTGCCCGAGCGCCGGTTCCTGGTGCTCGCCACGCTGGCCGGGCTGGTGCTGCTGACCGTCGGGTACGTGGGCAGCCTCGACAGTCCACTCGCGACAGTGGTGCGGCACCTGCTCGACGGCCCGCTCGCACCGTTCCGCAATGTGCACAAGTTCGAGCCGGTGCTGCGGGTACCGTTGGCGCTCGGCTTCGCGCACGGGGTCGGTTGGGGCGTCGTCCGGTGGCGGGCCTGGCGGCGGGTACTGCCGGCGCTGCTGGTGGTCGCGGTGGCCGCCGCGCCCGCGTGGCTGTTCCTGCTGCGCTCCGGCCCCGGCTGGACCGACGTCCCGGCGTACTGGCGCCAGGCGGCGAGCTGGCTCGGTACCCACGAAGCGGCCCGTACTTTGATGGTGCCGGCGAACGGGTTCGGTGACTACACCTGGGGCCACACCGTGGACGAGCCGCTGCAGGGCCTGGCGCAGGCGCCTTGGGCGGTACGCAACCAGATCCCGCTGGGTTCGGAGGGCAACACCCGGGTGATGGACGCGGTCGAGCAGGTACTCGACTCGGGGCGCGGCTCGGCCGGGCTCGCCGACTTCCTGTCCCGCTCCGGGTACACGTATGTGTTGCTGCGCAACGACCTGGACCGGGTACGCACCGGCGCGCCGCCGATCGCGGTGCTGCGCCAGGCGCTGCTCGCCTCGCCGGGCCTTACCCGGGTCGCCACGTTCGGACCGGAGGTGGTGCCCGACCCGCTCACCGCGAGCCCGGTCGACGTCGGGGTGCAGCCGGCCCCCGCCCTTGAGGTGTACCAGGTGCGGCGCCCGGTACCGCGAGTGTCCGCTGTGGACACCGCGGGCGTGGCCACGGTCAGCGGCGGGCCGGAGTCCACATTGGAGCTGCTCGACCACGGGCTGCTCGCGGCCGACCAGCCGGCCGTCCTCGCCGGGGACCTCGGCACCGGTTCGGTGAGCAATGACTGGCTCGTCACCGACGGGCTGCGCCGGCGGGAGGCGAATCCGGGATCGGTACGCGACAACGTCAGCCAGACGCTGACCGCTACCGACGCGCCCCGGCTGACCCGCTCGGCGCTGGACATCCTGCCGTTCCCGGCCGGCGACCACCAGACCGTGGCGGTAGCGCAGGGCATCCAGTCGGTCACCGCGTCCACGTCGGCCAGCTACGCCGACGCGTTCGGCGCGATCGAGCCGTCGTACCAGCCGTTCGCCGCGATCGACGGCGACGCGACCACGGAATGGCGCTCGTCGAGCCTGGCCGGGCCGGTCGGGCAGTGGCTGGAGGTGCGCCTGGACACCCCCCGCCGCATCGACGAGGTGACCCTGGAGTTCGCGCACGACCTGCGGGTGGGCTGGCCGGTGGCCAGGTTCCGGATCACCACCGACAGCGGCTCCACCGACGAGGACGTGGCGGGCGCGACCGGACCCGCGCGCTACCCGGTACCGGCCGGGCTCACCTCGACGGTAAGGGTGACGGTCCTCGCGGTCGCGGGCGGGCGTACCACCGGCAACGTCGGGATCCGGGAGCTGTCCTTCGCGGGCCTGTCCGCGAGCCGCGCGCTGCGGGTGCCCTCCGACGTGACGCCCGCACCGGGTCACGTTCCGGCGTTCGCGTTCAGCCGGGGCGACGACGCCCGCTCCTCCTGCGTCACGGTCGACGGTGCGACCCGGTGCGACCCGCTGCTCGGCCGCACCGGCGAGGAGCCGGACGGACTCGACCGGCTGTTCACCACCCCGGCGGCGGCGCACTACAACCTGGCGCTCACCGCCCTGCCCCGGCTGGGTGGCCCGATACCGCTGCTGGGCCAGAAGGTCAGCGTGACCGCGAGCTCGTGGCTGGACGGCGACCCCGCGGTGGCCGGGTACGCCGCGATCGACGGCGACGAGTCCACGTCCTGGGTCGCGGACCAGAGCGACGACCAGCCGGCGCTGACCCTGCACTGGTCCGGCGCCCGGCGCATCGGCGAGATCCGTATCCGTACCGCCCACCAGCCGGTCACCTCGGTACCCACGATCGTGGAGGTGCGCTCGCCGACCCAGACCCGGCTGGTGCGGCTGAACTCCCAGGGCGTGGCCCGGTTCGCCGCCCTGCTGACCGATACGCTCACGATCGCGGTACGCGAAACGGACACCCGCGTCATCGACCAGCGGCACGGCTCGCCCGCGCCGGCCGGCATCGCCGAGTTGCAGGTACCGGCGCTGGCCGACCTGATGCAGCCGATACCGGCGAGCACCAAGGTCGGTGCGCCGTGCGGCCAGGGCCCGGCGATACAGATCGACGGTACGAGCTACCCGACCGCGGTCAGCGGTACCCTCGGCGACCTGGTCGCGCAGCGGCCGATGCCGGTCACGATCTGCGACCTGTTCCTCGTCGACGGCGCCGACCTCGCCGCGGGCGAGCACGAGCTGCGCACGCTGCCGTCGGTGCCGTTCGCGATCCAGGACGCCGTTCTGATGCCGGCGAAGGCGGCGGTTGCGGCGGTGTCGCACCGGGACGTCTCGGTGGCGCGCTGGGACACCACCCGGCGCAGTGTCCACATAGGAGCTGGGCAGCAGGCGCTGCTGGTGATTCCGGAGAACGCCAACGTCGGCTGGGTCGCGACCCTGGGCGGGCAGCGGCTGACACCGTCCAGAGTGGACGGATGGCAGCAGGCGTGGGTGGTGCCGGCCGGCAGCGGCGGCACCGTCGAGCTCACCTTCACGCCGGACCGGCCGTACCGGCAGGGGCTGCTCGCCGGCGGCATCGGGGTGCTGTCGGTCCTCCTGCTCACCGCGCTGCCGGCGCGCCGGCGCCGCCCGGTACCGGCGCCGGTGGCGTCCCGGTCGTGGCTAGTGCCGGTGGCGCTGCTCGGGCTCGTGGCGGTCCTCGGTGGCGTGCTGCCCGTGGTACTCGTCATCGCGGCGATGCTGGCGCGGCAGTTGCTGCCGGGCGTCCTGAAGGTGCTGGTGTTCACCGCCGCCGGGGCCGCGAGCGCCATCGCGGTCGCCGGACGGCTGCTCGGGCACGGCCAGGACTGGGCGTACCGGCCGCTGACCCAGGCCGCGATGCTCGCGGTCGTCGCCACGGTCGTCGCGAGTTGCCTGCGCGCGCCGCGCGGCGCCCCACTCGACGAGCCCGCCACCGGCGACGAGCAGGGCGGCGCAGGCGCAGGCGGCGCCGGCGACCTCGGCCACCCCATGGTGGAGCCAGGCCCGCACGAGCACGATCTCGGCGCCGATGGCCACCCATACGGGAACGGACGACAGGCGCTGCCGCCCGGCGATACCGGAGAAGAGCAGCAACTGGGCGAGGGCGAGCAGGGTACCGGTGAGCGCGAAGAGCCAGACCGGGACCCGTACCCCGCCGTAGCCGGCGCCGCCGATGAACCGCAGGAGCAGGGGACCACCGGCGAGGCTGACCAGGACGACGGGCGCGTCGAGCGCGAGGACGACGAGCAGGGCGCCGCGGACGACCCGGCGGCGGGCGGCGGAGTCGGCGAGGCGGGGCAGCGCGATCACGCCGACGGCCTGCGGTAGCCAGTACGCGATCTTGTTCAACACGAGCGCGACCGCGTACCCGCCGGAGGCCGCCGCGGGCAGCGCCTGCCGGGCGAGTACGACGTCGAGGTTCTGCAGCACCACCAGGCCCAGCATGGCGCCGGTCGCGTGCAGTACGGTGCGGGCCAGCCGCCCGCCGGGCCGGGCCGGTACCGGCGAGCCGCAGGCGACCCACCCGACGCCGGCCGCGACGAGCGCGCCGGCGAGCATGCCGCCCAGGGCACCGGCCACGGTACCGGTCGCGACCAGGCCGGCCAGCCCGCCGCCCACCCGCGCCACCGCCTCCAGCCCCACCAGTACGGCGAAGGCGACGAAGCGCTGCCGGCCCTGCAGCACGCCGCGCAGCGCGTACAGGACGGTCAGCGGCACCATCAGCAGGGCCAGCAGCACCACGGCGAACGCGCCCCGCAGGTGCAGCAGCGGCACCAGCGCCGGGCCGGCCCCGAGCGTGGCGGCGCAGACCAGGGCGGCGAGGGCCAGGCCGGTGCCGAACGCGCCCGGTGCGACCACCGGGTCGCGAGCCGCCCGCAGCGCGACGGCGGTCTGCGCCGCGATCGCCGGTACGATGCCGACCAGCAGGACGGCCAGCAGCGAACTGAGTTCGCCGAAGGCGGCCGGCGACAGGGCCCGCGCGGCGACGACGGTGAAGACGTAACTGACCGCGTTGCCGCCGAACAGGGCGGCCGTGACGAGCACCGCGGCGAGCCGGCCCGGCCGCGACGCCGTCACGGGATCGACAGCCGCCAAGGCCCACCTCCGCCTGCTACTGCGCAGTAGCTTACCGATGGGAAGGGTGATGGTCAGTCCCCGTGCCGCCGCGCTGCCGGCCGCCTGTGCCGTGCTGGCGCTCGCGGTGCTCGCGCCGCTGCTGGCGCCCGGGTACGTGCTCGCGTACGACATGGTCTTCACGCCGCGCCAGCCGCTGCTCGCCGCCGGCCTGGGCCTCGGCTCGGCGCTACCCCGGGCGGTACCCGTCGACGCGGTCGTCGCGCTGCTGACCACCGTGGTACCCGGCGCGGTGGTGCAGAAGGTGGCGCTGGCCGGTGCGGTCTTCGGTGCGGCGCTGGGCGCGGGGCGGCTGGTACCGGCGCAACGGCTCGCCCCTCGCCTGGTCGCCGCCAGCGTGTACGGCTGGAACGCGTACCTCGCCGAGCGGCTGTTCCTCGGGCACTGGACGCTGCTGCTGGCGTACGCGAGCCTGCCCTGGGTGGTCGCCGCCGGCCTGCGCATGCGCAGGGCGGAGCAGGGTGCCTGGGCCGGGCTGGTGCTCGCCTGCGCGCCGGCCGTACTGGTGCCGACCGGCGGGGTACTCGCCGCGGGTGCCGCCGTCGCGGCCGCCGGCCGGCGCCGGGCGGTACCCGTCCTCGCGATCAGCGCGGTGCTCAACGCCCCGTGGTGGGTACCCGGCCTGCTGCACCCCGGCGGTTCGGTCTCCGATCCCGCGGCGGTGGCGGCGTTCGCGGCGCGGGGCGAGGGGCCGGGCGGCCCGCTGGTCAGCCTGCTCGGCCTGGGCGGCGTCTGGAACGCCCAGGTGGTGCCGGGCAGCCGGACCGGATTTCTGGTACCGGTGATGGCGGCGCTGCTGCTCGCCGGTACCGCCGCCGGGTTGCCCGCGCTGGCCCGCCGTTGGGGCACCGGGCCGGTACGCGCGCTGGCCGCCCTGGCCCTGGCGGGACTCGTGCTGGCGGCGGCCGGCTCGCTGCCCGGTACCGGCGCCGCGCTGCGCTGGGCGGTGGCCAACGTGCCCGGCGCCGGGCTGCTGCGCGACGGCCAGAAGTGGGTCGCCTGGTGGGCCCTGCTCGCCGCGGTGTGCGCCGCCCTGGCGGTCGAGGCGCTGGTGCGCCGGCTGCCCGACGCGGGGCTGCGCGCGGTCGTCCTGGCCGGTGCCGTCCTGCTGCCCGTCGCGCTCCTGCCCGACCTCGCCTGGGGCGGGCTGGGCCGGCTGGCGCCGGTGCGCTACCCGGGCGAGTGGTCGGCGGTACGCGACGAGTTGGCGCGCGACCCGTACCCGGGCGACGTGCTGGTGCTGCCGTTCTCGACCTTCCGCCAGTTCCCGTGGAACAAGGAGCGCACGCTGCTCGACCCGGCGCCCCGGTACCTGCCGCGGGGCACGGTCGTGGACGACACGCTCCAGGTCGGTACGGCGCGGGTGGCGGGGGAGGACCCGCGGGCGGCCCGGGTGCGCGCCGCGCTCGATACCGGAGCGCCGCTGGGCCCGCTGGGCATCGGCTTCGTACTCGTCGAGCACGCCACGCCCGGCACCGTCGACCCGCGGGCACTCGCCGGGCTCAGTATCGTCCACGATGGACAGTGGCTGGCGCTGTACCGGGTACCGGATGTCGTTGTGGCAAGGCCGACCGATGCGGCGCCGCGGGCACCCGTGCTCGCCGCCGACGCCGCGGCCCTGTCCCTCCTTGTCGCCGCGCTGCTTGCCGCCACCCTGTTGCGCGGGAAGTTACCCACCGGTAGATTGAGGGCGCTTACTGGTCGGAAACCTCGAAAGGATGGTTCCCCAGGTGTGGACGCTCCTCGGACTGGCCGGTTCCGTCGTGGTCGGCGCCATCCTGGCGGTGACCGCGACCGTTGCCCTGGTGTCGGCGAACGCGCCGGACGCGAAGGCGGCGCAGCAGATTAAGCAGGGCACCGTTTCCCAGCCCAACGCGGTCGTCTACGGCCAGCGCTGAATAACGGTCAGCGCTGTGAACAACGGTCAGCGCTGAATAAACGGCCAGCGCGCGATCGCGGCCCGCTCGGCCGGAACCGCTGGCTTGCGTCGCTGCCGTGGAATCACCGGCAGCGGTGCCCGCGTCAGGCCCGCCGCCCGGCAGATGATCTCCTCGAACGCCGTGACGCTGTGCGCCCAGTCGAAGGCCCGGGCGTACTCGCGCCCCGCCTCGCCCATCGCCTCGCGCAGCGCGGTATCGGAGAGCAGCCGGTCCACGTGCGCCACGAACTCGTCCAGGTTGTCGCCGTCGTTCTCGCCGTCCCCGTTGTCGCCGTCTCCGGTGTAGCCGGCGAGCAGCCCGGTGGCGCCGTGCCGGACCGACTCGCACACCCCGCCCGCGGATCGGTACGCGACGGTCGGCACCCCGTGCGCCGCCGCCTCCATCACCGAGATGCCCCAGCCCTCCTTGAGCGACGGGCACAGGTGCACCCACGAGCGGGCCAGGATCTCGTGCTTGCCCTCTTCGTCGACCCAGCCGTGCAGCTCGACCCGGTCGCCGACGCCGAGCTCGTCGGCGAGGGCGCGCAGCGGCTCCAGCGAGGGGCCGCGCCCGACGATCGACAGGCGCAGCCCGGGGTGGCGCGGGTACAGCCGGGCAACCGCGTGTACGGCGTGCTCCAGGCGCTTGTGCGGCACCAGCCGGCTCACCGCGACCAGGCGCGGCTGCGCGTCGCGTACCGCGGCGACCGGCGGTACCGGCTCGAAGCCGTTGGGTACCACCGAGACCCGGTGCGCGCCGATACCCAGCTCGCCGAGCTCCGCGCGGGTGTGCTCGGAGACCGTGACGTACCGGCAGCCCCGGTAGACCAGCGGGGCGAGCTTCGACTCCAGCCACCAGCCGACCCGGCCCAGCACCGGTCCGAACCAGCTGACCCACTGCTGCCGGTGCAGGTGGTGGACGAGCAGCACGACCGGGCGGCGGGTGGCGAGGCGGCTCCAGAACGGCAGCCCGTTCTGCACGTCCACCACCACGTCGTGGCCGGACCCGAGCAGCGTGAGCAGTGCCCAGAAATAGACGGTGTACCGGTTGCCCCGGCGTACGAACCGTACGCCGCCGGCGACCTCGTGACGCAGCCCGCCGGGGAAGCGCCGCGACAGGATCGTCACCCGGTACCCTCGGGCGACCAGCCCCTGGGCGATGCGCTCGATGTACCGTTCGGAGCCACCCGCCTCGGGGTTGCTGGTGTCCCGCCAGCTGACCATCAGAACCGTGGGAGCGGACATGGCTAGCACACCCGGACCTGGAGGCGAGTGAGGTCATGAGGCCAGACCGTGCCGCTACCCTGCCCCGTTCGGTACGCCTGTTCCGGGCGTTCCTCGTCGAGCAGACCGATCCGGACCGGTTCTACCAGGAACTGGCGGCCGACTCGGTACGCCAGCTGTGCCGGTACGGCGAGCTTTCCGGCCGCACCATCCTGGATGTGGGCGGCGGGCCGGGGTACTTCGCCGACGCGTTCCGCCGTGCCGGGGCGAGGTACCTGGGCATCGACCCCGACGTGGGTGAGCTGTCCGCCCGCGGTACGCCCGCCGCCGGCATGGTCCGCGCCAGCGGTACCGCCCTGCCCGTACGATCGTCCAGTGTGGACATCTGCTACTCGTCCAACGTGCTCGAGCACGTGGCGCGGCCGGAGTGGATGCTCGACGAGATGGTACGGGTGACCCGGCCGGGTGGCGTGGTCTTCGCGTCGTTCACGCCGTGGTGGTCGCCCTGGGGTGGGCACGAGACGGCGCCGTGGCACTATCTGGGCGGCGAGCGGGCCCGCCGGCGCTACCTCCGGCGTACCGGACACGAGCCGAAGAACCGTTTCGAGCACAGCCTTTTCCCCATTTCGGTGCGGCAGGCCCTGGTCTGGGCCCGATCCTGCGAGGGCGCGAGAGTCGTCGATGTCCTGCCGCGCTACCACCCCTGGTGGGCCCGGTGGGTCGTATACATGCCGGTTGTTCGGGAGGTTCTGTCCTGGAACCTCGTCGTGGTGCTGCGAAAGGTGTGACGCCCGCCGCCGGCCGGCGGGCCGCTATGCCGTGCCCGGCGCCTCGTGGCGGAAGCGGACCGGCCGCGGGCTCGGCGACCGCAGCCGCCGGCCCACCAGGAACATCACGACCAGGCCGGCGATTACGAGGACCAGGCCCACCCCGATCCCCAGCCAGGGGCCGAGGTCGTAGAGCAGCCGGGTCTTCGAGCGGTTGGACTTCGCGTCCGCGACCTGTGCCTTGACGGTGTCCGGGGTGAAGGCGATGGTGCCGCTCAGCAGGACGGTGCCGTCCTTGCCGTCCGGCCCGCGCAGGAACTGGCGCTGCTGTTCCTGACCCTTGACGATGCTGCCCGTGTAGGGCTCGACCCATACCGTCCGGACGTTCTGGTACATCCGGCCGGCGGTCACCGTCTCCGTCGTCGTGCCACCCGCGAGGTTGCTGGGCACCTCGATGTCGGCGATCTTCGTGGCCGGGATCGTCTGGACGAAGCGGTACACGGCCAGCCCGTCGATCACGTCGTCGCCGTCGAAGTGCATCACCGGCGCGGTACGGGTGGTGACGTCGTAGAAGGCGTAGTCGTGCTTGTGGGTACCGAACGGGAACTTGTACTGCAGGCCGGTCGCTGGCGCGTTGGCGTCCTGGTCGACCTTCTGCTCGGTGCAGGGCGCCACCGCCTGGCCGGTGCGCCGGTCGACGCAGACCCACTGGTCGACGGCGTCGACCAGGGTGCCGTTGTCGTCCTCGGTGACCAGGCCCATCTCCCACACCGCGACGTCCCCGTTGACCTTCGCCTCGGGTGCGTCGATCTTCCCCTGGATGCGCCGGGTCGAGGTCAGCGTCACGCCGGTGCGCTGGGTCAGGTCCGCGGGGTAGAAGACGGTCATTCCGGTGCCCTGCGCCACGGTCTTCGCCTGCGGATCGAGCGGGGCGACCGCGAGCCTCGGGTACGCGTAGAAGCGCAGCAACAGTCCCAACATGACCCCGAATACGCCTAAGGTCAGAAGGACCAAGCTTGTGGCGCGTCGCACGGGGCCTCCAACGAGACGAGTGAGCGGCATCACTGGTTTGGTGGCCGATGTTACCGCGCAGTAGGTAGGTGCGAAAGCGGGCCGGTGTTTTTTTCTGACCTGCCTCGTGCGCTTTCTTAACGCGGCAGACACCTGCGTGGCCGCGCCATTACCCGCCGTTACCCGCTCCTGCTGCGCCGCCCCAGCACGCCGACGGCGACGAGCGCGGCGAGGCCGATCGCGGTCAGCCCCGCGGCACCGGCGACCAGCGGCATCGAGGGGCCGGAGCGCCGGGCCCGGGCGGCCTCGGCGGCCTTGCCGGCCCCGGCGCGGGTGGCGGGTACCGACGGCCGCGGGCTCGGCCGGGGCAGCGGGTAGCGCAGCACCACCGGACCCGTCTGCTCCGACATCGTCAACAGCGAGGAGCCGTCGCGGTCGTACGCGATCGACTCGCCCTGCGGCTCGTCCGGCAGCGGGATGGCCCGGGGCGTACCGGTCGTGATCGCGCGTACCACGTCGCCGCCGGTCACCGCGAACTCGTACGCGTCCGCATACGTTCGCAGTACCACCCGGCTGCCGTCGGGCGCGTTGGCGCCGCCGGTGATGACCAGGCGCCCGGCGAATCCGAACGGGTTGCCGGTATCGCTTCCCGGCAGGTCGAACGAACCCACCCGGCGCAGCGGTACGGTCGCGCCCGCGCGCAGCGGGGTGCCGGGCTGGTACAGGTAACCGGTGCCGATGTCCTTGGTGACGATGACCGGGGTACCGTCGCCGGCCAGTACCAGCGCCTCGGCGTCGTGCGGGCCGTCCGGGTAGCTCATCCGGTACAGCACCGGCGCGGGCGCGCCACTCGCCAGCCGCCACAGCGCCACCGTCTGCCGGTTGCGCCGGTTGTCGCCGATGTCCGCGACCCACAGCGTGCCGTCCGGCGCCTGCGCCATGTCTTCGGTGTCGCGGGGCGTGGACGGGTAGCGCACCGTCCGGGTCACCGCGCACCGGTCGTCGAGGAAGAAGATCCGCCAGTGGCTGGACAGGTCGGAGCCGTCGTCGATGACCGCGTAGCCGTCGCGGGTGCGCACCATGCCGGAGACCTCGGTCAGCCGCTGGTCGGTGGCGGTGCAGACCGGCATACCGCGCACCACCGCGGCCGGGGCGCCCGCGGCCGGTACGGCGGGTACGGCGCCGGCCAGAGCGATCGCCGAGGCAACGCCCGACCAGATCCGCCACACCGGCTCAGTCTCGCACGGGCCGGCCATTGGACAGCTTGTTTATGAGCGGGGCACCATCGCGCTGTTGGGCTCGACCAGGGTTGGGCCAAGTCGGTCCTCGCCCCGTCGATCCTCGTCCCAGACCCGGACCGCCGCGCCCGCGAGGAGGGCCAGCGCGCGCCGGTCCGCATCGCCGTCGGGGTACAGCGCGGGGCAGGGGTTCACCTCGACCCGCAACCCTGTCAGCGGGAGGATCCGGCGCAGCGACTGCAGCAGCGTCTCGTCGCCGATGAACGCCGGTGCCGTGGTGGTGCTGCCGTCGGGGAGCCGGTACCGCAGCCGTACCGGTACGACCGGGGCGCCCGCGCCGATCGCGGCCTGGAACATGGCGGGGCGGAACGGGCCGGTACCGCGGCCGCACGAGGTGGTGCCCTCCGGGAAGACCGCGACCCGGTCGCCGGCGCCGAGCGCCTCGCGCACCGCCGCCACCGTATCGGGCAGCAGGCGCGGCCGGTCCCGGTCGATGAAGATGGTGCCGACGAGCGCGGCGAAGCGGCCGATGACCGGCCAGCCCCGCACCTCCACCTTCGCGACCAGCCGCACGGGGGACGGCGGCGCGGCGGCGAGCAGCACGAGAATGTCCAACCAGGACACATGGTTCGCCACCAGCAGCGCCCGCCGCTGGCGTACCGTGCCGCGCAGGTCGACCCGTACCCCGATCGCGGCCAGCGCGTGATGAGCGAAGCGGCCGAGCGCGCGGCGGCGGGTCGCCGGCCCGGCCAGCGACAGCAGGGGCATCGCCAGCGCGGCGAGGAGGATCACCGCCGCCAGGCGCAGCAGCCGAAGGGTGGAGCGCACGACCCGACGCTCCACACAGGACGGAAGGCAGCGCGGCCCGCACGCGGACCTCGGGTGCCAGAGGTCGGTCATTCTTCGCCGAGGAAGTGCCGCAGGTACCGGGGGTGCAGCGCGCGTATGTCCAGCAGGATGAACAGGTCGGCGCAGTTGAAGTCGGGGTCGTACGCGGGGGCTCCGCACACCCGCGCGCCCAGCCGCAGGTAACCGTGCAGCAGCGGGGGTACCGCCACCCGCTCGGCGCCCGGCTCGACCGGCAGCCAGGGCGTGCGGGGGAGTACCCGGTGCTCGGCCGCGGCGAGGTGCTTGCGCTGCACCTGGTCCCACACGCCCGCCGCCTGGAGACCACCGTCGGCGAGCCCGATCGAGGCGCAGCCGGCCAGCCACCGGTACCCGGTCAGGTGCATGTACCGGCAGATCCCGGCCCACATGAGGTTGATGACGGTACCGTCGCGGTGTTCCGGGTGGACGCACGACCGGCCCGTCTCAACGAGGTCGTCGGCGATCGGGGCGAGCGCGGACAGGTCGAACGCGGTGTCCGCGTACCGCCGCGGGGAGCGCCCCGGCGGCAGCATCCGGTAGGTGCCGACCACCTCGCCCCTGGGCTCGGCGATCACGACCAGGTGGTCGCAGACCTTGTCGAACTCGTCCACGTCCAGCCCGTCGACGGCCGTGCTGAGGTGCGCCCCGAGTTCCCCGGCGAAGACCTCGTGGCGCAGCCGCGCGGCCGCCCGGATCTCGGCGGGGTCGCCGGCGATGCGCAGCGTGTACCGCAGGCCCGATGGGGCAGGTGCGGTGCTCGCGAGAAGCGTCATACGCCCTTTGTAGGGCGCTTTGCTGCCGGCACCGTAACCGCGGCAGGGTCTTCTTGTGGAATCTGCGTGAACGCCGGTGGTGGCCCGCCGTACCACCACTCCCGCACCATCATCGTGAACAGGTACGGCACGAGGTCGGTGGAGCGGTCCATCAGCCAGCGGGTGCCCTTGGTCGCCATCCAGTGCAGCTGCGCGCGCCGGGTCGGTGGCGGGCTGGTGGGTTCGGCGCCGGGCGGTTCGGCGAGCGCCAGCCGGCCCGCGCCGAGCAGCTCGTGATAGGCGCGCGCGATGAGCCGGTGCCCGCGCTCGCTCGGGTGCAGCCGGTCCACGCTCCACATGGGACGGTCGTAGGTCCGCGGGTGCCCGGCCGCGTCGAAGTGCACGGTACCGAAGCGGGTCGCCACCGCGTCGACGGCCTCGTTGACCGCGGCGACCCGCCGCGCCAGCGGCCGGGCCAGCGAACCGGGCAGGCCGAACATCCGGCCGGGGTCGGGCAGCCGCATGGTGAGCACCTGGGCCCCGGCGGCGCACAGCGCGCCCACGGTGTGCTCCATGGCGGCCGCCACCTGGGCCGGGTCGAAGGTGCCGCGCAGCGTGTCGTTCACGCCCACCACGACGGCGGCGAGGTCCGGGCGCACTTCCAGCGCGCGCGGCAACTGGCTGCGCTCGACGTCCGCGCAGAGCGCGCCGGCGACGGCGAAGTTGTGGAAGCGCGCCGCGGTCAGGCCGGTGGCGAGCAGCGCGGCCCAGCCGCGCCACGAGCCGTCCGGCAGCGGATCGCCCATGCCCAGCGTGATCGAGTCGCCGAGCGCCACGAAGACGGTCATGCGCCGCCGCCCGCAGCCGGCCCGGAGCGAGGGAGCGCAGCGACCGAGTCGGAGGGTCGGCTACAGGGCGGCCTTACGGGCGCATGTCCCGCGCGAGCGGAGTGAGCGCAAGCTAGCTTCGTCACACTATCTCCAAATCCACTGAGCGGGCCGCCAGCTCCAAATCCGCCGAACGCGCCGGAAGGCCATGTGCGGCAAGGAAACCGGCGACCGCGCTCGGCCAGCCGAACTCCTCGGCGCGGGCGCGCGCCTCCGCCCGGCGCGCCGCCTCGGGCCAGCGCAGCGCGTCGCGTACGCCGTCGGCGAAGCGCTCGCCGGCGACCGCGACGCCGGCCGCCCCGACCACCTCGGGCAGGGCGCTGTCCGCACTGACGACGACAGGGGTACCGCAGGCGAGTGCCTCCAGCGCGGCGAGCCCGAACGTCTCCACCGGTCCGGGCGCGAGCACCACGTCCGCCGTCGCGAGGAGGCTCGCGAGGGCGGCGCGGTCGCCGACGAACCCGGTGAACCGTACCGGCAGGCCGGCGGCGCGCCGCTGCAACCGCTTGCGCAGCGGCCCGTCCCCGGCCACGACGAGCACGGCGGGTACCCCGGCCGCGGTCAGCTCGGCCACCGCGGCGATGCTGCACTCCGGCTTCTTCTCGACCGAGAGTCGTCCACAGTGGACGATGAGCGCCTCGCCGTCCGCCGCGTACCGGCGGCGCAGCGCCTGGCTGTACCGGGCCGGCGAGAACATCTCCAGGTCCACCCCGAGCGGTACCCGTACCAGGTTCCCGGCGCCGATCCGCTCGAACTCCGCCGCCGCCCAGCCGGTCGTACAGATGACCCGCTCGTACTGGCGCGCGGTGCGGCCGTTGAGCGCGTCGGCGAGCTTCCCGGTCCACGGCGCCTTGGCCGCCATGCCCAGCAACCCCGCGACGCTCTCGTGCGAGACCATCACCGCCGGTACCCGGTGCCGGCGCGCCCAGGCGCCGGTCCAGCGCAGCGTGGTGCGATCGGAAACCTCCAGCCGGTCCGGGGCCAGCTCGGTCAGTAGCGAGGTGAGCCGGCCGCGCCCCAGCAGCAGCCGGTACCCGCCGGAGAACGGCACCACCGGACCGGGCACGGCGACGACGCGCCCGTGGTCGGTCAGCTCGTCGGCGGCTTCCCGGCCCGGGATGACGAGCACCGGTTCGTGGCCGGCGGCCAGGTACCCGGCGCCGAGCGCGCGCATCGCCGTGCGCAGGCCGCCCGAGCGCGGCGCCACGAAATTGGCCAACCGTACGATCCGCATGCGCACAAGGTGGAGTTAGCGCCCGTGCGCGAGGCCAAGCCCGGCTGACGTGTCGGCGAACGGTTGGTTATATCTCCACGAGACCCGGCGCGTGAGCGAGCCGGTGCTCCACCCGCTCGGCGGCGGCCAGCAGGTACGGCGCGCGTACGTGATGGACCCGGGACTGTACCGAGCCGGCGCCGTGCCGCTCCAGCATCTCGGCCATCCGCGCCCGGATCGGCAGTGGCTGCCCGGTCGGGCCGACGGTCTGGTCGGCGTAGGTCAGCGCGTCGGATACCGGGCCGGACTCGTCCGGGTACCCGCGCAGCTGCGCATCCCAGCCTTCGGCCTGCGCCATGAAGGTGGCCCCGGAGTGGTGCGCGACCAACCCGGCGACGCGCATGGGCCAGCCGGTGCGGTGCAGGTACTCCGCGCCGTCGAGGGGATGGAAGCCGGTTTGCCGCACGCTCGGGCTGTAGCCGATGTCGTGCAGCCACGCCGACACCACCAATACGTCACGATCCGTGGCCGGTACCGTCACGCTCAGCTCCTGCGCCCGGGCGGCGACGCCCATCGTGTGCCGCCACCGGTCGGGCAGGCCGGACAGCAGTGTTTCGGCGAGGGTCCGCGCGACGGCCACGCGCCCGTTGGCCACGATCGTGCGCATGGGCACACACACTAGGAACGCGTGCCGGCAAGGCCAATGGCCATGCGGCCCTTCACGATCGAGTTCATGAAGTGTTCATGTCGAGAGCCCGGGACCGGCTCCGACTGCTCTACGGAAGCGCCCGTCCGGGGCGCCGCGGCGACGAGGAGTACACCGTGAAGTACATGCTGTTGATTTACAACAACCCGGCGCTCTACGAATCGTGGTCGCCTGATGACCAGGCCGCTCTGGGCGCGGAGGTCGAGGCCATCATGAAGGAGCTGCGCGAGTCGGGCGAGTTCGTGCGGGGCGAGGCGCTCGCGGGCGCGGCGAGCGCCCGGACGGTACGCATTCGGGAGAACGCCACCGCCGTGACCGACGGCCCGTTCGCGCAGTCGAAGGAGCAACTCGCCGGGTACCTCACCGTGGAGTGCGCGACGCCGGAGCGGGCCGTGGAGATCGCGGCCCGCTGGCCCGACGCGAAGTACTTCGCGATGGAGGTACGCGAGATCATCCACTCGGAGGGGTGATCCGGGCCCGCGCGATGTGGGACAGGTTGACCGGGCGCAGCGCGTCCGACCTGTCCCACATCGCCGCCTCGACCATGCCGCGCTGGCCGACCTGCTCGACCGGGTCCAGGCCGTGCCCGGCGAGCAGTGCCGCCATCTCGTCGGGGCCGAGGAAGGTCAGCCACGCCTCGCCGCGCTCCGCCGCGAACGGCGCGACCAGGTCCGCGTACGCCTGGCCGGCCGGATCGCGCAGGTGCGGCGGGAGCAGATGGTCGACGATGACCTCGGTACCCGGCGGGAACCGGCCGATCGCGGCGAGGGTGGCGGCGATCGCGTCCCGGGTCAGGTACATGGTGACGCCGAGCCAGCTGAACACGGCCGGCCGGGTCGGGTCGAGCCCGGCCGCGTACCACGCGCCGCCCGGGTCCTCCGCGAGGTCGGCGGGCAGGTAACTCACGCTGTCCGGCACCGGGATGCCGGCCCGGGACAGCCGTTCCCGCTTCCACTCCTGGCTCGCGGGTCGGTCGACCTCGAAGACGCGCACCCCGCCCGCGGTGTTGCGGGCGTACGCGAACGAGTCGAGTCCGGCGCCGAGGATGACGTACTGCCGCACGCCGCGCGCCACGGCGGCGGCGAGGCACCGTTCGGCGTACCGGCTGCGGCAGGTGACCTCGGCGCGCGCGCCGGCGAGGACGAAGTGGTCGCCGTGCGCGCGGTGGTAGTCGATCAGCTCGTCGGCGCGCTCGCCGAGCAGCGGCGCGGCGAGCGGGTCCGCGAAAATGACCGGAGGCTTGTCGACGATCAGGTGGGCGGCGCGGGCGGCGGCCGCGGTGAGCGCTGTCTCGCTCGGCGTGCTGCTGGGAGGCTTGCTCGTCGGGAGGGGCGGCATGCCGCAACCGTAGCGGCTTATTGCGTCATCATAGCACAAAATGGATATTTCCTCAATCGGCCGAGCGGCCCGTCTTCCAGCCATCCACACGCGACAGATGGTGCTGTTGGCCGTCGTGTCCGAGAATCGTGGCAGTAGTTCTGGTACGGCGGGAGTTCGGGTACATAAGACGCGCGGGGGCCCCGGAGCCGGCACGGTTGAGGAGGCTGCCATGAGTAACCAGGCGAGCGGTCGGGTCGTCGTCGGAGTCCACGACTGCCTGGCCGGCTTGCAGGCCCTGCGCTGTGCCGTTGCCGAGGCGCGCCGTCGCGAGGTACCGCTGTGCGCGGTGCGGGCGTGGACCATCCCGTACGCGGGGCAGGGTGCCGGGTTGCGCACCTGGCGCCAGGAGCTCGTCGACGACGCGGCGCTCATGACCTACGGTGCGTTCGCGACCGCGCTCGGTGGCCTGCCGACCGATGTGGAGGTACGGGTACTCGCCCCGGAGGGGGTACCGGCCCGGGCGCTGGTCGAGCTCGCCGACCGCGACGACGACCTGCTCGTCGTCGGCGACTGCCAGCGACGCGGCCTGCGCCGGCTGCGGTCGCGGTCGGTCGCCCGGTACTGCGTGGTGCACGCGCTGTGCCCGGTGCTCGTCGTGCCGCCACCCGCGCTGGCCCGGCTCTCACCGCACGACCTCTCGCGGGAGGCTCAGCGCTTCATCGACGCGAGCTGAAAGCGCCTGTTGACGTGGCGTTGTAGGGTCGAGTAGGGGTGTGGGCTCGCACGTAAAACGTAAGAACCTCGGACGCAACACCGCGGGCCGCTTGATACGTCACGATAGTGAAGGCCCACCCCGGGCTACATCGTCGAAGGAGATCCCGCGTGCGCGTCCCCCGCACCAAGCCACCACTCTGGGCACGCCTGTTCGTCGTGTTCGGCGCGCTACTCATGGTCGGCAGCGGGTTGCTCATCATCAGCGGCAAGGTGCTGATCGCGGCGGCGAACCACGGCGTCAACCAGGAGAACCTGCTCGGCCCCGAGGGTGCGAAGGAGCGCGCGCACGCCACGGTCACCGGACCGAAGACGGTGCTGCTGGTCGGCCTGGACAGCCGGCCCGGCCAGAACCCCAACGACCTGGTCCGCGCCGACTCCATCATGCTGCTGCACGTCTCGGCGAGCCATGACCGCGCCTACCTCGTCTCGATCCCACGCGACACCTACGCGCAGATACCGCCCGACCCGAAGACCGGCTACGCCGGTGGCACGGAGAAGATCAACGCCGCGTTCGCGTACGGGAACTGGCACGGTGGTGGGATCGCCGGCGGGGTGCAGCTGCTCGCCAAGACCATCGAACAGATGACCGGTATCGGCGTGCCGGACGCGGCCGCGGTCATCACCTTCAGCGGCTTCCAGCAGGTGGTCGGCGCGCTGGGCGGGGTGGACATGTGCATCGACGAGAAGACCACGTCGATCCACATCGGTTACACGGCCGACGGCAAGGAGCGGCCGCCGTTCAGGATCAACACCGACGGCACGGTGGGCAGCCGGATCAGGGGCGTCACCCCGGTCGTGTACGAGCCGGGCTGCCGGCACCTGGCCGCCTGGCAGGCGCTGGACTACGTGCGCCAGCGTGACCTGCTCGCCAACCACGACCTGGACTATGGCCGGCAGCGTCACCAGCAGCAGTTCATCAAGGCGATCTTCAAGAAGATCTTCACCGCCGGTACCCTCACCAACATCGGCAAGCTCAACTCGGTGATGAACGCGATGCGCGGCGCGATGACCATCGACGCCGGCAACATCCAGCCCAGCGACTGGGCGTACGCGATGCGCAACATCACGCCGGACAGCGTCGTCACCGTCAAGACCAACGGCGGCCAGCTCAACCCGAAGGTCATCAACGGTATCGACTACGAGGCGCTCAGCGACACGAGCATGCAGTTGCTTCAGGCGGTCAAGTCGGACACCGTGGACGCCTTCCTGCTCCAGCACCCCGACTGGGCCTCGAAGTCGTGACGTTCTGCGCCTGACTCAGTACCGCCACCGGGTCGCGTCCGTGACCTCCGCCGCGCTCGCGCCGTCGAACCGGGCGATCTCCCCGCGCCGTACCGCGGCCACCGTGTCGATGAGCACCTCGCCGAGCGCCTCGGTCAACACCGGCTCGCCCAGCATCGCCTCGACCGCTTCGCCGAGAGTCGCCGGCAGCGCCGCGATGCCGCGCGCCGCCCGCTCCTCGGGCGACAGCGACGCCGGGTCCACCTCGACCGGCTCCGGCAGCGTCGCCGTCTCGGCCAGCCCGGCCCGCCCGGCGCACAGCAGCGCGGCCACCGCGAGGTACGGGTTGGCCGCCGGGTCGAAGCTCTTGACCTCCAGGTTCGCCTCGGTCTCGCGGTGCCCCGCGCTGCCGGTGACCAGGCGCAGCGCGGCCTCCCGGTTCTCCCAGCCCCAGCAGGCGAACGCGCCGGCCCAGCGCGAGGGGACCAGGCGCAGGTAGCTCGCGACCGAGGGGGCGCCGAACGCGAGCAGCGCGGGCAGCCGGGCGAGGATGCCGGCGGCGAACGCCTCGCCCGCGGGGGTCAGGCCGTACCTGCCGGGCCCGCCCGACATCAGGTTCACCCCGTCGCGCCAGAGGCTGAGGTGCACGTGGCCACCGTTGCCGACGCCGTCGGCGAGGACCTTCGGCGCGAACGAGGCGCGCAGCCCGTGCCGGGCGCTGACCGCGCGGATCGTCTCGCGGACCAGTACCGCGGTGTCCGCGGCACCCACCGGATCCTCCGGCGCGACCGAGACCTCGTACTGGCCGGCCGCGTACTCCGGGTGCAGCTGCAGCACGGTGACCTGCTCGGCGGCGAGCGCGTCGAGCACCTCGCGCAGGTAGCCGGCGAGCTCGGTGAGGCGGGTCATGCCGTACGCCGGGCCCTGGCAGGCGGGGCTGAACTCGTCGCCGCCGCCGGTGGATACGCACCACTCCACCTCGATCCCGGCGCGCACCTCGTACCCGCCGGCCGAAAGCCGCGCCACCTCCCGCCGGGCGAGGGTACGCGCGTCCTGCGGGTGCGCGGCTCCCTCCTGGTCGTACCGGTCGGCCGGCGCCCACGCCCAGCCGGGCGCCGCCGCGAGTACGGTGAGCCGGCGCAGGTCCGGGTGCAGTCGCAGGTCCCCGACCGGGCCACCGGCGAAGCGGCCCATGACGAGCGAGTCGTCGACCAGGAACGTGTCGAACACCGGCGACATGCCGATGCCCCACTGCGCGGCGTGCTCCAGCCGCGCCACCGGTACCGTCTTCACCCTCGTCACGCCGGTGTTGTCCACCCAGGTGAGCGCCACCCCGGCCACCTGCCGCGCGGCAAGGCCGGCCGCCGCCCGGCGGGCCGCCGCCGCCTGGCGCGCCCGCTCGACCTCGTCCATGCCGCCGTCAGCTTCCGTGCCGCCGTCAGCTTCCATGCCCGGCAAGATACCGCGCGCCCTACTATCTCGGTATGGCGTTGCCGTGGGTCGAGTCGCTGCCGCTCATCGACCACCACTGCCACGGCGTGTCCACTGTGGACCTCGACCGGCCCGGGTTCGAGGCGATGCTGACCGAGGCCGGCACGGCGCCGCCCGCGGGCACCACCTTCTTCGACTCGCGGATCGGCTTCGCGCTGCGCCGCTGGTGCGCACCGGTCCTGGACCTGCCGGCACACGCCACGCCCGACGACTACCTGGCCCGCCGGGCCGAACTCGGCGGGGCCGAGGTGACCCGGCGCTTCCTGGCCGGCGCCGCCCTCGCGGGCCTGTGCGTCGACACCGGCTACACGCCGCGCCCGCTGCTGTCACCCGAGGAGCTCGGCGCCGCGGCCGGCGCGCCAGCCTTCCCCGTGGTCCGGCTCGAACGGGTCGCCGAGGAGGTGCTCGCCGGCGATACCGCCAATGGATCCGCCGGCTTCGCCGACGAGGTCCGCGCCAGGCTCGCGCGGTCGGCGCGGTCCGCGGTGGGCTTCAAAACCATCAGCGCGTACCGGGTGGGGCTCGCCCTGGCCGCCGAGCGCCCGACGGACGCCGAGGTGGCCGAGGCGGCGCGGCAGTGCGCCGGTACCCCGCGCCTCGCCGACGAGGTGCTGCACCGGTTCCTCATCTGGTCCGCCGTGGACCTGGGCCGGCCGGTACAGGTGCACGTGGGGTACGGCGACCGGAGCGTGGACCTGGACCGCTGCGACCCGCTGCTGCTGACCCCGCTGCTGCGCGCGATCGAGCCGACCGGGGTACCGGTGATGCTGCTGCACAACTACCCGTACCACCGGCAGGCCGGGTACCTCGCGCAGGTCTTCGGCAACGTGTACCTCGACGTGGGGCTGGCCACGCACAACCTCGGGCAACGGGCACCGGCGCTGCTCGCCGAGGCGCTGGAGCTGGCACCCTTCGGCAAGGTGCTGTTCTCCACCGACGCGTACGGGCTGCCCGAGCTGTACCACCTGGGCGCGCTGCTGTTCCGCGAGGCGCTGTCCGAGGTGCTCGCGGACGGCCTCGCACGCGACGCATGGACCGAATCGGACGCGCGGCGGGTGGCCGCGCTCATCGGGGCCGGCAACGCGCGCCGGGCGTACCAGTTGCCCGGCGGGGTGGCGCCGGCTCCAGGAGCGGGTTAGGAGCGGGTGATGCCCGAGGGTCTGGAACTGGCCGACTACCGGCGCCGCGTCGCGCAGATCTACCTCGATCCGCCGGTACGCGGCGCGGAGGGCTGCGCGTCCTTCCGCGCCGCCCGGGACCGGCTGTTCGGCGAGCATCCACAGTCGGCGATCCCGCCCGAGCGGCGGGCCTCCTTCGCCGGGCTCGCCTACTTCGAGTACGACGAGGGGTACCGGGTGCCCGCGCGGATACTCGACCCGCCGGCCGGCGACGACCTCGTCATCGATACGGGCGGGCCGGACGGCACGCTGCGCTGCCGGCGCGAGGCGCTGCTCGCGACGCCCTTCGGTGAGCTGACGCTGTTCTGGATCCGCGGCTACGGCGGCGGACTGTTCCTGCCGTTCCGGGACGGTACGGCGGGGCGCGAGACGTACGGCGGCGGCCGGTACCTGTGCGACACCATCAAGGGCACGTACGGGCGTGGCCTGGCGATCCGGGGCGGCGAGGCGGTGCTGGACTTCAACTACGCGTACAACCCGAGCTGCGCGTACGACTCCCGGTACGTGTGTCCGCTGGCGCCGCGCGAGAACTGGCTCCCGGTCGCGGTACCGGCGGGCGAGCAGGTGTATGAGGGACTCCCGCGCTAGGTTGTTCGCATGGCGTCCCGCAAGGAAGTCCTGGACATCGACGGCAGGCAGGTGACGATCACCAACCCGGAGAAGGTGTTCTTTCCCCACCTCGGGTTCACCAAGCTGGATCTCGTCAACTACTACCTCGCGGTGGCGCCGGGCACGCTGACCGGGGTCGCCGGCCGGCCCATGGCGCTCAAGCGGTACGTCAACGGCGTCGAGGGGGAGGCCTTCTACCAGAAGCGGGCGCCGGAGAACCGGCCCGACTGGATCGAGACGGTCGAGCTCAAGTACCCGTCCGGCCGCAGCGCCGACGAGATCGTGGTGCGGGAGCGGGCCACCCTCGCCTGGCTGGTCAACCTGGGCTGCGTCGACCTGCACCCGCATCCGGTACGCGCCGAGGACCTGGCCCACCCGGACGAGTTGCGGGTCGACCTCGACCCGATTCCGGGGGTGCCCTGGTCGCACGTGCGGGACGTGGCGATGGTCGTACGCGAAGCCCTCGCCGACTTCGGGCTCGTCGGCTGGCCGAAGACGACCGGGTCGCGGGGCATGCACATCTTCTGCCGCATCGAGCCCCGGTGGAGCTTCGCGCAGTTGCGCCGGGCCGCGCTCGCCCTCGCCCGCGAGGTGGAGGACCGGGTGCCGCAGCTCGCCACCAGCCGCTGGTGGAAGGAGGAGCGGCACGGGGTCTTCGTGGACTACAACCAGAACGCGAAGGACCGCACCACCGCCTCCGCGTACTCGGTGCGCCCGACCGAGGATGCCCGGGTCTCCACCCCGCTGTCCTGGGACGAGGTGCCCGAGTGCGAGCCGCAGGCGTACACGGTGGCGACCGTACCGGACCGGGTGGCCGCGCTCGGCGACCCGGGCGCCGGCATCGACGCGGCGGTCGGCTCGCTCGACGCGCTGCTGGAGCTCGCGGCGCGACACAAGGCGGAGGGGCGGCCGGACGCGCCCGGGCCCGGGGTGGGCGGTTCCGGCGAGCGCGGCGCCGGTGAGGTGGCGCCGGCGGCACCCGGCAAGACGAGCGGCGCGACCGGCCGGCGGCGCGGCACGGTACCGCTGATCGAGATCGCCCGGGCGGCGAAGAAGGACGAGGCCATGGCCGGCCTGGAGCGCTGGAAGGAGCGGTACCCCGCGGTGTGGGGGTACCTCGCGCCGGAGCACGTACTCGTGGACGCGATGCGCGGGCGCAGCAGCGCGTGGTACCGGATCCGGCTGAACCTCAGCAACGTACCCGAGGGCGAGCGGCCGCCGCAGGAGCCGCTCGAGGTGGACTACGACCCGTGGGCCGAGTTCCGCCCCTCCTGACTGTCCACTTTAGATGGTCAGACTCAGGTGGCGCGCAGGACCTGCTGTACGGTCTGGACGAGCGCCATCAGCTCCGCGGAGGCCGACTCCTGGCGCCACACCAGGCCGTACGTCATCCGCAGCCTCGTTTTGTGCAGCGGCACGAACCGGATGTCCGGCCGCCGTACCGTCTCCACCAGCAGGTGCGGCGCGGGCAGCAGGCCGCGCCCGGCCGCCACCAGGTCCAGCGCCGCGGGCAGGTCGTCGAGCTCGTCGCTGGGCAGCTCGCGGCGGCCTTCCCGGGGTACGAGCCCGGCCAGCTCCGCCCAGAGGCTGCCGGGCGCCGGGCCGCGGGGCAGCAGCAGGCCGGCGCGGGCCACCTGGTCGAGCCCGACGGCGCTCGCGGTGGACAGCGGGCTGCCGGCGGGTACCGCCACGTGGGTCACCGGCACCCGGAACCGCGCGGTACTGGCGTAGCCGGGCGGGAACGGCGTCATCATGAACGCGGCCGAGGCGGTACCCCGGGCGAGGTCGAGGGTTGCCGCGCCCCAGCCGCCGGTACGCAGGTCGAGCTCGACGCCGGGGGAGCGGCGCGCCAGGCGCCGGGCGACCCGCGCGGCGAGCGTACCGACCAGCGGGCAATAAGTGAGCCGAATGGCCGGGCCGGCGGGTAGCGCCAGCCGGGCCGCCTCTGCCCCGAACGCGGCGGCCTGCCCGAGCAGCGCCTCGGCGTGCGGCAGCAGTGCCTTTCCGGCGTCGGTGAGCTGCACCTCGCGGCTGCTGCGCTCGAACAGGCGCAGGCCCAGCAGCCGCTCCAGGCGGGCCACCGCCTGGCTGCACGCCGGCTGCGAGATGCCCAGCTCCGCCGCGGCGCGGGAGAAGTTCAGCTGCCGTGCCACCACGGCGAAGCAGCCGATGTCGCGCAGGGGCGGGCTGGGTTGCACGCGTCAGTATAAGCGCCGGGTGTGCATAAGCGGCGCGAATGGATCGGGCGCCGGCCGCCGGATCCCGGCAGGATGCCGGCGTGACCTCACCGAATTTTGGTACCGCCACCGTGCTGGGGTACCCGCGGATCGGCCCGGACCGGGAACTGAAGCGCTCGCTCGAGGCGTACTGGGACGGCCGGTCCGGCCGCGACGAGCTGCTCGATACGGGCCGGCGGTTGCGGGCCTGGACCTGGAGCCGCCTGCGCGAGCTGGGGCTGCCCGCGGTACCCGCCAACACCTTCTCGCTCTACGACCACGTACTGGATACCGCGCTGCTCGTCGACGCGGTGCCGGACCGGTACCGCGAACTGTCCACTCTGGACGGATACTTCGCGATGGCGCGGGGCACCGGCGACCTCGCACCGCTGCCGATGACGAAGTGGTTCGACACCAACTACCACTTCATCGTGCCGGAGATCGGTACGGGTACGCCGCTGCGGCTGGCCGGCGACGAGCTGGCGGGAGCAAAGCCGCTCGCCGAGGTGCGCGAGGCGCGGGCGCTGGGCATCGAGAGCCGGCCGGTGCTGCTCGGTCCGGTGACGTTCCTGTTGCTGGCGCAGGCTCCGGCGGGCAGCCCGGCGGGGTACCGGCCGCTGCACCGCCTCGGCGACCTGCTGGACGTGTACGCGGCGCTGCTGGCGAGGCTCGCGGACGAGGGCGTGGCGTGGGTACAGCTGGACGAGCCGGCCCTGGTGGCCGACCGTACCGCCGAGGACCTGGCCGCCGTGCGCGACGCGTACCGGTTCCTCGGCGAGCTGCCCCGCCGGCCGCGGCTGTTCGTCGCGTCCTACTTCGGCTCGCTGGGCGAGGCGCTGCCGGTGCTCGCCGGCGCGCCGGTCGACGCGCTCGGTGTGGACCTGGTGCCGGACCGTAATGCGAGTAGGCCGGGCGCGCTTGCCGAGCTCTGGCCGCACCGCGACGCGCTGGCCGGCAAGGCGCTCGTGGCGGGTGTGGTCTGCGGGCGCAACATCTGGCGTACCGACCGGGCCGCCGCCCTGGACCTCCTGCGCGCGCTGCGCGACGGTACCGCGGCCAGCGAGGTGGTGGTGGGCACCTCCTGCCCGCTGCTGCACGTCCCGTACGACGCGGATCGGGAGACCGGCCTCGACCCCGCGCTGCGCGACCGGCTCGCCTTCGCCGAACAGAAGGTGGCCGAGGTGGTCGCGCTCGCCGCGTCCCTTGCGGTTTCGCCGCCGCTGCCGGCCGAGCCCTTTTCTGTGCCGCCCCCGGCCACTCCGGACCCGGCCGGTGCGGCGCCGGATGCGCCTGAGCGCAGCCCGTACCCGGTGCGCGCTGCCGCCCAGGCCGCGCACCTGCCACTGCCACCCTTGCCGGTCACCACGATCGGGTCGTTCCCGCAGACCGGCGACCTGCGCGCCGCCCGGGCCGCGCTGGCGGGTGGCCGGATCGACGAGGCCGAGTACGAGCGGCGCATCCGTGCGGAGATCGCGCACGTGGTACGCCTGCAAGAGCGGCTCGGGCTGGACGTGCTCGTACACGGGGAGCCGGAGCGCAACGACATGGTGCAGTACTTCGCCGAGCACCTGGACGGCTTCGCCACCACCCGGTACGGCTGGGTGCAGTCGTACGGGTCCCGGTGCACCCGCCCGCCGATCCTGTACGGGGACGTCCGCCGGCCGGCGCCGATCACCCTGCGCTGGACCGGGTACGCCCAGTCCCTCACGCCCAAGCCGGTGAAGGGGATGCTGACCGGGCCGGTGACGATCGTGGCCTGGTCCTTCGCCCGCGAGGACATTCCGCTCGCCGAGGTCGTGCGGGACGTCGCCGGGGCGATCCGGGAGGAGGTACGCGACCTGGCCGCCGCCGGTACCGCCATCGTGCAGGTGGACGAGCCGGCGCTGCGGGAGATGATGCCGCTGCGCGGTGCGGGCCAACCGGCGTACCTGGCGTGGGCGACGGCGGCGTACCGGTACGCGACCGGCGGCGCGGGCGACCGTACCGCCATCCATACCCACCTCTGCTATTCGGACGTGGCCGACATCCTCGCCGCGGTGGACGCCCTCGACGCGGACGTGACCAGCGTCGAGTCGGCCCGCTCCGGCGGCCGGCTGCTCGCCCGGGCGCAGCTGGCCGGCTTCGGCCGCGGCCTGGGCCCGGGGGTCTACGACATCCACTCGCCCCGGGTGCCGCCAGTCACAGAGGTGGCGGCGAGCATCGAGGCGGCGCTGCGGGCGCTACCGCCGGAGCGGTTGTGGATCAATCCCGACTGCGGCCTCAAGACCCGTGAATACGAGCAGGTGGAGGCGGCCCTGGCCAATGTGGTCGCGGCGGCCCGGCGGGCGCGCGCGGCGGTCTTAACAGGTTCATAAGGAGGTACATACCCCCAGGCGACCTTCCCCGACGGTCGTGCGGATGGTAGGGATGTACCTACAGATCCGACCGATGAGGTGATTGTTTGCCCCCTGCCCGTGCCCTAAACGCCCTCGTGTCCGATGCTCGCGCATTGGACGCCGGTGCGTCGGGCGCCGACCGCTGGTGGCGGCTGTGGCTCCGTTGAGCTCGCGGCCGCGACACCGCGCGAACGGCGCGCCCGGGTCCCGCCCGGCGCCCGCGCCGTCATCCGCGCCGTCCCTGCTCGCGCCGTCCACGGCCGCGCCGGCAGAGCTGGCGCCGGAGGATCCACAGTGGATGCGGCCGGCTCCGGACTGGGACGGGCCCACGGGATCGCGGACGCCGGTGGCATCGAAGGCGCAGGGCGGTGAGCGCACCCCGCACATGAGGTTCCGCCGCCGGTACAACACCGCGGCCCTGGTCACGGTCGCGCTGGTAGCGGTGGTGCTCTCGGTGCTCGCCGCGGTACCGATGGTGAGCCGCGGTGGCGCGCCCGCCAACCGGGCCACCCCGGCGTTGGGTGCGGTGGCGAACCGGTTCCAGGTCGTCACGTACGAGGCGGAGTCACCGCGCAACACGCTGATCGGCTCGGCCGCGGCCGCGCCGTACGACGGCGCCTCGGGCGGGCAGCTCGTGCGTGGCCTCGGCAACTGGAACAACGCCAAGGGACCGGGTGCGCTGCGCCTCAACCAGATCGTCGTACCCAGCGCCGGCCCGTACGTGGTGACGTTCTACTTCGTCAACATCAAGGGCGGCGCGGCGACCCGTACCGTGGTCGTCACCGCGTCGGGTTCGGCGTCGAGCAGCGTCACGGTCACGAGCGATTCGACATGCTGCACTTCGCAGGCGGTGGTGGTCTTTCTGCTCAAGGGAGACAACAGCATCACATTCGCCAACCCGATGGGCGAGGCACCGGCGATCGACCGGATCACCGTTAAAACGCCGGTGTCCTGACCTGTTATTGGCTTTCGCCTATTCTTGAACCTGTGCGCAGGGTACACCGTTGAGGCGGAATTCGCGCGCTGTCGGGTTCTGCTGTTGGAACAGGCCGTTGAAGCCGAGAGTAGTCGAGGTACCGGGGCGCAGGTTCGCGTTGTACCCGTCGTCCTGCACCGTCACGTCCTGCCCCTGCTGGCCGAACACGCCATTCCAACCCTGCACGACGTGCTGGTTGCCGGGGAGCGCGAAGGTGAGTGTCCACTGTGACACGTTGGCGATACCGGTGTTGGTGACCCGCACATCGGCGGTGTAGCCCGTGCGCCACACGCCGCGGATGTGATACGACACCGAGCAGCCGGCCGGTGACGGGTCCGGTGCGGTGGCGGGTGGCGTCTGTACCGCGGCCGCGGGGTTGCCCGTACGGGCCTGTTCGCTCGCCAGATCGGCGAGCGCGCCGCCCCCTATCAACGCGGCCGACGCGAGGCCGGCCAGCACTACCTTGCGGGTACGGCGGCGGCGCGCCCGGCGCATGTGGTGCCGTACCGGCCGCGCCAGCGGAATGGCATCCGTGACCGTCCGGAACGGCGCGCGCCAGGAGGGGCGCTGGCCGACGACGAGGATGCGCGCCTGGCCACGCGCGGCACCAGGGGCACCAGCGGTGGCGGCGTGTGGCGGATCCACCGGTGCCGTCACCGCGACCCGCAAACCGAGCACCCCGGCGAGCTTGCGCGCCATGTACACGCTCGTGGGCCGCTCCTGCGGTGCCTGGGCGAGGCAGCGCGCGATCGCACCTGCGACACCGGCCGGCAGTCCCGGTACCGGCGGCAGCGGCTCGGGCGCCACGTACCGCTGGTGCGACAGGAGTTGCGAGATGCTCTCCACCGACCATGGCACCGCGCCGGTGAGCGAGTGGTACAGCAGCACGCCGAGCGCGTACACGTCGGCGCCCGGATGTACCCGGCCGGCACCGCCGAACCGCTCCGGCGCGATGTAGGCGGGTGTGCCCAGCCGCATCGAGGTCGCCTCTGCCTCACCGATCCGCGCCGAGA
>JBPYFB010000470.1:0-26692 GCA_051986465.1 Rugosimonospora sp.
ATCTGCGCGACGCGTTGGTCGCCAGCGCGTGGCTGCCGGTCGCGTTGAAGGGCACCACCGACTTCCGGGGCAAGCGGGCAGTTGACGGCGGCGTGTTGACACCACACCCCTACCGCCTGGCGCTGGACGACGGCTGCACGCATGTTCTCTCGCTCAGCACCCGACCGATCCGGCCGCCCCGAGAACGGAAATCCCTGTCGCAGCGGTACGCGGCCCGGCATCTCAACCGGATCAAGGAAGGACTAGGCACCGGATATCTGGAGGCGATGCGGCACTACCGCGATGAACGGCGCATGCTCCAGCAGCGGATGACCGAGCCGGGAGATCCACCATACATTCTCGACCTCGCTCCGCTCCCCTGGATGCCAGAGGTAAAGCGCCACGAGATGGACCCGGGCCGGATCATCGCCGGTGCCCGCGGAGCCTACGAAGTCATGTACTGCGCCATGGAACGTTGCGACCCCGCGCGCATCCTCACCGGAAGTGTACGTGCGGTGCCGCGCCTCACCATTGTGGCGAAGGACGATGTATAGCACTACCAACCGAGATGCCCTGCTGACCATCATCCGCGCTGTCACGGCAGACTCCGGCGACGGCTGCCAAGCCGAGGAGGAACTGCGGAACTGGAGCGTGTACGACTGGAGCCGCGTACTGTTCCACCTGCCCACCGACGCACTCAGCTTCGTGAGCCGATTCGAACGCTCCTGGGACCTCCTCGTCGACCAACTCCACCAATGGTGTGGCAACTTCCGGACCCGCCCCGAGGAGTTCCAGCAACGGTTTGAGCCGACCTTCGGGTTCCTCGGGCTGACGCTGCTCACGCTGGTGTCGCTACGCCACTCCGACGCGTACCGCCATCCCCGCCAGTCGACCCGGTCAGCCGGCACGCCGTCGAGCCCGAGTCACGACTGCGCCACGCTGTGCGCGCCGATGGTCCAGGAACCCGCCGTCCGCCAGGCGATCAGTACGGTCTACGCGCCCAGCGCGTGGATTCCGGACCAGGAGACCCAGGACGTCGCGCCGGATGCGGCAACCCGAGCAGAGTGGGCCCGGATCGACTTCGACAGCCTCCGGTTCCACCGGCACGGCACCACCTCGTTCATCCTGGCCGGGTTGCCAGCAGAGGCAGCCCACGGCCGCCGCCGGCCGCTCGCCCTCAAGTGCCTGATCTACCCGTTCCTACGGGTGCCCACGATAGTCCGGGCGACCCGCGGCTACCTTGCCCAATACGGCATGCCCAGTCGCGACCTGCGGCACCTGGTACGGATCTGGGCCAGCAGCGCGAGCTGGATCCTCATGGACTTCGTACCCGGC
Organism: Rugosimonospora sp.; assembly: GCA_051986465.1. GTDB lineage: Bacteria > Actinomycetota > Actinomycetes > Mycobacteriales > Micromonosporaceae > DATEJJ01. The sequence continues at coordinate 1,315 of JBPYFB010000470.1, forward strand.
GACACGCTCGCCGAATACCTTCAAGACCACGGCGAGACCGGACCACAGTCGGCGGCCGGGCGACCGACCCGGCGACGCTCCGCCCCGCGGTCCGGGATCCGGATCGACCTGCTGACCAATCTGGGTCGGGAACTCTTCGTCGCCATGGCCGACCTGGAAAAGGCTGGGCTGCGCCACGGTGACCTGTCGCCGTCGAACATCATCGTGACGCACGACGACAGCGGCGCGATGTCCTTCGTCCTCGTCGACCTCGGCATCAACTACCTGTACACCCACGCGGTGCCCGGGGCTGAGGGGCCGGACGCCAGCTATGTGCCGCCCGAGATCCGGCTCGCCGGCACCGTCTCGGACAGGTCCGACCTCTATTCGTTGGGCCAACTGCTCGTCACCACGACCGGCGGCGCCACCGCGTCCGACGGTACGATCCCGGACCGGTTCTACGCCGAGACACTGGTCATGGCGAGATTCCTGGAAGACCTCACCGACAACGATCCGGACCGCCGGCTGTCCATCTTTCGGCCCGACCCGACCCGGCCGCTCTACGAGCAGCTACGCGATTTCTTCGACGAGGAACTCGTGGCCATGACCGCGGCACGAGCCGAACGGACGTTGCCCGGTCCCCGCTGGCTCGCCCAGTTTCTCAACCTGTTCAGGCCCCTTGCGGGAGCGCCGGCCCGGCAGCGCCGGATGTGGCAGGTCCGGCGCACCCAGGGACTGTACCGGGACCCACGCCGAGGTATGCACGTGCGCTGGCTACTGCTCTGGTCGTGGATATCGGCGGCGGCGTGGTATGTGGCAGCGACCGTCCTCGTCATCTGGTGGCTGCGCGACCTGCGGTGGGACTGGAGCAACGTCCTCATCGGACTGTTGCAACGGGCCACCGGTACCCCGGCAGACAAGTTCCCCTATATCGACAACCTCAGACAGTCGAACTATCCCATCCCGGATCTCACCGGCAACCTGCCCGTACGTATGGTGGGGATGAGCTTCCTTCTGGTCGGGGCACGCTACTACCAGAACCTCTTCGCGGGACTCACCCCGCTCGTCGCCGGCTTGCAGCAGGGGCGGCTGAGCCTGCTGGCCGTTCTCGCCGAGACGCAGATGCGGCTGTTCTCGGTGATGGCTTTCATCCTGGTGTTGCCGCCGACGGTGGTGCAACGCCGGTGGTGGCCCATCTTCACCGCGATAGGCATCCTGGGCACGTTCTTCTGTAACTGGAGCTGTCTGGCCTTCGCCCGGCTGGCGGTACAACGAGCCAACGCCCGCCACCTGTCGACCGTGCCGACCGGCCGCATCGCCGGCCTCGAAGGGTTCAGCGACTGGACGCCGTCGGGCGCCTTCTACGCCGTCGCCACCTGGTCGATCGGGCTTGCCATCTACTTTGGACTCGTCCGAGACGTCTACGTCTATGCGGGCGCCGTCACCGCAATCAACACGGTCCTCTTCTACATCATCAAGTGCAGCGGGACGAACGCCGCGGATGTCCGGGTCGGCATTGGTCGAGCTTGTCTCGCCGCCGAGCGCCTGCGTTACTCGTCCGATCGCCTACCCGTGCCGGCGGCGTCGACGGCGAACTGACCGGCCGCCCGCCGCCGGCGGCGACGGGCGGCCTCGAACGGTCAGGAGCTGCCGAAGATCGCCCTCAGCACGTTGATGCCGAAGTAGAGCAGGAAGGCGGCGGAGACCGCCCACATCAACGGGTGGATGTTGCGTACCTTGCCCTGCGCCACCCGCAGGAGCACCCAGGTCACGAAGCCGGCGCCGATGCCGTTCGTGATCGAGTACGTGAACGGCATGAGCACCATCGTCAGGAACGCCGGTACGGCGATCGCGAGATCGGTGAAGTCGATCTCCCGTACCTGACGGATCATGAGCGCGCCGACGATCACCAGCGCGGGTCCGGCCGCCTCGCTCGGTACCAGCGACACCAGCGGCGTCAGCAGCAGCGCCCCGAGGAACAGGACGCCGGTGACGATACTGGTCAGACCGGTACGACCACCGTCGGCGATACCCGAAGAGGACTCGACGTACGTCGTGGCCGACGAGGCACTCGCGCCGCCACCCGCCGCGGCCGCCACGCCGTCGACGAACAGCACCCGGCCGAGCCGGGGGATGTCGCCCTCCGGCGTGGCCAGTCCGGCCTGCCGGGCCAGGCCGACGGTGGTACCCATCACGTCGAAGAAGTCGGCCAGCACGAGGGTGAACACGAGTAGCAGTGCGGTGGCGATGCCGACGTGGGCGAAGGCACCGAAGGAGACGTGACCGACCAGGTGCAGGTCCGGAGACTTCACCAACGGGTGCGGCAGCGTGGGGACGTTGAGCTGCCAGCCGGTCGGGTTGGGCTTGCCGTTGACGAAGGCGGGTCCCGGCTTGGCGATCGCGTTGACGATGTACGCGACGATCGTGGTACCGATGATGCCGAGCAGAATGCCGCCGCGTATCTTCCGGGCCACCAGCGCCCCGGTCAGCAGCAACCCGAACACGAACACCAGGGTGGTCCAGCCGTGCAGCGTCCCGTCCGTGCCGAGCTGTACCGGCACGGTGGTGCCCGCGGCGTCCGGGATGCGCCGGACCAGACCGCCGTCGACGAGTCCGATGATGGCGATGAACAGCCCGATGCCGGCGGCGATGGCGGCCTTGAGCTCGTGCGGGATCGCGCGGAACACGGCCTGCCGGAACCCGGTGACCACCAGTACGGTGATCAACAGGCCCTCGATCACGACCAGTCCCATGGCTTCGGGCCAACTCATCTTCGACGCCACGGTGTACGCGACGAAGGCGTTGAGGCCCAGACCGGTGGCGAGCGCGAAGGGCACCCGGCCGAGCAGGCCCATGAGGATTGTCATTACCGCGGCGACCAGCGCGGTGACCTCGGCGACCGGGGTGATGCCCAGCAGGGTGCCGTGCTTGTCGGGCGCGGTACCGATGATCAACGGGTTGAGAACGACGATGTAGGCCATCGTGGCGAACGTCGTCAGGCCCGCCAGGACCTCGCGCCGGGTGGTCGAGCCGCGGCTGGTGATCTCGAAGAACCGGTCAACCGCGCCGATCGGGCGCGAGGGGGTATCGGTGGGGGATGGGGATACGGGGGTTTCATCGCTCGTCACGCTCATGGCGTGGCTCGCTCCTGTTCCGGGTTGGGGCCAGGCGGGTCGCCTGGGCGGTTGGGGGTGGTGGACCCGTCCCGAGTCGGTTTGCCCGGAGAACGTCGGGACGGCTGCGCCGTACGGGGATCAGGCGCGCGGCGCGGGTTGGACATCAGCACCGTACCGGCAAATGACATCCGGCGTTAACGGTACCGACGCCGTCAGCTCGCCCGGCGGCGCCGCCGCTCGTGACCTTGCTTACCTTTCGCCTGTAGCGGCGGATGATGGAGCGATGACCGAGGAGGCGTTGGCCAGCCAGGCCGATTACTACCGTCGTCGCGCGGGCGAGTATGACGTGACGGCGTATGGCGATGTGGTGACCGCCCGTGCCCGCATCGCCCGGCTCGTCGCGCAGCTGCGGCCGACGGGGACGGTGTTGGAGATCGCCTGCGGCACCGGGTTGTGGACCGAGGCACTTGCGGGTCGGGCCGAGACGGTCACCGCCGTCGACGCGGCGCCCGAGGTGGTGGCGATCGCCCGGGAGCGGGTGCGTTCGGCGAACGTCCGGTTCGAGGTTGCCGACGTCTTCTCGTGGGCGACGCCGGAACGGTATGACGTGATCTTCTTCGCCGCGTGGCTGTCCCACGTGCCGATGAGTCTGTTCGAGCGGTTCTGGCTGCTGCTGCGGCAGTTGCTCGCGGAGGGCGGGCGGGTGCTGTTCATCGATGAACACATCGATGTCCGCGCCAAGGAGACCTACCTGCCCGGCACCGACGAGATCGTCGAACGGCGGCTGCGGGACGGCAGCAGGCACCGGATCGTCAAGAACTTCGTGGACCCCGAGTCGCTGGCACACCGGCTGCGCGGAATCGGTTGGGAGTGCCGGATCCGGCGGGACGGCGACTGGGTCAGCGGTGAGGCCCGACCGGTGGCTGATGCGGCGATCGGGTGACCGTCCACAGTGGCTAGTCGCGACGCCGGCCAGACCCGGCTACCCGGCCGACAGCCGCCGGGTGAGGTCCGGGTGCTCGGTGACGATGATCTTCACGGGCGATTCCGCCGGTACCGGCGGGATCTCGCAGTTCGGCGAGGCGCAGCACGCGACGGCCCAGGCGACCGCGGTGCGCAGGGCACCCGCCGCGCGCCCGCCCGCGATCGCCGGCCGCTCCCCCGGCGGCGGCTCGGCGGCGACCAGCCCGGCGAGGAACCCGGCCAGCAGGGCGTCCCCGGCGCCGACCGGACTGACCACCTCGACGGGCTCCGATTCCGCGTGGTACACGCCCGCACCGGCCAGCAGCGCACCGTCCGGCCCGAGGCTGACCAGCACCGCACCCGCGCCCAGCCGGCGCAGCTCGTTCGCGGCCTCGACCGCGTCGCCGACGGTATCCAGCGGATGCCCGGCGAGTTCGGCGAGTTCTTCCCGGTTGGGCTTGAGCAGGTCGGCACCGGACTCGGCGGCACGCCGGAGCGGTACGCCGCTGGCGTCCACCGCGGCCCGGCCGCCACGCCCGTGTACCCGCGCGATGACCCGTGCGTAGAAGTCATCGGCGACTCCGGGCGGCAGGCTGCCGGAGCACACCGTCCACGCCCCGCCGGTGGCGGTACCCTCCACTGTGGACAGCAGCGCCTCGACCTCGTCGGGTACCAGGTGCGGGCCGGGCTCGTTGATCTTCGTGGCCACTCCGCCGGCTTCCAGCAGCGTGACGTTTGATCTGATCTCGGCCGCCACCGGTACCGGCGCGAGGGTCAACCCGGTGCCGCGCAGCAGTGCGGCGAGGCGCTCGCCCGCCGGCCCGCCGAGCGGGACGACCGCGGTCACCCGACACCCGTTCACGGCCAGCGCCCGGGCGACGTTGATGCCCTTGCCGCTCGGCTCGACGCTCACCGACCGGGCCCGGTGCACGCCGCCGCGGCGGAGCGAGTCGAGTACCAGCGTGCGATCGACGGACGGGTTGGCGGTCAGGGTCACGAACACGCCGGCACCACCATCTCCATCCTTCCGGCGTCCACGTTCACACAGCCGTCAGGCGGCGCAGCGGAGGCCGGCCTCAAAGCTAGCAGCAGGCCCAGCTCGTGATCCGGGTGCCGGTGGGACGCGGCCCCACCGGCACCCGGCAGGGGGATCAGCCGGCACCCGAGCAGACGAACGCGGCTGCGGTCGCGTACGCGATCCCGTCCGCGCCGTCGGCGAAGTCCTGCTGCGCCTCGGCGAGCGCCCGCGCCGGCCCGTACCCGGCCGCCATCCGCCGGTGCAGGTCGAGCATGAGGTCGGTGGTGCGCTCGGCCGGTACCGGCAGCAGGCTGGCGATCAGGCAGCGGGTACCCAGGCCCAGCAGTACGGCGGTGAACCCGATCAGCTCCTCCCCCGGCCGTACCGCGGAGCGGCCCGCGTCGCAGGCGGACAGCACCAGGCAGCCGGGCGGCCGGCGCAACCGCTCCAGCTCGTACCCGGTGAGCGGTCCGTCGGCAAGCTCCACAGTGGAGAACAGCGGGTTGTCGGCGCGGAAGGTACCGTGCGCGGCGATGTGCGCGAGCCCGGCGCCGTCCAGCGCGCGTAGCGTCTCGCCCGCGGTCGCCGCCGGCCCGGTCAGTACCCGCGCCGCCGGCAAGTGCTGTGCGAGCGCGGCGACCTCGGTATTGGCGGCCGGCAACCGGGGACCGGCCACCAGCACCGGTGCGCGCGCCGGTGCGATCTGGCCGGACGCGCGCAACCACGCGGTGGCCGATGGCGCGACGGTGACCGGACGACCGGCGCAGGACGGCAGTGCGGACCACGGGACCCCGTGCAGCGGGCCGCTGGGTACGAGTACCAATGGACGCTTGTCAATCTCGTGGTGCAGCGGCCGCAACAGCGCGTCGTCGATGGCCGCGGCGGCCCTGCCCGCCACGGCGCGGGCGCTGGCCGAATCGCCCAGGGTGACCAGCCGGCGCAGGCTGAACAGGTGCAGCAGCAACTGGCGTTGCAGGTGGTCCTGCGAGCCGAGGTCGTGCAGGCTGCACCGGCCGTCGCGGACCACCACGGCGAGTGCCCGGCCATCGTGCTCGATCAGCTCGACGAGCGCCGCGTCGCCGAGCGCGGCGCTCAGTTGCCGCACCGTTGGCGGCGCCTCCACCGGGCCACCATCGGGGACCGGGCTACTGCCACCGTCCACCGAGCCGCCATCGGCCCGCCGGGCCAGGTCCCGGATCTGCCGCTCCAACCGCACCTGCCGGCCGCGCAACAGTTGGCTGTCGCGGCCGTCGACCACCGCCTCCTCCAGCGCGGTGCTCACCAGGCGCAGTTGCGCCAGCGCATCCGCCAGCGCCGGGTCCCGGGGCGGCGACACCGGCGCCATCCGCAGCGCGGTGGCCCGGCACCGCTCGGCCCAGGCGAGCACCTCGGCCGGGCGCCCGGAGGCCAGCGCCAGGTCCAGCCCTTCGCGGGCCAGTTCCTGGCCGTGCACTCCGCTGTGCGCGCGCAACTCCGTGGCGCCCAGCGAGGAACGGTACGCGTCGAGCACGGCCAAACCACGGCGCAGCGCGGCGGCGGCGCCGCGCTCGTCGCCGTCCAGCCGGCGCAGCAGCGCGGTGGCGTACCACGCCTGGGCCCGCCGCGCTGCCACCCCGACGTGCCGGGCCCGGCCGGCCAGCGCGAGCAGTTCCCGGGCCTGTTCGGGCCGGCCGGTGGCGGCCGCCACCCGGGCCGCCTCGATGCGGGTGGCCTGCGCCGGGCCGGCCCAGCGTGCGGCGTCGAGCAGCGCGGCGTTGCCGGTCATCGCGGAAAGCAGCCCGGTCGAACGGGTACCGCGCTGGAACTGCGCGCGCAGCTCGACGTGGCGGGCCAGCGCCGCCCACGCGGTCCGTCCCTGCCGCCGGAAGCTGCGGCCGGCCTGCGCGGCGGTCGCGCTCGCGGTGTCCGCGTCGCCGGCGAGCAGCGCCACCCGGGCCCGTGCCAGCAGCGCCTCGGCCAAGTCAGAGGCCATCCGGCGGCTGCGCAGCTCGGCTACGGCCGCGGTGGCGACCTCCTCCGCCTCCTCGACCAGCGGTACCGACAGCAGCAGCTCGAACCGGTCCAGCAGCAGGGCCGGCCGAGGTACCCCGAGCCGCCGGTACTCCTGCTCGGCGGCGCGGAAGGTCCGCAGCGCGCCGCTGACGTCCCCGCGCTGCGCGGCCACGATACCGAGGTTCCAGGCCGCATCGGCGGCGGCCAGATCCATACCCAGGCCGCGGAAGATGGCGTTGGCCCGCTCCAGGTCGTCCTGGGCGCTGCGCGCCGTTCCCGCCTGCAGCAGGCCGCGGTTGTTGCGGGCGCGCGCCTCCAGCACCTGGTCGCCCTCCCGCTGGGCGATCTCCACGGCGACTCCGTAGTCCCGGACCGCCTCACCGTGCCGGCCGGTGAAGTGCAGCACCACGCCCCGCTGCATCCGGGCCCGGCCGGCGTCCGCGCCGGTCAGCCGCTGCAGCGCGGCGCTGACGGCGCGCAGCGCGGCCGCGTTCTGACCGGCGTTGGCCAGCACGTACCCGAGGCTCATCTGGGACAGCGCGGTCAGCCGCTGCGCGCCGGCGTGTTCGGCCACCCGCACCGCGCGGCGCAGGTGGCGTAGGGCCGCCGGCAGGTCGTTCAGTTCGCGCAGCGCGAGACCGGTGGCGCGCTCGGCGATGGCCCGCGCGTCGGTCGCGGCGCCGGTGCCGGAGAGCACGCGCCGCGCGAGCCCGATGGCGGCGGCGGGATCGCGCTGTACCGCATCGAGCGCCCGATCGGCCAGCTCCGCGGGCGTCTCGCCGGCCGGACTCCGGTCAACCACAACGGGGAGAGCATCGGGACACGGATTTGAGACTGTCCGATCCACGATTGTGAGTCAACCGGCCGCGCGGCTACGGTGTGCCGGCCCGCCGCCGATTCCATGGGAGCGACAGTGTCTGGCATTTCCCGTCGAAGCCTGCTGACCGCCGCCGCGCTCGCGGCCGCCGGCGCACCCGCCCTGTCCCTGCTCGGTGCGGCGCCCGCCTTCGCCACTGACCAGGCCTACCTCGACGCATTCGCGTCCATGGTCGCCGCGGACAAGAACGTCCGGCGCTACACCGTCGAGGGTCGCGAAATCCTGTACCGGCCCCGGCAGATTCTGGTCGCCCTCGCCGACGTGGAGCGGGTGATGGGAAACCTGAGGCAGGCCGGCTACGTCGTCGCCCTCGGCGCCACCTTCGCCGGGGTGCGCGTGCTGCTTTTCGACCGCGAGGTCGATGTGCCGGGGATCGTGCTCAAGCTGCGCGACCCGCGCCAGTGGCCGGGCGGGAAGGCGCCGGTAGTGCAGCCGCACCACGTGCTGGTCGGACACGGCAACATCATGGGCAACCCGGACAACGCGCCCGCCCCGGACAAGGCGCTGCCCGATCCCGACAAGGCCCACCTCGGCGACGGCGCGGGCGTCGTGGTCGGCATCTGCGACACCGGGATCTGGCACGACGCCGCCACAATCCACCCGGTGTGGCTGGGCGGCGGCGCGTACCCGACGGGCACCACCGCCCTGGACCCGCTGTACCTGTACAGCGACGTGCTCGCGCTGGAGGCCGGGCACGGCACCTTCGTGGCCGGGGTACTGCGCCAGAGCGCACCCGGCGTGGACTTCGTACCGCAGGTCGCGCTGAACTCCTCCGGCATCGGCGACGAGCAGATGCTCGTCGCGGCGCTGACCGCGCTGAACGGGGTCACCCCACTGATCAACCTGTCGCTCGGCTACTACACGCTCGGCGACGTGCCGCCCACCCCGATCGCCAACACGCTGGCCGCACTGCCCGCGGACTCGCTCGTGGTCGCGTCCGCCGGCAACAGCTCCAGCGGCCGCTACCAGTGGCCGGCCGCCTTCGGTGACGTGCTGGCCGTGGCGGCGGTGGCGGACGACGGGGCGGGCGGCGTCATGGCCGCGCCGTACAGCAACTTCGGTGGCTGGGTCGACGTGTGCGCCCAGGGCGAGTGGGTCAGCACGTACGTCAACGGCGAGCTGCTGCTCGGCAGCGCACCGCCGGTGGTCTTCACCGGCTTCGCAAGCTGGGCGGGTACCTCGTTCGCCGCCCCGTACGTCGCCGGCCGGGTCGCCACGATGATGGCGGCGGGTGGCTTGACCGCGCGGGACGCCGGTGCGCTGCTGCAGCCGCCGTACCAGTCGAAGTGGGATCCCAACTACGGCGTACTCGTCAGCTGAGGAGTGCCCACAGTGGACACACGACCCGTAGGCGAACTGGTCGCCGCCGCAGGGCAGGGCGACAAGGAGGCGTGGACTGCGCTGGTGCGCCGGTACAGCCCCCTTATCCTGTCGGTCATCCGCGCGTACCGGTTGAACCCGTCGGACGTCGCGGACGCGCACCAGACGGTATGGCTGCGCGTGGTGGAGAACCTGGACCGGTTGCGGGATCCGGTGGCGCTGCCCATGTGGATCACCACGGTGGCCCGGCGCGAGTGCTACCGGCTACTGCAACTCAACCGGCGGACCCGGCCGTTCGACCCGCTCGACGACGAGCCGGCGGTACGACTGTCCACATTGGTGGATGACGCCCCGCTCGACGAGAACCTGCTGCAAGCCGAACGCAGGCACGCGCTGCGCGAGGCGTTCGCCCAACTGGAGCCCCGCTGCCAGGTGCTGCTGAGCCTGCTCATGGGCGACCCACCGCTGCGGTACCAGCAGGTCAGTGAGCAGCTGAACGTCCCGATCGGCAGTGTCGGTCCCACCCTCGGCCGGTGCCTGCGCAAGCTGCGCGAGTGCCCGGCGATGGTGCGGTTCACCGCGAGCCTGCGGGCCGCCGAGGGTGAGGAGGCTGAGCGCAGTGGCGTTGCCGCTTTCTGAGGAACAGGACCTGCTGGCCGAGTTGGCAGCGGCGCTGCACGAGGCCGCGTCGGTACCCCCGCATCTGTTGGCCGCGGCCGAAGCGACGCTGACCTGGCGGACGGTCGACGCCGAACTGGCCCTGGCCGAACTGGTCTTCGACTCCGCCTGCGATCCGGCGCCGGCCGGCCCGACCCGGTCCGGCGGCTCCGTACGCACCCTCGCCTTCCACGGCACGGATATCGCGCTGGAGATCGAGGTGAGCCAGGCAGGCATCGTCGGCCAGGTGATCCCGGGCAACGGGGGTCAGGTCACCGGGATGGACATGCACGGTGTCTTCGACGAAGCGCCGATCGACGATGCGGGTTGCTTCGTGCTGCGCGCCCCGCCGCCCGGCCCGATCCGGCTGCGCGTCGCCACCGGCGCGCGCATCGTCGGTACGAGTTGGGTGCGGCTGGCCCGCCGCGGCTGACGCCATGTCACCTTCGGCGGGTGCTGAGTCACCTTCGGCGGGTGCTGAGTCATCTTCGGCGGGTGCTGAGAATGAGCCCGCTTGACCAGGCGATGGGCACGCTGACGAGGTCGGGGTGGCCGAGGATGCGGTTGCCGACTTCGGCGATCTTCTGTTCGTGGTCGGCGTCGGCGTACCGGGCCGGGGTCATGTCGTCGACCAGGAGCTGACCGCCGGGCCGGAGCGCGGCGATGGTGCCGTCGAGACCGTCCCACTTGCCGCCTTGTGCGTCGGCGAAGATGAGGTCGAAGCTGCCCTCGCCGGCGGTGACGCGGACGGCGTCGCCCACGACGAGTCTGATGTAGGGCGGCCAGGATTCCTGCGCGGCGAGGTCGGCGGTGGCTTGGTCGTGCTCGACGGTGACAACCTCCACGTCGGTACGGCTGGCCAGGCCGCTGGCGATCCAGGCGGTACCCACGCCCGCGCCGGTGCCGAGTTCGAGGATCCGGCCGCCGGCCGGTACCGCCGCGGCGAGGACGGCGAGCAGCGCGCCGGTCTCCGGTTCGCAGGACAGGGTGAAGCCGGCCCGCTGGGCGAGTGCGGTTGCCGCGGCGACGGATTCGGGAGTCACGGGCGTGCCTTTCCTGGACGGGTCGTCGTCGACCGGATGGTACCGGCGGCGGCGTACCCGCCGATGACCCGCATTCGGCCCCTTCCACTGGGTGACACAGGTGATTGACATCGGCGAGTATGCTCCGCCCGTTGGGTGCGGCGAGGAGGTAGGTGGACACAGTGGACAGTGAGCTCGCGATGAAGGTCGTACCGCTGGCACCGGACGGTGTGCTGCGGGCGCTGGCGACCGCGAGCGCCGGTACCGGAGTGGACCAGCGGCCGTTGGTACGCCTGCGGATCGCGTCCGGGCACGTCGTCGAGGGGCGGCTGATCGGGGTCGGTACCGACCGTGACGAGGAGGTCGCGATGCTGGGCTGCTCGGCGGGCGGTACCGCGCAGCCGCTCGACGAGGTGGTGTACCTGCGGATGCGCGACCTGGTCTCGACCGGTGTCTGGCACCCGGAGCGGTACCGGGACGTGCTCAGCGGCGGCGCGCTCGCGCTACTGCCCGACGGCGAGCCGACCAGCCGGTTGGCCTTGCGCCGCCGGTTCGCCGCAACGCCCGACGTGCCGCTGCGGCTGGACTGGGACGCGCTGCCCGACTCGCCGGCGGTCACCGCGAACCTCGCCGCCTTGCTGGACGGCCTGTGGCTGGCGGTCGACGCCGTGCGCGTCGACGATTTGGGGCGGCGGGCCTGGGCCGAGGTTTCCGCGGTGCGCGTCGAACACCTCGCGGGAGCGCGGCTGCTGGTGCGGCCGACGCCTGCGGGGCCGCTGGTCACCGCGGACCTCACCGCCGCGCTGCCGCGCGACCTCACCGGCGAAATGAGCCGCCAGCTCAACGCGGCACTCTGAGATTCGCGACACCGGCTGGGCGAGGGCCGCGGCCGGGCAAGGTCCGCAACGACGAGGAGGGGCTGAATGGGACTGGCAGAACGGCGCGCGGCGGAGGCCTACCGCACCGACGAGTACCCGGGCTGGAAGAGCAAGCTGGATCAGGCCGCCGGCTTCGAGGTACCGGTCGAGGTCGCCTGGCAGGAACTGGCGGTCGACGGTTACGCCGACAGCTACCCCGAGTTCTTCACCAAGGTGTACTTCCAGCCGCTGGTCACCGCGTTGGCCGGGGTCACCGTCGACGACATGGGCAGGCAGGCGCTGAAGGCCGGCCTGTCCAGGATCGTCATATGCAACTCCGGCCAGTACGGCTCGGCCGCGGGGTTCAGCTTCACCGACGGCGTACTGACCATCGACCATCGCGCCGAGGTGAACGTCGACTACACCGAGGAGAAGGCGAAACAACTCCAGCAGCTGTTGGAGTCCGGCCTGTGAGGATTGCCCGGGCCCGGTTACGGGTGCCCGGGCAGGTTTTGGGTCGGCGTGACACCGGCATTGTCGAGCAGCCTGTCGCTGCGGCTCTGGACAGTGCCGGTCGCCACCAGGCTGGCCGTGAGCAGTAGGGCGAGAAGGGCAAGGGGCGCGGCTCGCGGTCGCGGTGGAGGTGCGAGCAGGGCCTGTATGCGTTTGGGTATGTTCCCGGCGGTAGCCGTCAGCCCACTCAGGTTGGTCGATGTCTGCTCTCGTCGATGTCCCTGGGTCAGCAGTGCGGCGTGGGCGATGGTCACGGCGACCAGGTTGCGATCGGTGACTTCGCGGGCGGCGTCTTCATCCGCCCACCTTTCTATGACGTGAGCGATGGTCCGCCCCACCGGAGCCAGCAGCGGGTTGGCCGCCTGCGCCATGGCGGAGCCGAACAACCACCACGCGTGCTGGTGCGCGAGGTGGGACGCCTCGTGGGCGAGCAGCGCACGGCGCTGGTCCGGGGTCAGCGCGCGCAACAGGCCGGTCGTGACGACGATCCGTCCGGACGGGCCCGGGGTGGCGAAGGCGTCGGGTCGGTCACGTTCGAGGACGACGAGCGAGCCTGGCGTACCGAGTCGCCGGCAGCTGTGGCGCGCGGCCAGCAGCCGGTACAGCCGCCGGCTGCCGATGGTCACCGTACGGCCGGCGGCGACCAGGGTCAGCAGTGCGCAGCCGATCGCCATCGTGGCGGGGAACGGGCTGGCCTCGCGTACCCGCTCAGCCGACCAGTGGCCGTACTGGCTGATCGCGGGGAGTTGGGCCGCTCCGGTGAAGGCGACCGCGCCGAGTACCCAGACGCCGCTGACCGCGATGGCCAGGCTGGTCGGTACCAGTACGCGGATCGCGACCGCGGGCGGCAACCGGTCGGCCATCCGCGGCCCGACCGCGGCGAAGACGAGCGTGACCAGAAGCACGACCACGGTGGCCGTGGTCATCCGTGGTCCTGGCCGGGCTGGCGGAGCAGGTTGAGGAGGAGCTGCTCGTCCTCGTCGGTGAGTACACCCACGAACCGGGACAGTACCGCCGCGCGGTCGTCCCTGGCATCCAACAATCGTTGCATCTGCCTCGCGGTGACCTCGGCCTCGTCGCGGACCGCCCGGTAGGCGTAGCCGCGCCCGCTGCGGTGGCGGGTCACGAGGCCCTTCTCGGCCAGTCTCGCCAGCACGGTCATGACCGTCGTGTACGCGAGGTCGCCGCCGAGGTCGTCGCGCACCTGCGCCGGCGTCATGGCTTCGCCGGTCGCGGCGAGCGCGGCGACGATCTCCTGCGCCAACCTGCCCCTGGGGCGTCGGCCTGCGTCCACACCATCCCTCCGTTCCGGGGCCCGATTGCTCACCTCTACCACCGGATTGCCCTACTACTGGATCCCTCGTCCTACTACTGGGAGCGTAGTACTTCCCGTGCGTTCCGCAGCACTAGCTGGGTCTTGGCTTGGTTACTGCCATCTGAGTAGTATCAGCGTCCTACTACGTCCCTGGTAGTACACGATGGTCGACACGGCTGTGAGGGGGCACTCGCGTGCCTGAGGAGGTTGTGCCGCGGGCCCGGGTATCCGCGCGGCGGGCCGCGGTCGTGTCGGCGAGCATCGGCGCCGGACACGACGGTGCCGCGACGGAACTGTCCCGCAGCCTGATCGCGGCGGGCTTCACAGTAGACCGGTACGACTTCCTCGACCTGCTTCCGGGCGGTCTGGGCCGAGGGCTGTGCCGGGCGTACGCAATGGAGCTCACCCTGGCGCCGCGCACCTGGAGCTGGCTCCTGCGCGGTCTGGAACGCAATCCCCGAATCGCGCGTTCGGCCGGGGACCTGTTCGGGCGGATGGCGCGGCGGCGCACGCTGCGCGCCATCGACCCCGATGTCGACGTCGTGGTATCCACCCACCACCTGGCCAGTCAGGCCCTTGGCTGGTTGCGCCGCACCGGCCGGCTGCGGGCGCCGGTGGTCACGTTCCTCACCGACATGTCGGTACACCCGATGTGGGTGGCGCCCGGAGTCGACCGGCATCTTGCGCTGCACGACGTTCCCGCGGACCAGGCACGGCGGTTGGGTGCGGCCGGAGTCACCCGGTGCCGCCCCGCTGTGCACGCGCGGTTCGGGCCAGGCGGTACGGGTCCGGCCCGCGCGGCGTACGGGCTACCCGCCACCGCGCCGCTCGCACTGGTGGCGGCCGGGTCATGGGGGGTGGGCGAGGTGGCCGAGTCTGCCGCGGACATCCAAGCCACGGGCGTCGCCACGCCGGTCATCGCGTGCGGCCGCAACGAGGGCCTGCGCGCCGACCTGGAGGCCCGCGGGGTCGGCATCGCCCTGGGCTGGATCGACGACATGCCAGCGCTCATCCGCGCCTGCGACGTGGTGGTACACAACGCGGGCGGGCTGATGTCGTTGGAGGCGATGGCGTGCGCGGTACCGGTCGTCAGCTACCGGTGCCTGCCCGGACACGGGATCGCCAATGCCGCCGCCCTGGCACAGGCCGGCCTCGCCCCGTGGCCGCGCACCCGGCCGGAGTTGGCGCACGCGTTGAAGGCGGCGCTGGCGGGCGAGGCGCCGGCCGCCGAGGCGCGCGCGCTGTTCGCGGCGCCACTGCCCATCACCGTGATCGAGGACGTTATGCCCTCGCGGGAGGGATGCTTGCTATCGCGGGAGGATGACGCGGCATGAATGTTCGGGCACTGGCCGGCGGGGCGGCCGCCGCGGGTCTCGTCGCGCATGCCGGGCCGGCACTGGCATCGATCGGAGCGCTACGCCACCGCGTCGCGCCCGGCCTCGCCGGTACCGGCCGCCCCGACCATGTGGCCCTGACCTTCGACGACGGGCCGCATCCGCTGTCCACGCCGCGTTTCCTGGACCTGCTCGACCAGATGGCCGTCAAGGCCACCTTCTTTCTGCTCGGGCAGTGGGCGGCGAAGGCACCCGGTCTGGTCAAGGAGATCGCGGCGGGCGGCCACGAGATCGCGGTACACGGCTACCGCCATTGGTGCCTGCTGGCCCGTGGCCCCCGGGCAACCTACGACGATCTGGCCCGGGCGCGGGACGTCATCAGCCACGCCGCGGACCAGCCGGTGTCGTGGTTCCGCCCGCCCTATGGGGTGCTGACCGGCGCCACGCTGATCGCCGCGCGACGCGTCGGGCTGACCCCGGTGTTGTGGACCGCGTGGGGCCGGGACTGGTCGGCGAGGGCGACCCCGGACTCGGTGTTCCGCACGGTCACCGCCGACCTCCGCGGTGGCGGCACGATCCTGCTGCACGACTCCGACGTCACCTCGGCGCCCGGGTCATGGCGAAACACCCTCGGCGCGGTGCCGCGCCTGCTGACCACGTGCCAGGAGCGGGGCCTGCAGGTCGGTACCCTGGCCGAGCACGGCATCCCGCGCAGCACCGGGTAGCACTCGCTCACACGTAAGCCGCCAGCGAGTCGACGGTCACCGTACTGCTGCCCGAGTTACCGCCCACGTAGAACGAGAGCTGCGTGATGGTGTCGAGGCCCAACGGTCCCGGCGTCGCCCACGGCGGTACCGCGAACGAGGTGAACGGCAGTTCGACCCAGCCGGCTGTGCTGCTGGACATCGTGATGCTGGTTTCCCAGTAGGTACCGTCGGCCACGAACTGGACCGTGAACGAGCGGCCCGAGCCGTCCGGGGACAGCCACAGCTTGATGCCCTGGGTACCAGTCCAGTCCTGGGCGGCCGGGAGGTTGTGGATGACTCCGGCGTATCCAGCGGTGCTCAACTGGTAGTTCAGCGCCATGCCCTGGCCCGCGTTGCCGGCCGCCAAGACCGGCGTGATGCTGTCCCCGCCCTGGTTCGGCTGGTACGCCGCCTGCAGGCTGGCGTCGGACGGGTAGCTCTCGAAGTCCTCCACCGGTACGTCGCTGGTGGGCAGCGTGCGTGTGGTGAAGGCGACCGGTGACCCGTCGACCGCGGTCTGTCCGGCCGCGTTGTGCGCGGTGACGTTCACGTAGTACGTGGTGGCGAGGGTCAGCCGCGCGGGCGGCTGGTAGCTGGTACCGAGCAGGCGGTCGGCGGTCGCGACCGGGTCGCTGAGGTCAGCGTGGGTGGACAGCACGAGGCTGTAGTACGTCGCCCCGGCAGCGGCCGCCCAGGCGATCGGCGTACCGGCCCCGACGCCGGTGACGTTCGGTGCTGGCGTGGTGAGCGCGAAGCTCGACGGTTTCCCGGTCAGCGGGGAGGCCGTCGCGTAGCTGATCGTCACCTGGTTCACCGCCGGATTCCCGCTGCCCGCCGAGCCGGCGCGCGGCCATCCGATCCGGACAGCGGCCACATTGGACAGTCCGGCCAGCCGCAGCAGGTACCGCTTGCTGTCGGTCTGCACGACCTGGGGGCTGACGGTGCGCCAGGCCGTACCGTCGGCGGAGACCTGTACGGTCAGCCGCGGCGTGCCGAGCGAGGTCGCCTGTATGTCCACGGCGCTGGTACCGGCGTGGGCGTAGGTGAGCTGACCGTCCATACCGGACACCGGTGCGACAGCCGCGCCGCTACCGTCCGGCTGGATGCGCAGCGAGTCACTGTGGCTTGTGGATGCTGCCCAGGTCTCCAGCGGATCGACCAGGAAATCCTGCTCCTGGCCGCTGCGCGCGACGCTCGGCGCGTTGAGCGGGTGGCCGGCGGCGTCCAGCGCGGTGACCCGGTACCACACGGTCGACACCGGCGACGTGACATCCAGCCAGGGTGCGTCGTTGTCGGTCACGGTGGGCGTGGATACCGTCGTCCACGGGCCGTCGGGTCCGGCGCTCGCCCGGTCGATCCGGTACGCCGTGGCGCCCGCGCTGCCGCGCCAGGAGACGATGTTCTCGCCGTACTTCTTGACGATCGAGGTGATCAGCGGCGGCTGGTCCGGCACCCTCCCTTGTGGAGTACCGACCGCCGCGCCGTACGCGGTGATGGCGGTGACCGCGTCCCGCATCGACGGGGTGTCGCCCGGGTAGTGCAGGGTGAACCCGTCGCTGTGCTGCACGTACCCGTATTGGTCGTTGTGGCCGAACAGCGACCAGAACAGCGCACCGGAGACGTCCTTGTCCGCCGCTACCGCCGAGAGCAGCGCGCTGGTCGCCACATTGGACCCGTACTCGCCCGCGACATAGGCCTTGCCCGCCGCGGTGACGGTCGCCGCGTCGGAGGTGATGCCGGACGCGGTGGGCGGGTAGTAGTGGACGTCCACGATGTCCACATTGGACGCGGTGAGCGTGGCCGGGGTGATGCCACCCTGCTGGCCGGCGGCGACCAGTTGCCGTGGTGCCAGCCCCTTCAGGTATCCCGAGATCGCGTCGATCCAGGACGCCGGCATGTCGTTGAGTTCGTTGCCCAGTTCCCAGGCCATGACGGTCGGGTCGTCCACCAGCCGCTTGCCGGTGTACGGGTTCACGTGGTCGAGCAGGTGGGCGATGTACCGCTCGAAGGCGCCGATGACGCGGTCGTCCGTGTAGAACGTCTTGACGTCGGTCAGGCCGTACCAGTGCACGAAGTCGTAGCGCCCGCCGTGGTAGTACTGCCAGTTGTCGGTCAGCGGAATCATCAGCCGCAGGCCCAGTTGGCCAGCTTCCGCGATCGAGTAGTCGATCGTCGCGAACGCGCCGTCGTTGAACTGGTCGAGCGCCGGCTCCAGGCTGAGCGGCGAACCGGTCGACACGCCCAGGGTGTGCGCCCGTACCACGGTTGAGTTCATCCGCCGCGCCGTCAGCAGGCCGTCCCGGATCCGGAAGTACGTCGGGTAGCCAACCCCGTTGACGTTCTCGTCGAGGCCGAGCCAGTACATGTTGGGGCCGCTGAACGTAAAGGGATGCCCGTTGAGTACCAGATGGTTGCCGGACCGGGTGACGTACGCGTCGCGGCCGGTATCCGCGTACGCCGGCACGACCGCGGTCGCCGCCGCCGCGACGAGGGTGAGGACCGCCAACCGTGCCAAAGATCGGAAGGATAGCTTCACGTGTCCTCCTAGGTGCGCGGGACGGAAGATCCTGATCAACTCCGAATCGAAGCACTTAAACGGTTAAGTTGCAAGACCCCCACCGGCATACGCCCGGTCTAGGAGCGGCCGCCACCCTCCCCCTGCAGCTGCTCGGCCCAGCGGGCGGACCAGCGGACGAGGGGACGCAGGGCCTGCTGGGCATCGCGTCCCAGCGCGGTCAGGGCGTAGCTGGTGTCGGCGTGCTGCTCGACCAGGTGCGCGTCGGCGAGTTCGGTCAGCCGCTGGCGCAGCACGCTGGAGGACATGTTCTCGCAGCGCTGCTGCAGCGCGCGGAAGCCGAGCGGGCCGTCGTTGAGTTCCCAGATCACGCGCAGGCTCCAGCGGCGGCCGAAGAGGTCGAGGGCGGCCATCAGCGGCCGGCCGGTGGTGGAACCCCGGACCGGCTGCCCCGGTTTCGGCACTGCCATGACGTACTCCCCCGCCGTACTGGTGCTTCGGATACCGGCACGATACCGTGGTGGTCAGTGCTTTCGAATTCGAAGCAACCGGGGGGGCTCTCGTGCTTGGCACCGCGGTGTGTCGCCGGCTGCGCCTGCGCGTGCCGGTGGTCCAGGCGCCGATCGGATCGGCGGCGTCACCGGAGCTGGTCGCGGCGGTCAGTGCCGCCGGAGGGCTGGGGATGCTGGCGGCGACGTGGCTTCGTGCGGACCGGGTACGGGCGCAGATCCGGCAGGTGCGCGGGCGTACCGACCTTCCGTTCGGCGTCAACCTCGTGCTGGACTTCCCGATAGCCGAGCAACTCGACGCCTGCCTGGACCTGGGCGTCGGAATCGTCTCCACGTTCTGGGGTGACCCCGCGGCGGTACAGGGACGCATCCGCGCGTGCGGTGCGGTGCACATACACACCGTGGGCAGTGTGGACGAGGCCCGCCGCGCAGTGGACGCCGGTGTCGACATCGTCGTCGCTCAGGGCTGGGAGGCCGGCGGGCACGTACGGGGCCAGGCGTCGACCATGGCTCTCGTACCCGCCGTGGTCGACGCGGTCGCGCCGGTACCGGTGATCGCGGCCGGCGGCATCGCCGATGGCCGCGGCCTGGTGGCCGCGCTCGCGTTGGGGGCGCAAGCGGTATGGCTGGGCACCCGGTTCCTCACCGCGACCGAGGCACACACCCACGAGGTGTACCGGCAGCAGGTCATCGACGCGGAGGCCGGCGACGCCACGTACACCCGTTGCTTCGACGGCGGCTGGCCCGGCGCGCCACACCGCGCCCTGCGCAACGCGACGGTCGAGCGCTGGGAGGCCGCCGGGTCGCCGGCCGCCCCGCACCGGCCGGGCGAGGGCGAGACGGTTGCCGTCGACACCGAGGGGCGCCCACATCCGCGCTACGAGGATCTGATTCCGTTGCCCGGCATGCACGGCGACGTCGCGGAGATGGCGCTCTACGCCGGCCAGTCGGCCGCGCTCGTGCGCGACATCCGGCCGGCTGCGGACATCATCGCCGGTATCGCCGCCGAGGCCGCCGCCATCGTCGAACACTGGCACCGGCTCGACCGGTGAGGCCACAGCGCGTTGCAGAAGAAGCGGATGTCATCCTGGAAGCCTCCGGCACGATCAGCGTCGACCAGGTACGAACGGTCGCGGAGACCGGCGTCGACGTCATCTCCGCCGGCGCGTTGACGCACAGCGCCCCCGCGCTCCACCTGAGCATGCTGCTGACCACCGTCTAATGTGGACGGTCGTGGCCAATCACATCCCGAAGGTTAGTCCCGGCCCGCACTCGGCGTGATCCGGAAGGTGGGGTGGTCGGCCGGGTCGGGGAACTGCCGGAAGCCCGCGTCCACCCCCGGCGCCTTGCCGTACCGGGCCCGGTAGGCCGCGATCAACGGGGGGCGGTCGCCGGCCGGTACCTCGTCGGCGGTGAACTCCTCCACCGCACGCCGCCGGATCAGCCGGCCACGGCGGGCGGCCCGCAGGTTGCGCGCCCACTCGGTATCGCCGAACGGCGCGACCAGGTACCGCTCGCCGGCGTGGTCGAGCACCACGATCGGCGTGGTACGCCACTGGCCGGTGCTCCGGCCCGGTACCGACAGCCGGGCGACCAGCTTCGAGTTCATCGGTGCCAGCCGGTTGCCGATGGCCCGTTGCCACCAGGGTGGCTTGCGGTAGTTCAGCTTCGTCATGCGTCCAGTACACCGGGGACCGGCCCGGATGTCGTCAGCCGCCGGGAGTCCGTGCCGGTACCGCCGCGGGCGTATGCCGGTACGCCCGGGTTGGCAGGGCGGGTGCACAATCATGACCGCAAGCATCTACGTGGCGGCCGTACGCGGCGGCCGGCGAATGGGAGCAGCGGTGCGCGGCCATGCACTGGTCGGAAAGGTCGGCGTGGTGGTGACCGCGATCCGGGGCGGCGACCGGCCAGGGGAGGTCCGGGTGGTGGCGAACGGTGTCCCGCACCACTTCCTCGCATACGCCAACCAGGCCGTACCGGTCGGCGCCCACGTGCTTGTCATCCACTTCCGCGGCGCGCGTCAGGTGGACGTAGAACCGTGGTCACCGATGCCCGGTGACCACACCCCTTCGGTCTGAGAGAGGCCACCATGTTCGGTTATCGCGTTCCGGCTCCCAACCAGGCACTGCTGATCAGTGGGCGCAGACAGCGCGGTGTGGATGCGCTGCCGTTCAGGATCGTCACCGGCCACGGCGCCTTCGTGGTCCCGATCTTCACCAAGGCGACGCGCCTGACACTGGCGATGCAGGAGGCGGAGGTCGCCGAGGACTGCTACACCACGCAGGGGCTGACCCTCGCGGTGTGCGCGGTCATCGCCTTCAAGGTCGGCGACGACCACGAGTCCATCGCCGCCGCCGCCCGGCGCTTCCAGGGCGACCAGACCCAGATGCCGATCATGGTAGGCCGGATCTTCGCCGGCCACCTGCGCAGCATCGTCGGCAGCATGACGGTCGAGTCGATGATCCGGGACCAGCAGGCACTGGCCGACGCCATCGTGAACGCGAGCAAGACGGAGATGGCCCGCATCGGCCTGGAAATCGACTCGCTGCAGATCAGCAGCATCGACGACAAGGGCTCCGGCTACATCAAGGCGCTCGCCGCGCCGCACCAGGCAAAGGTCAACCAGGACGCCCGGGTGGCTCAGGCAAGGGCCGACCAGGAAAGCGCCATGGCGCAGCAGGAGAGCCTGCGCAACCAGGCCGAGTACGCCCGCCAGACGGCCATTGCCAAGGCGCAGTACCAGGCGGAGATCGACCAGGCCCAGCAGACCGCCGCGCAGGCGGGCCCGCTGGCCGCCGCCCGGGCCCAGCAGGATGTGCTGGTCGAGCAGTCCGTGGTCGCGCAGAAGAACGCGGAACTGCGCCAGGCCGAGTTGGTCGCCGAGGTGATCCGGCCGGCGCAGGCGGACGCGGAGCGGATCACCACGCTGGCCCGGGCGCAGGCCGAGGCGACCAAGCTTTCGGCGGAGGCGGCCGCGGCTCAGGACCGCATCGCCCTGGACCAACTCGTCATCCAGCAGTTGCCCGAGTTGCTGCGCGCCGCGGCACAGGGCCTGGAGGGGGCCAACCTCACCGTGCTCGACGGTGCCGAGGGGCTCAACAGCGTGGTCGCATCGCTGGCGGCGCAAGGGATGGCGGTGTTGGAGGCGGTACGCAACGGCATGTCGCAACCACCGGCCGCCGCCGACCAGGGTGCCGCGGTCATCACCGTACGCGAACCGGACTGACCCCACCCGCGAGCACCAGGGGCCGGGCTCGCGTACCACGCGTGAGCGGGAACACACGGAAGTACGTGACCCGGCCCCGGTGACTTTCTGCGGCCCGTGCCGTCAGTACCGTCATGGATCGAAACCGAACGGCCGCGCCGGGCTGGACGCTGGCGCTGACCGCGACCGCCTCGCTGATGGTGGCGCTCGACCAACTGGTCGTGGCGACCGCGTTGAACAGCATCCGCCGCGACCTGCACGCCTCGCTCGCCACTCTGGAGTGGACGGTCAACGCGTACGCGCTGGCCTTCGCCGTACTGCTAATGACCGGCGCGTCGCTCGGTGACCGGTTCGGCCGGCGGCGGATGCTGGTGACCGGCCTGCTCACGTTCACGCTCGCCTCGGTGTTCTGCGCGCTGGCACCCAACGCCGGTGTGCTGATCGCCGCCCGGGTGGTACAGGGCGCGGGCTCGGCGATCGTGATGCCGATCGCGCTGGCGATGCTCGGCACCGCCTACCCGGGTGCCCGCCGGGCCCGGGCGCTTGGCCTGTTCACCTCGGTCACGGCGCTCGCGGTGGTCGGCGGGCCGGTGATCGGTGGCCTGATCGCGCAGGAACTGGCCTGGCAGTGGATCTTCTGGCTCAACGTGCCGATCGGGCTGGTCGTGGTGCCGCTGCTACTGGCTCGCACGGCAGAGCGCCGCGGGCCGGGCGGCCGGTTCGACCCGCTCGGTCTGGTGCTGTGCGCGGCGGCCGTGCTGGGCGTGGTGTGGGGCCTGGTGCGCGCCGGTGAGGCGGGGTGGCGCAGTGCCGAGGTGATCGGTTCGCTGGCCGGCGGGGTGCTGTGCGGGATCGCGTTCGTCCGGTGGGAGCTGCGCACGGCCGCGCCGATGCTGCCGATGCGCTATTTCCGGGTACGGTCGTTCGCCGCCGGGAACGCGTCGATGTTCCTGCTGTACAGCGCGCTGTACGGCTGCGTCTTCTTCGCCGCGCAGTACCTGCAGTACGGCCTGGGCTACTCGCCTCTGCAGGCCGGCCTGCGGCTGCTGCCGTGGACCGCCACCCCGGTGGTGATCGGACCGCTCGCCGGCGTCCTGGTGAACCGGTTCGGTTCCCGGTTGCTGGTCTGCCTGGGCCTGGCCGGACAGGCGGCCGGGCTGGCGTGGCTCGCGGACAACGCGATGGCGCACCGCCCGTACCTGGCGTCGGTACCGGCGATGCTGGTGGCCGGGGCGTTCGTGTCGATCGCGATGCCGAGCGGGCAGCACGCGGTGCTGGGCTCGGTGCCGCCCGAGGGGATCGGCAAGGCGTCCGGGACGGTGAACACGCTGCGGCAGGTGGGCGGCGCCTCGGCGGTGGCGGCGATGGGCGCGGTCTTCGCGTCGTTCGGCAGCTACGCCAGCCCGGTGCGCTTCGTGGCCGGGTGCGCGGCTGCGTTCTGGCTCGCCGCCGGGGTGTCGTTGCTGGGCGCGGTCGTCGCGCTCGCGGTGTCCGGCACTCCCCCACAATCCGAACCGGTGACCTCTGCTCCGCAGGCCGAACCGGTGACAGTAATGGAGGCTAGCCATGCCTGAGTTGACGGGGGCGACCGCGGTCGTCACGGGAGCCGGTAGCGGATTCGGTCGGGCGATCGCCGGCGCGCTGGCGAACCAGGGCACGACAGTGGTGGGTATCGGCCGCACGAAGTCCACTTTGGACGATACGGCGGCGCGACTGGGCGAGGCGTTCGTAGCCGAGCCCGGCGATGCGACCGATCCGGTTCTGGCGCAGCGGATCCTGCACGAGTACCGGCCGGGTGTCGTGGTGCTGTCCGCCGGCGCGCAGCCACCAGCCGGACCGTTCCACGAGTTGGGGTGGGCGCAGTTCGCGCGCAACTGGGAGATGGACGTCAGGCAGGCGTACGAGTGGTGCGGCGCGGCGCTGCGCCTGCCGCTGGTACCGGGCAGTGTGGTGGTGGCGCTGTCCAGCGGGGCCGCGCTGCGGGGTTCCCCGGTCAGCGGCGGGTACGCGGGCGCCAAGGCCACCGTCCGGTTCGTCGCGCGGTACGCCCAGGAGGAGTCGCAGCGCGCCGGGCTCGGCATCCGGTTCGCCGCGCTGCTGCCGCAGTTGACGCCGGACACCGCGCTCGGACTCGCCGCGGTGCGGTCGTACGCGCGCCGGCGGGGTGCCGATGAAGCGGCGGCGGTCGAGGAGATGCGCCCGTACCTGACCGCGAGCCAGGTTGCCGAGGCGGTCGTGGCGCTCACGACCACTGACCCGGCGGCGGGCACCGTCTCGTACACCGTGGACGCGGCCGGGTTCTCGGCCGTGGCGGGTGGCTAGCATGACGACAGTGACCAGCGTGGCATCGGAGTTCCAGCAGCGGACCGACCCGTACCGGCGGGAGCTGCTGGCGCACTGCTACCGGATGCTCGGCTCGATCCACGACGCCGAGGACCTGGTGCAGGAGACGTACCTGCGCGCGTTCCGCGGTTACGACCGGTTCGAGGGGCGTTCGTCGATCCGGGTGTGGCTCTACCGGATCGCGACCACCACGTGCCTGGACGCGCTCGACGGGCGGCGGCGCCGGCCGCTGCCCTCGGGGCTCGGCGCGCCGGAGCACGATCACCGCGCCCCGCTCGAGCGGCGCGCCGACGACATACCGTGGCTGGAACCCGCGCCGGACGAGCGGCTGGGCATCGGGGACGATCCGGCCGACATCGTCGCGGCCCGCGCGGGCATCCGGCTGGCGTTCGTCGCCGCGCTGCAACTGCTGCCCGCACGGCAGCGGGCGGTCCTGATCCTGCGCGATGTGCTGTCCTGGCGCGCCGCCGAGGTGGCCGAGGTGCTGTCCACCACGACGATCGCGGTCAACAGCGCGCTACGCCGGGCCCGGGAGGCGCTCGCGCCGGTGGTCGCCGACGACCTGTCCGAACCGCCGGACAGCCGGACCCGCGCGACCGTCGACCGGTACGTGGACGCGTTCGTACGGGCCGATGTCGGCGCCCTCGTCGACCTGCTGCGCGCCGACGTGGAACTGGAGATGCCACCGAACGTGACCTGGTTCACCGGTCGCGACACGGTGGCCGGCTTCCTGGCCGATCGGGCGCTGATGTTCCCCGGCCGGTGGCGGATGCTGCCAACCCGGGCCAACGGCGAGCCGGCGCTCGCCGCCTACGTGCTCGACACCGAGCGCAACGAGTTCCGCGCGCACGGCATCACCGTGCTGTCGGTGATCGGGGGCAAGGTGTCGCGGATCGTCGCGTTCAACGATCCCCGGCTGTTCGCGCGCTTCGGCTACCCGATGGTCGCCGACTCGACCGTCCTCCCCGGACTGTCCGGATAGGACGGTCCGCACTGTCTGCATAGGACTGTCCGGACAGGACGGTCCGGGTCGGCTATGGCAGGCGGCGCGACCGGCCCATCGGCAGCAGGGTACGCAGCCCCTGCTCCAGGTG
>JBPYFB010000471.1:0-15450 GCA_051986465.1 Rugosimonospora sp.
CGCTCCACCGCGTCGAGGTGCATCTCGGAGGCGCCGTACAGCGTGGTGCCGTTGCGGCCGTCGTCGCGCAGCCGGTCGTAGTAGCAGTCGTAGTCGTCGACCATCACGACCTTGCCGTGCTTGACGCACGCACCGCCGAACAGGTAGTCCTCGCCGAAGTGGATGTCCTCCTGGAAGCGCAGGTTCAGCCGGGTCAGGAAGGCTATCCGGTACATGTTCTTGCAGTCCGCACTGGCCACCAGGATCGGCGTCCAGTCCTGCAGCAGCGGCGAGCGGCGTACCGCCGTGTCGAACACGTCGGCGGCCAGGCCGCTGTGGCGTATCTTCACCACGGCGGGGCCGTGCTCCTTGCGCCCGCCCACGCCCTTTCGCCGGCACGCCACCACATCGGCCTGCTGCGCGTCGGCGAGGTCGACCATCCGCTCCAGCGCCTCGGGCCCGAGGTAGTCGTCGGCGTCGAGGAAGAAGACGAAGCGGCCGGTGGCGTGGGACAGGCCGACGTTGCGCGGCCGGCTCGGCCCGCCGGAGTTGTTCTGGTGTACCACGCGCAGGTTGTCCCAGTACCGGGCGAGGATGTCGAGTTGCTCGCCGGAGCCGTCGGTCGCGCCGTCGTCGACCGCGATGACCTCCACCCGGCTGCGCCCGATCGACTGCTCCATGGCCGACGACAGGCACGTCACCAGGTAGGGCATCGCGTTGTGTACCGGCACCACGACGCTGACCTCAGGCTGAGTCACGGCTCAATCCTCTCGTGTGTCGACAGTGGACAGTGATACGCCGAACCGGCCCGCCTGATCCGTCCACCAGTGGGTCAGCGCGAGACCGGCGGCGGCGAGTTCGGCGCGTACGGTCCCGGGCCGGAATTTGGCCGAGATCTCGGTACGGATCTCCTCGCCCGCGGTGAACGAGATGACCAGATCCGCCCCGGGCAGCTTGACGACCTGAGGCTGGAGCGAGCGCAGCCGCATCTCGA
Source organism: Rugosimonospora sp. (assembly GCA_051986465.1). GTDB lineage: Bacteria > Actinomycetota > Actinomycetes > Mycobacteriales > Micromonosporaceae > DATEJJ01. The sequence continues at coordinate 974 of JBPYFB010000471.1, forward strand.
TCCACTCCCGCTCGGCGTTCCACCGGACCACGTGCACGAACGCGTCCGGGTCGAAGTCGGCGTTGAGCTCGTGGTTGAGCACCCGCAGGATGTTGCGGTTGAACTGGGCGGTGACCCCGGCCCCGTCGTCGTACGCGGCCAGCAGCGTGCCGGTCTCCTTCACCAGGTCGGTACCGAGCAGCAGGGCGTCGCCCGGCCGCAGCAGCGACCTGACGTCGCACAGGAACGCGGCGCGCTCGGCCGGCGTCAGGTTGCCGATCGTGCTGCCCAGAAACGCCACCAGGCAGCGTTGCCCGCGCGGCAACTCGGCCAGGTGCCGGCCGAAGTCGGCGACGACCGCGTCTACCGCCAGTCGCGGATCCTCCGCGCGCAACTGACCCGCCGCGTGCAGCAGGGCGGACTCGCAGACGTCCACCGGCACGTACCGGCGCAGCGTGCCGGCGGCCTTCAGCGCGGCGAGCAGCAGCCGGGTCTTGTCGGAGGAGCCGGAACCGAGCTCCACCAAGGTATCCGCGCGGCAGGCCGCGGCGATCTCGCCGGCCCGCTCGGCCAGGATCTCCCGCTCGGCCCGCGTCGGGTAGTACTCGGGCAGCCGGGTGATCTCCTCGAACAGCTCGCTGCCGCGGGTGTCGTAGAACCACACGGGGCGCAGCCGCTTGGGCATGCCGCCGAGTCCCGCGACGACATCGGCGCGCAGGGCCGCCTGCTGGTACCCGTCGGTCAGGTGCCGGTGCACGGTCAGCGTGGACATGGCGCCTCCGCAAGGCTCGCCTCGATCGCCCGCACCAGTACCGCGTCCTCGGGGGTGACTCCCGGACGGAACCGCGCGACCACGTCGCCGCTCCCCGACACCAGGAACTTCTCGAAGTTCCACTGCACCTTGCCGGCCCGCCCGTCGGCGTCGGCGGCCCGAGTCAGCTCGGCGTAGAGCGGGTGCTGCCCCGCCCCGCGCACCTCCACCTTGTCGAACATGGGAAACGTCACGCCGTACCGGGTCTGGCAGAACTGCCCGATCTCCTCCGGCGTGCCGGGCTCCTGGCCGCCGAACTGGTTGCACGGGAAGCCCGCCACCGCGAACCCGCGCCCGGCGTACCGCCGGTACAGCCGCTCCAGCCCTTCGTACTGCGGCGTGTTCCCGCACTGCGACGCCACGTTGACGACGAGGAGGGTACGGGCGGACAGCGCGCCAAGGGTGGTCGGTTCGCCCGCGAGCGTGCGTACGGGTATCTCGTTGATGCTCATCGGCTGGTCCTCCCTTCGACGGCTGCCGTCACAGCCGGCGGCTCAGCTCGGTACACGTCAGGTCGGGGTCGGCGGCCACCATGCCGAGCACCTGGCGGAACCGCTCGATCAGCAGTTCCACCGTCGCGTGCCGGAACAGCCTTGCGTCGTAACTGGTCCAGACGGCGATCCGCTGCCGGCTGTCCTCGGCGAACCCGAGATCCAGCGGCCAGCTCGGCACGTCCGCCTCCTCCCGCCACAGGGCGCCGGAGGGTTTTTCGTCCAAAGTGGAGCCGAAGTGGTGTGCCCGGGCCGCCAGGTAGTGCACCCGGATCGCGGGCCGGGGCGGCTCGCCGGTCGCGAGCACCTCGCGCAGTCGCAGGTACGGCATCGGCTGGTTGCGCAACGCGCCCAGTACGGTCGCTTTGCTGTATCGCGCGGCGTCGGTGAACGAGGGATCGGCCGGCAGCGCGGTGCGCAGGAGCACCACGTTGCTGAAGTTGCCGTGCACCTCCGGCCACTGCTTGGGCCGCGTACTGGCCGCCGTGGCCAGCAGGACGTCCCGCTCGCCAGACATGACGGCCAGCGTGACGGTGGCCAGCGCGGTGACTGCCATGAACGGTGAGGTGCGGTGCCGGCGGCACACCTCCCGTACCGCCTCGGTCAGCTCGTCGGGCAGCACGTGGACCACCTCGCCGGCCGCGTCACCGCTCGGGTCGGGACCGTCGGGTACGAGCCCGTGCGACGCCTGCGCGACGCCGGCGAGTTGGGTGCGCCAGTACTCGGCCAGCGCCGGGGGTACCGGCCGCTGCCGTTCCTCGCCTGCGTACTCGGCGTACCGGCCGGCCGTGGTATCGGCGACCGGCCGGCCAGCCAGCCGGTCGGCCACCTCGACCCGCAGCCGCGCGCAGGACCACGGATCGGTGATCATCTCATTGAGCTGGAAGGTGAGCCGGCGACCGCCGTCCGGGCCGGGAGTGAACCAGATCCGGACCAGGTCCTCGGGCGCGAGCCGCCCACCATCTGGAGCCTCGGCAGCCTCGCCCACCTCGTCGGCCTCGGCGATCTGGTGCGTGCACCCGGCAACCACCCGGCGCACCGGCGACCCGGCCACCGAGTCGAAGGCGGTACGCAGGATCTCGTGGCGGGCGCAGACCTCGTCGACCACCTGGCGTACCCGGGACGGTGGAGTATCGGCCGGCACCGCCACGGCGAACGCGCCACGACGGCTGAGGAACCGCTGCCGATCGGCCGTGAACTCCTCCCACGCGGCCAGTTCGGCGAAGGAGAGCTCCGCCGCGGCGTCGTCTTCCGGCAGCGTCGTGACCGCGGCCGCGTCGGCCGCCTCAGACCAGCCCATGAAATGCATGATCTCCTCGTGATTGGTGGACAGCACGGCGTTGAGCGCACCCGTGCGGTAGTAGAGGTTCAGCACCGTCCGTTGTGGACAGAGCTCCGGGCGGCGGCCGGCGCGCAGGTCGGTCAGGGCCGCGGGTACGTCGTGGCTGAGCACGACACCGGCCCGCAGGTGGTACCGGCTGCCGTCCCGCTCCACCACGGGCAGTCCGGCGTCGTCGGGGTTGCCGGGCAGCCCGTTGTCGCCGGGCGGGCACACCGCCTTGGTGAGCAGGTCGTACCGGAAGACCTCGTCGAGCAGCGGCCGCACCTCGGCCGGCAGCCGAGGCGCGATGACCTCCGCCCACCACCGGCGCAGTACCTCGTTGCCCTCGGCCCGGGTGAACAGGTAGCCGATCGCCACGGCGTAGCCAGGCGCGCCGCTGCCCTGCGAGCGGCCGACCGCGGCGCGCAGCGGCGCCGCCGCGGGCTCGGTGCAGGTGTCGACCCAGTCGGCGAAGCCGTCGAGGACGGCGGTCTGCGTCATCCCCGCCAGTTCGCGCAGGGCCAGCCAGACGTGGCGCAGCACGGCGTTCTCCGCCAGCACCCGGGCCCAGAACAGGAACCGCTGGATGCGGGCGTTGTCGTCGAAGGACATCTCCCGGTGCGCCAGCACGTACTCGAAGTCGTCCGCGTCGCCGTGCACCGACACGATGCCGTACCGGTCCTTGTGCGTCAGGTACTCGGTGTTGGGCAGCAGCATCATCGGGTACACCGCGATGCGCGAAACCCAGTGGGACAGCTCGTCGTAGCCGCGCAGGAACGACTCCACGCTCTCGCCCGGCAGCCCCCAGATCAGTTCGGCGTAGCAGTCCAGGCCCTCCGCGGCCAGCCAGCGCGCCAGATCCTGCCACTCATTGACCTTCATGTTGCGGCGGTTCATCGTCTCGATCGCCTCGGGACTGAGCGACTGCAGCGCGAGCGTGAACGAACTGCGCATGCCGGCGTCCTTCATCCGGTGCACGATCCGGTAGAAGGTGCGCGACTTGTTCTTCGCCCAGGAGGCCTCAAAGGCGCGCGGGAAGCCGTACCGCTGCTTGAGGTCGATGAGGTCCTCGACGAGTTCCTCATCGATCGGCAGCATCCCGAAGTTGGCGTCGCACGCCACCACGGTGTGCACCTGGAGCTTGGCGAACAGCTCCAGCTCCTCGCGCAGCCGGGCCCGGGAGAACGAGCGCACCCGCTGCCCCACCGCGCCGCCCCAATAACAGAACGCGCACTTGTACGGGCAGCCGCGGTTGGTCTCCAGCAACGCCACGTCGTAGCGGAACACGCCTGACTCGTCGGTCAGGTCCAGCGCGCCGGTCAGGAACGGCGACGGGATGATGTCCAGGTCCTCGATGCGGTCCCGGGCGGGATTGGTCACCACGGTGCCGTCGGTACGGCGCCAGGACAGCCCGGCCACGCCGCCCAGCTCGTGCGCGGATGCGCCATCGGCCCACGCCCGCACCAACTCCTGGAAGGTCAGCTCGCCTTCGCCGTTCACCACCACGTCGATGTCGGGGTACAGCCGGAAGACCCGGTCGGCCTGGTCGGTGACGTGGGTGCCACCGACGACGACCAGGCCGGCCGGGTTGAGCTGCTTGTAGGTCGCGGCCAGCGACCCGAACGCCCGCAGGTTCCAGCCGAACACCGACAGGGCCAGCAGGTCGGGTACCTCGCGGTGGAACAACTCGTGCGCCATCTGGACGTGCGTCGCACCACCGCGGAAGTTCCGGATGTCGACGTGTACCCGGTCCCGCAGCGCCGGATCGGAGCACACCATCGCCTTCAGGTATCCGGCCGCCAGCGGGAGCGACTCCAGCGGCATGTCCCACACGCCCTGCTGTACCAGCCGTACCGTCCTTTCCCGGCGCGCGTCCACGGCCGCGGCACAGTCAGCGCGGCGCGGCCAGGGTGGCCAGGCTCGCCACCGTGGGCCGGTCCAGCAGGTCGGCCATGGTCACCCGGTCGAGCTCGCCCGCCTCGGCCTTGATGGCGTCGAGCAGGCGCACGCCCGTCTCGATCGCCTGCTGTGGCGTCCGGTACAGGCTCTCGTCGGCGGCCACGGTGGCGTCGTCCAGCGCCGTGCGGGCGATGCCCAGCAACCGCTGCTCGACCGCCGTGTCCGGGGCGGCACCGCTCTGTTGCGGCGCTGCCCCCGCCCCGGACGCTTCTCCCGGTGGGAACTCGGCGGCCAGCTCCGCGACCGTGACTTCCGGATTGTCGGCCACCACGGCGATCAGATCGCGCAACGACCGCAGGAACTCGAAGACGCTCTCTTTGGTGTATGCGCCGCCCGGGTTGTTGGCCTCCAGCACGATGCCGGGTGCGGCACCGTCCAGCCGCCGGCCCTCCTCCATCGCGAACACCTGAAGGTCGGCCGGGGTGCCGATCCGGCTGCCCGCGCAGACGATGACCTCCAGCGGCTGCTGCCAGTTCGACATCCGACCGTGCGCGAACAGAGCGAACTGCACGGTACCGCCGGCCAGCGCGGCGCTGCGGCTCGCCGGCTCGCTGCGGCCCAGTACCGAGCCGAGCACGTTGCCCAGCGATACGCCGTGGTGGCGCAGTCCCGTCATCACCTGACCGCGGACATCCCGGAGCACGTCGAGGAAGCTGCGCGACGGCTCGGCGTCGCACTTGACGAAGATGTGCGTCTCCAGCGCCCCGATCATCGCCCGGTGCTCCGGGCGGATCCGGTTGGCCGAGGGCGTCCGGATCAGGAAGCCACGCTGCTGCGAACGCAGGTACAGCAACAGTTGGAGGGCGGAGAGCAGCACCATGAACTGGCTGGCGCGGCTGGTGCGTACCAGCTCGTGCACCTTGGCCGACAGCGGCAGCCCGAGCATGACCTGCTGCCGGTCCTCCAGGCCCTCAGACGTCACCGCCTGGGTGTATCCGGTGAACGCCGCAGTCGCCTTCGGACCGAAGAGCGTGTCCATGTCGACGTGTGGCGCATCGCGGGTCAGCTCGGTCCAGTACCGCTGGGACTCCTCGGGATCTGCGCCCTGGCCGGCCGCCTGCCACTCGACGAACTGGGTGTACGGGAACTGCTCGGCCGGCGCGTCCGCTGGCGCGGGTACGCCCTGCGCGTAGAGGTTTGCCAGCTCCTCTTCCATCAGTACGAGGGAGGAGGCATCGGCGGCGATGTGGTGGGTCGCGAAGAGCATCAGGTGTTCCTGCTCCGAGATGCGGGCCACCATGCACCGGGTCTGCTTGCCGCTGCTGAGGTCGAAGTTGCGGGTACGCTCCTCGTCCATGTACCGCAGGGCGAGCGAAACCTTCTCGTCCTCCGGCTCGGTGCTGAAGTCCCGCCAGATCCACTCCGGCGTCGGGTCGTCCGAGACGACGCGCGTAAGCCGGCCGTCGCGCACAACGTAGGTCGTGCGCAGCGTCTCGTGCCGGCGGATCAGCTCGGTCACGCATTCCCGCAACCGGTCCACGGACAGCGGTCCCCGGATCCGGCGGCCGAGCGTGGCAGTCGTGCGTGTGATGGAACCAGGGGTCAGCTGCTCGACGAGCCACAGCCACTGCTCGTTGGGCGACAACGCTGAGGACGCCACGCGCGTCTCCTTTCGTGCGTCACCAGGCGACCGGAAGGGTCTCGAATCCCTCGCTGGTCGGGCGTTCCTTGAACCGAAGCTCGGTCGGGTCGACCGCCAGGCGAAGAGTGGGGAAGCGGTCCAGCAGGCTCTCGATCGCCACGAGCAACTCGAGGCGGGCCAGCCGGGAGGCCGGGCAGGCGTGCGGCCCGGATCCGAAGGTGAGGTGCGGATTGGGGGTACGCCGGATGTCGAAGCGCTCCGGCTCGGGGAACACGTCGGGGTCCACATTGGCCCCGACCACGTTGAGCAGAACGAGGTCGCCGCGCTTGATGGCGACCGAGTCGGCGTCGAAGTCGGACAGGGCGAAGCGGCGGATGCCCTCCGGCCCCTGGATCTTCCCGGAGATGACCGGGAACAGCCGGAGGATCTCCTCCACCGCCGGGTCGACCAGTCTCCGCTCGCGCACCAGGGCGTCGTATTCGCGGTGGCCGCGCAGCAGCAGTACGACAGCCCAGTCCAGGGCGTTGGTCGGCGTTTCCCGACCCTTGCTGACCAGGCTGGTCAGGAACTTGATGGCCCGGTCCGTGTACGGCAGGTCGGGACCCTGGGCGACGATCAGCGCCGAGACGAAGTCGGTACCGGGCTCGCGTACCTTGCGGTCGTACAGGTCGCGCACGTAGCGCAGCAGCGAGGCCTGGCCCTGCCACGCCTCCTCGGGGGTGCCCGTCTTGACCGACTCCCACCAGCCGCGGAAGAGAACTCCGTCGGACAGCGGGATGTCGAGCAGGGCGCAGGTGACCCGGGCGACGAGCGGCGCGGCGAATTCGTTGTGCAGATCCGGTGGCCGGGTACCGCTCGCGATGCCGTCGAGCAACTCGTCGACGAACTTCCGGATGACCGGGCGCAGGGCGTCCACCCGCTCGTTCGTGAACGCCTTGCGCATCACCTTGGCCCACCCCAGGCTGTCGGCCTGCTCGTCGGCGCTGCGCTGCACGGGTGTCGCATCGCGATGGCGCACCGAGACCAGCATCGGGTTGGTCTCGCCCAGGCGGATGTCCCGGCTGTAGGTCCGGACCGCGGCGTGCCCGTTGACCTGCCAGGCGGGGCGCCCGGTCGTCGTGGTCACCGGTTTCGGCGCGTCAGCCACTGTCCCCCGCCCCCCGCAGGATGGTCTCGCCGATCTCGTCGGCCATCTCCCGAGCGGTCTCCGGCCGGAACAGGTCGGTGCGGTAGACGAGGCTGTAGTCGGTGTCGGGCTGGACCTTCTCGCCGGCGATGGTCAGGTCGAGCCAGTACGCGGTGTCCAGCGGCCCGGTCAGCAGGTGCACCGGCATGACCTGCTTGACCTTCACGCTGGATACGACCCACTCCGGATTCGAGATGCGCTCCGCGGGGAAGTACTGGCACTGCAGGTTGGGCAGCAGCGCCGCGTCCTGCGCCCCGCGCAGCTGCCCGGCCACCACGTCGATGGGGCAGGGCCGCGACAGGGTCTCCAGGATGCTGTGGAAGACCGACTTGGCCTGCTGTTCCAGCGTGACCTGCTCGGCAACGTCGAACCGGATCCAGGCCATCCCGGTCAGCGGTCCGAACGAGCGGAACAGCTCAGTCGAGCGGCGCAGCGAAACAGGTGCAGACAGCACGAATGACGACTGGCCGCTGCGGTGCGCCAGCATCATGGTCAGCGCGGCGAGAATGATGGCGTGTTCGCTGCACCGGGTGCGCAGTGCCAACGCGTGCACCGCCCGGGCCGTCGGCTGCGCGCCTATCTTGTAGTACTCCGCCGGACCGACCGGCTTCGCCGCGTTCTCCGGGAAATCCACCGGCAGCGGGCAGCGCACGTCGACGCCGGTGAGCCGCTCGCGCCAGAAGGCCAGGTTCTGGAGCTCCTGCTCGCGCCGGCTCGGCCACACCCGTGCCGCGTACTCGCCGAAGTCGAGACCGGACTCGGGCAGGTCGGGCTCCCGGCCCGCGAGGTACGCGTCGTAGCAGAGGGCGAACTCCTGGTTGAAGACCGCCATCGACTCGATGTCGCAGGCGATCTGGTGGAACGCGCCCAGCACGAGCGCCTCCCCGGCGAGCTGGAGAACCAGTACCCGGATCGGCGGCTCCTCGGTCAGCCGGAACGGCTTGCGGCAGTATTCGTCGTAGCTGTCCTGCAGCAGCCGGTCGAGCTCGTCACCGGAGACACCACAAACGTCACGGTGGCGTACCGGTACCTCCGCGTACGGCCGTACGGTCTGCATCCAGGTGTCCCCGCTGCGCCGCAGCGCACCCCGCAGGATCGGGTACCGGGTGCACATGGCCTCGAAGGCGGCGGTGAAGCTACGCCAGTCGACCTGCCCTGCGATACTCCACGTGAAAGGCAACACGTAGTATCCGCTGGCTGGATTGTCCTCGTCGTGCGCCCGCATCCACTCCTGGATCGGCGTCGCGGGCCACTCTTCGATCTGTCGGGTCTGCGCCATGGTCATTGGACTGTCCTTCATAGACCTGTGCTCGGGACCAGCTCTCCCCGCCGGCCGGAGGGGAATCAAAACGACGGAAAGCGGCAGCCGTCAAGCCTTGGCGGGTGCGGAGAGGACCGCCCACCACTTGTCCGCCAGCTCGTGCACCGTGTCGCTCACAAAGAACGAGTCGAGGTCCGGGCCGACGCCGAACTCGTCGACCATCATGTCCGCGATGATGACCGCGTCCATCGAATCGCCGCCGAGGTCGAGGAAGTGGATCTCGGGCTGCACCTCGACGCCGAGCACCTCCTTGATGACCGCGTAGAGCCGCGCGTACCCGCTGTCCTTGTCGAGGACCTGGCCGGGGCTGACCGTCGTCATCGTGTTCCCCTTTCGGATCGCTGTGGGCGGCCGGCGGATGCGGCCGGCAACCATCGCCGGGCCGCACTCTGCCAGCGGGTGCGCCCGTTGTGTTCGTGTTCGATGTGTGCGACCGCGGAACGCCGTCAGTTGCACGCGCGCGGCCGGTTTGCCGGCCAGGCGACTAGGGTGTGCCGCGCTTCTCGCCCTGCGACTCGAAGTCCGCCACGAACCCGCCCCAGCCGGCCGTGGTGTCCTCCGGCGCGGGTGCGGTGACGACCAGCAGCCGCACATCGCCCGATGTGTTGATCTCGTATCCGTGCTCGATGCCGCGCGGCAGGAAGACGAACCCGCCGTCGGTCAGGTCGAAGTGTTCGTCGCCGCAGCGGAACCGCAGCCCACCCTGCAGCACATAGAACATCTCGTCCTCGGTGCCGTGGCTGTGGTCGGGTGGCTCCTCGCCCTTGCGGGTGGTGTATTCGACAACCGCGAGGCGGCGGCCGTGACTCAGCTCGCCGACCTTCGTGGTGAAGTCGATCCCGAAGTTGTAGGTCCAGCCCTGCCCCGCCGCAAGCGCGTACGGGTGTACCTTCTCGTCCGCCATCGATGCCTCCCCGGTCACCGCGTGCCGCCGCTCGCCTCGAGCGTGCGGTCGTACCCGTCGCGCAGCTCCGCCGGTGCGCGCAGCCGCCAGGACGTCACGAGCAGGTCGGTCAGCTCGGTGACGTCGACGGCGGCCAGGTGGACGAGAACCGCCGGCTCGCCGTCGTAGTGGGGGCTCGTGAAGTACTTGTCCGGCGCGGCGGCGATCAGTGCCTCTTTCTCCGCCAAGCCGGCGGTGAACACCACGAGCGCCTCCGGTTCCTGGCGCAGCTTCGCGAAGCCGTGCCGGGCCACCCGGAAGTAGGGAACGCCAGCCGATGCCAGCTCTGATGTTTCCGGCAGCGAAGCGATAATCCGCCGCACGTCGTCCTCTGTCGCCATGGGCCGTCCTTCAGCGGGTGCCGGATGTGACAGCGTCACGCTACGCCCGACGGGTTCGGGGGAACCAGGGATTCTGGCTTGAACACAGGGTTTTGCCGGTGCGCGGTCAGGCGCGCGGAGCCGGCCGGTGCGTGGCGCAACCACGCGGAGCCGGCCGGTGCGCGGTCAGGATGTACGGAGCCGGTACGCTCAGGCCGTACGGAGCCGGCCGTTGCCGGTTGCGTCGGTCCGGCGCAGCTCCAGGAGCCACTTCTTGCGCATCAACTGGCTACCCACCACCGGCAGCCCCGCGTCCCGCGCCAGTTGCGCCATCCCGGCAAGCGTCCGCTGACGGCCGCCGAACAGCGCCAGCATTCTCAGGTCCATGTGGGTGTCCGGGCGGCCGTCGTCGGTGAACGAGTCGATGACGAGCAGGCTCTCGGCCGGATCCAGCGCCTCGGCGCAGCGGCGCAGGATCGCGCCGGTGTCCTCGTCGTTCCAGTCGTGCAGTACCGACGAGAGCACGAAGGTCGCCCGGGGCAGGAAGGTCAGCGGCTGGAAGAAATCACCACCGATGACGGTGCTGCGCTCGGCGTGCCCGGCCGCGGCGAGGTTCCCCTCAGCCACCGCGGTGCTGCCGGGCAGGTCGACGATGGTGCCGCGCAGGTGCGGGAAGGTGCGGAGCAGCCGGACCAGCAACTCGCCGTTGCCGGCGCCGAGGTCCACCACGTGCCCGGTCGCGGCCCAGTCGTACCCGGCGAGCAGGGCGGCGTATTCGTTGTCCAGGTGCCGGTCGGTCATCGAGTCGAAGGACGCCTTCATCGCCGGGCGCGCCGCCAGGTCCTCCCAGAACGTGTTGCCGAACTGCAGCGGGTAGGCCGCGCGGCCGGTACGCACCGAGTCGAGCAGGTGCACGAGGGACAGCTCGGCGCGGCCGACCGAGTGCTCAGGGTCGAGGAACTCCTGAGCCAGCCGCAGCTGCTTGCCCAGCCGGGTAAGGGTGAGCGCACCGGTACTGTCCTCGGCGAAGACCTCCACCGCGACGAGATGACCCACGAGTGCGGCCAGGGACGGCTGGTGGGTGTCGGTTTTTACGGCGAGCTCCGGCACGGTGCGTACCCCGTCGTGGATGTGCTCGGCGAGCCGCAGCGCCGCGGCGACCCGGATCGCCATCGGCGTGATGAGGTCGGCGACCTCGTCGATGCGTACGGCCGCCCGCGGACGCCCGGTCGAAGTGTTCACAGTCATGGCCCACGCTCCTCACACCTCGGTCAGCTCTGTGCCGCGAGCCCGGCGACCAGCAGTCGCCGCAGCGGCTTGCCGAACGGGCCCCGGGGGATCCGCTCGACGATCTGCACAGTGTCCGGCCGGAACGGTCCCTTCATGGCCGCCAGCCGCTGCTGTGCCGTGCGGATCGCCGGATCCTCGACGTCGCCGGCGAGGAACACGGCGATGCGGTCCCAGCCGGCCGAGCCGCCGACCCCGGCGACGACGAACTCCAGCTGCGGTGGCAGCAGTGCGGCCAGAATCCGCTCCACCTTGTCCGGCCCGACCCGTCCACCGCGCAGGAAAATCAGCTCCTTGGCCCGGCCGACCAGCCTGATCTCCCCGTCCTCGGCGACGAAACCCATGTCGCCGGTACGGGCCCAGCCGTCCACGAACCACTCCTGGTTCAGCGAATCCTCGTGGTAGTACCGCAGCGCCCCGCCGCCACCGGCCCGTACCGCCAGCTCGCCGACCTGACCGGCCGGTACCTCGCGCCCCTCGGGGTCCAGCACGCGCACCTCGGTACCGGGCGCGGGCCGGCCGATCGTGTCGTGGTCGCGGCGGTTCAACACCTTCACCAGCAAGGCCGAGCCGCCCTCGGTCAGGGCGTAGAGGGACACCACCCGGGCCCGCGGAAAGCATGCCGACAGGTCCTCGGCGAGCGATGCGGGTACCGGGCCGCCGATCGCCCGGATGACCCGCACGCGCTGCGCCCACGGTGCGGGTGCGGTCAACGCGCGGGCCAGGCCGCGGGCCGCGTGCGGCGTGAGGTGCAACTCGCAGACGTCGTGTTCCGGCGCGACCCGCACCAGGTCCGTGACGCTTCGGGCGTACAGGCTGCTCACCCCGCGCGCCGCGTGGTTGAGCAGCACGCCGTGCAGGCCGCCGGAGACCGCGATCGGGATGCCGGTGTGCGCGACCAGCCGCCGGTCCCCGCCGGCCAGCAACTCCGGCCGTACGGACCGGACCCACTGCGCGTGGGTGGCCGCCACCGGCTTCGGCTCGCCCGTGGTGCCGGAGGTGAAGACCAGATCCAGCAGGTCGTCCGGGTGCGCCGCGGGCTCGCCGGCGAGGCCCGGCGCCGCCGCGAAGTCGTCGGGCGACACCGTGGGTACCCCGGCCCGGGCGCCCGCGTCGGCGCCGACGAACGCGCGTACGCCGATGTCGGAAAGCGCCCGGCGTTCGGTGCCTTCGCCGGTCGTCAGCACCGCCGCCGCACCCAGCCAGGTGATGGCGAAGTATCCGATCGCGACGTCGACCCAACCCAGCCCGGCCGCGTCCAGCCCGACCAGCTGCCCGCGCCCGATCCCGTGCTGGCTCAACAGGTACGCACCGCGCCGGCTGCGCTCCGCCAACTGTACGGCGGTCACCGCGCGGCCGTCGGTGTCCATCAGCAGTGGTGTGTCCGGCCGGTACCGGGCGCACGCCTGCACGATCTCGGGGACGGTACGCCAGCCGGCTGAACGGGCTTTCTCGCTCATCGCCTGCCCTGATTTCATCTGGAGTCGATGCCGTTGCGACGTCAGGCTTTGCGCACCACTCGCGGCGAGGAGAAGCGTGTCATGCATCTGAACGTTCTCACACAGTGTGTCCCCTCACCACTGTTCGAAGGGCTGTGGCGGGACCCCGATGACGGTAGCGCCACCGGGTACCGGTCGCTCGGTTACTGGACCGGTATCGCCCAGCGTCTCGAACGCGCCCGCGTCGACGCGTTGTTCTTCGCCGACATCCACGGCGTGTACGACACGTACGGCGGCAGTGCCGCGGCGGCGGTACGGCACACCGTGCAGATACCCGCCGTCGACCCGGTACTGGTGATACCGGCGGCGGCCGCGGTCACCTCGCACCTCGGCTTCGCGGTGACCTATTCGACCTCGTACCACCAGCCGTACCAGTGCGCCCGCGTCTTTTCGTCGCTGGACCACCTCACCGACGGTCGCATCGGCTGGAACATCGTCACCTCCGACCTGCGGCTGGCGCGCGGTAGCGGGCTGGCCGACCAGACGCCGCACGACGAGCGCTACGACCGCGCCGACGAGTACCTCGACCTGGTGGTGCGGCTGTGGGAGGACAGCTGGGAGTCCGGGGCGCTGGTGTACGACACCGAATCCGACACCTTCGCCGACCCGGAGCGGGTACGCCCGATCGAGCACGACGGCCAGTGGTTCCACGTCCGCGCGCCGCACCAGTGCGAGCCGTCGCCGCAACGCACGCCCGTGCTGTACCAGGCCGGCTCCTCGTCGCGCGGGATGGACTTCGCGGCCCGTCACGCCGAGGTCGTCTTCGTCACCCTCAACGGGTTCAAGCAGGGCCGGGAGAAGGTCACGCAACTGCGGGCCCGGGCCGAGCGGCTGGGGCGCGACCCGAGCCGGCTGAAGGTGTTGCAGGGCATGTGCCTGATCGTCGCCGAGGACCGGGCGCGCGCGCAGGAACGGGCCGACGAGTACGTCCGGCTGAGCAGCCAGGGCGGGTTGCTGACCAAGTGGTGCGGCTGGTCCGGAGTGGACCTCGCCGGGTACCCGCCCGAGGCGCCGGTATCCGCGCTGCGCGCCCAGGACATGCACTCGGTGCTCGGCTTCGTCGAGCAGATCGCGCCCGGCCGGGAGCTCACCATCGGCGACCTGCGCGACATCGTCGCGGTACCGCAGCGCCCGCACGGGTACGCGCGGCTGGTGCTGTTCGGTACCCCCACCGAGGTCGCCGATCGGATGGAGGAATGGTTGGAGCGGACCGGCATCGACGGCTTCAACCTCATGCCGTGCCCGCCCACCCGCGGCATCGACGACCTGTGCGATCTGCTGATTCCGGAGCTGCAGCGGCGCGGGCTGTTCCGCACCGAATACGACACCGCGCAACGGACGCTGCGGGAGCGGTACTTCGGGGCTGACCATTCGGCGTACCAACGTGTCCAGCGACTCACGCCAGCCTCGTCGATACCATCGCCCCATGTCGGATGACGCGTTCGATCTCGCCCGGACCTACGTCCACCTCGGCCTCGGCGCCACCGCCGTCGAGCTGCCCGACTTCTCGTGGAACCAGCAGTCCGTGATGGGTTACCTCAAGCGCTTCGCCAGCGACCGCGCCGAGGGCCGGCTGGTCGGCATCGTGCCGGCGAAGCATTCCTGGTCGCGTTGGGAGCGGCATCTCGAGGGCGAGGAGCTGGTCCTGCAGATCTCCGGCGTCTCCGACGTGGTGCAGGACCTCGACGGGCGGTACCACACGATCCACCTCACGCCCGGCCAGGCGATGCTCAACCCGCGCGGGGTGTGGCACACCAGCGATGTGCACGAGCCGGGGC
>JBPYFB010000472.1:0-5963 GCA_051986465.1 Rugosimonospora sp.
CAGGCTGTACGCGGTCTCGTTGAAGATCGGCGACAGGTAATCCATCCGGGTCACGAACGTGGTGCCCTGCACCCAGTTACGGAACTCCAGATTCTTCTCGATACCCGTGTGCAGGTACCCGACGACCACGCGCATCTCGGTGACCGTCTCGCCCTCAAGCTCCAGGACCATCCGGCACACACCATGTGACGACGGGTGTACCGGGCCGAGGTTGACCACGATGTGCTCATCGTGGATCGGGTCCTCCGGATTCGCGAAGACGTCGTACCAGTCGCCGCCGGTGACGGTGAAGACGCGACCCTCGGTGGTCTCACGCGAAGTGGCGTAGGTATCCGTACTCATTGGTCTCCGATCACTAGGCGGGGATGAGGCCGAGCTGTTTCATCTGGCCGAAGACGTCGACCACCCCCCACAGCTCGGCGATCCGGCCGTTGGCGAACCGGGCGATGAAGATCTCGTTGTAGCGGACGGATTTGCCGGTTGGTGGAAGGCCCATGTACTCACCCAGATGGGTCCCGGTCACCGTGTCCCTGACGACGACCTTGTCGCCCTCCACTATCACATCCTCGACCGTAACCTTGAGATCCGGGAAGGCGCGAAAGAGCACCGGCCACACCTGCTTGAGTGCCTCGGTGCCGGTCGCGCCGGTGGGCACTGGCGCGTGGAACACCACGTCGGGCTCGAATACCTCGTCGATCGTCTGCGAGATGGCCGCCACGCCGCGCTCGACGGCGTCCTGAAAGCGCATGAGCGTGGCCTTGTTGCTTGCTTCTTCGGCTGACACTTGGCTTCTCCTTCGGGTTGGGACGAATGGGTCGAGACGAACTTGCGGGCGGTTCGCTGGCCGCGGTGCGCGGTCAGGCGGTGAAGGACTGGGGGCCGAAGCGGCCCCAGGCAACGAAGACGGCCAGCGCGAGCACGACCAGAGGCACGATGGCCGCCTGGGCCTCGTGACGGCGTACGTGCACGATGAACGCACCGACCATCAGCAATGCCAGGCCGACGGCGGCCAACGGCACCAGAACCGGTGCGATGTCGAGCGCGGCGGGCAGGATCAGGCAGACCGCGGCCAGGACCTCGAGGCCGCCGATGGCCCTGACGCTTGCCGCGCTGAAATCCTTGACCCATCCCCAACTGGCGGGCAGCTTCTCCTTGGGCTGTACTAGCCTTGTCGCGCCACCGGCCAGCGAGACCACCGCCAACAGTCCTGCGGTGATCCACAATGCGATGTTCATGGGTTCTCCTTGCTGAGTTGTCTGACCAATACGACTCGGCAGGCCCGCAGAATGTGAGGCGACGGGCCAACCTCACACTTCGGTGTGCGATGGGCGACGAACGCCTCGGTGGCAGCTTCCATCGTGCCCGCTCCCCGCCTGTCCGCTCTCGACTGTGCCACCCACGAGACGCCGGCCACCGCCACCGGATAACACCGGTGATCGGTGTCGTACGCCACACGGTCGCGCTGTTACCGGAATCGGGTCACCGGCATCTGGATGTTCGTACGGCACACAACCACGCGGTGGAGGAAGAAGCATGGAACCTCGTCTCAACCTGATGACCAACGAGATCGGCGCCAAGGTCAGCAAGCGGATGTACAACATCAGCCTGGCGATCGAGCAGTCGCCGCTACCCAAGGCGGTCCAGGATCTGGTGATGCTGCGAGCCAGCCAGATCAACGGCTGCGGTTGGTGCGTCGACATCCATACCAAGGAGGCCGCCACCGCCGGCGAGACCGCGGTCCGGATCAACCTGGTCGCCGCCTGGCGCCACGCCACGGTGTACACGGAGGCCGAGCGGGCCGCGTTGGCGCTGACCGAGGAGGGCACTCGGCTCGCCGACGCGGGCCACGGCGTCTGCGACGAGACCTGGGCTCAGGTGCGTAAGCACTACGACGATGACCAGATCGCCGCGCTGGTCTCGCTGATCGCAATGATCAACGCCTCGAACCGGCTCAGCGTGATTCTGAACTACCAGGGTGGCGCCTACGAGCCTGGCATGTTCACTGGCTCAGAGCTGACCGCCAAGAGCTGACCGCCAAATGAGGTAACGGCATACGGCGCCGTCGGGCCGAGCGCGCAAGCCCGCCCGACGGCGCCGCGATCCGAGCAAGGCAAGACACTCGATACAACAGACCGGTCAGCTCGGGTACTGCGCGGAGGCCAGCCCCAGCGCGAGGCACGCCACGGCGAGCGCGAGGAAGCCGCAGGCGAGGCCGAACTGGGGCGAGTAGTCCGCGGCGCGGACGTGGGTGTACAGCGCGCAGACGAAGAACAGGATCAGGCCGATCGCGGCCGCCATGCCCACGAACGGGACACCCAGCACGCCGACCAGCAACCCGACGGCGCCGGCGGTCTTGAGCGTTCCGATCGGGAACGTGAGCCACGAGACCGGGACGCCGGCTCGTCGCATCGGCGGGATGATCGGCGCGAAGTGTGCGATGGCCGCGATGCCGGAGAAGGCGTTGAAGGCGACTGCCGCGAGGGCGATGGCGACGTATGCGGTGACCATGGAGAACTCCTAGCTTCATATTGTACGAGCTCCATACTAGTTCGAGGTACGAAGCCCGTACAATATGACCCCCGTAACGTCTTGGTGGGCGGTCAGCCGAGCTTGCTGTAGAGGTGGAGGGTGAGTGGCGCGCATACGAACGTGATGGCGACGATGGCGATGAGCGACCAGGCGACCGGGGCGCCGGCGCCGCCGGTGTTGTTCATCAGGTCCCGGGCCGCGGCCGTGACGTGGCTGACCGGGTTGACGTTGACGAAGGCCTGCAGCCAGCCGGGCATGGTGCGGGGCTGGACGAAGATGTTGCTGGCGAACGTGGGCGGGATCAGTCCGGCGGCGCCGATACTCGTCACCGTAGTCGGGTCGCGGACGAGGAGCGCGACCGCCGCCCACAACCAGGACAGGGAGAGACCGAACGCGACGACAAGGCCCACCGCGGCGATCACACCGGGGGCGCCGCCGGCTGGCCGGTAGCCGATGATGACGCCGAGGATCACCACGATGGCGGCGGACAGCAGGTAGCGGGCGGCGTCGCTGAGCAGGCCGCCGAGCACGAAGGCGCCGCGCCAGATGGACAGGGAGCGGAACCGGTCGAACACGCCCGTGGTCACGTCCTGGGCGAGCCGGGCGCCACCGTACATGGTGACGATGGTGATGCCCATGACCAGCGTGCCGGGCAGCAGAGTCCTGAGGTACTGGCTCGGCGTGCCACCGAGGGCACCGCCGAAGAGGTACGTGAACAGGACGGTGAACAGTACCGGGATGGCGATCGCGTCGGTGAGCTGTTTGGGTTCGCGCCTGATTTTGAGCAGCGCCCGCCAGCCGAAGGTCGCCGAGGCGGCGAGCGCTCCGGTACGGCGGGCCGGCCCACTCGGGGCGAGCAGGTCGTCGAGGCGGTGAGCCTCCGGTACGGCGCGGCTGGTGGTGACGGTCGAGGTACTCATGCGTTCGCGTCCTCGGGGTCGGTGGCGCTCGGGCTGGCGGGATCGCCGGTGAGGGCGAGGAATGCCTCGTGCAGGCTGGGCTGGCCGACGGTGACCTCGGCGACCGCCACCTGGGCCTCGGCGAGCCGGGTCATGGCCTGCCCGACCTGGCGGCCCACATCGGTCGGGTCGGCCGGGGTGGCGAGCGGTACGGACAGCGCGAGGGGGTCGGCGTCGAGTTGAACCGGGCCCTTCAGGGTGCCGGCGAGGACCGCCCGGGCCTGCGATCGCTGTTCGCCATCGAGCAGCCGGACGTGCAGCGTCCCCCCGCCGACCCGGGCCTTGAGTTGGGCGCTGGTCCCCTCCGCCACGATGCGGCCGTGGTCGATGACCGCGATCCGATCGGCGAGCTGGTCGGCCTCCTCCAGGTACTGGGTGGTGAGCAGCACCGTGGTACCGGCCGCGGCGATCCGGCGGACCAGCTCCCATACCTGGCTCTGGCCTCGCGGGTCCATGCCGGTCGTGGGCTCGTCGAGAAACAGCAGATCGGGGGTGACGATCAAACTGGCCCCGATGTCCAGCCGGCGGCGCATCCCGCCCGAGTAGCCGCCCACCGGACGCCGCGCCGAGTCGGTGAGGTCGAAGGCGGCGAGCAGCTCATCGGCGCGCCGTCTGCTGGCGGTACGGGACAGGCCGCGCAGCCGGGCGAAGACGATCAGGTTCTCGTACCCGGTCAGGTCGTCGTCGAGGGACGCGAACTGGCCGGTCACGGCGGTCCGTACCCGGATCGCGTCCCGCTCGCCCAGCACGTCGAAGCCCAGCACGCGGACGGTGCCGCCGTCCGGCCGGGTCAAGGTGGCCAGGATGCGCAGGGTGGTGGTCTTGCCCGCCCCGTTGGGGCCGAGGAACCCGAACACCTGGCCGCGCCGGACCGTCAGGTCGATTCCGGAAAGCGCGCGGGTCTCGCCGAAGACCTTGACCAGGCCGCGCGCCTCGATCGCCGGGCCATCCTCGACCGTACCGTTCATTGTCATCGCTATCCCCTTACCTGCGTACCGCTGTCACCAGCTCGGACTCGGGCATGTGGAGGGGCTGCGCCGCCGCGGGCGGCTCGATGGCCAGGTGCGGCAGGCGGCGCTCCAGCCAGCCGGGCAGCCACTGGTTGGCCCGGCCAAACAGGTGCATCACCGCGGGTACGAGCACCGTCCGCAGGACGAAGGCGTCAAACGCCACGGCGGCGGCCAGCCCGATACCGAACTGCGCGATGTCCCGCTGGCCCATGAAGACGAACGCGATGAACACCGCGATCATGATCTTCGCAGCGGCGGTGATCACCCGTGCGGTATGGGTCTGGCCGGCGATCACCGACCGCGCGTTGTCGCGGGTGCGCGACCATTCCTCGGCCATCCTGCTGACCAGGAACACCTGGTAGTCCATGGACAGTCCGAACAGGATCGCCAGCACCAGCTCGGGCAGGTAGCCCTCGACCGGGCTGGGCGCGCCCAGACCGAAGGCCCGGGTTCCCCAACCCCACTGGAAGAACGCGGTGAGTACGCCGAACGAGGCGGCCGCCGCCAACAGGTTCATCACCGCCGAGGTCGCCGGGATGAGCAGGCTACGGAAGGCGAGTACGAGCAGCAGGAAGCTGAAGCCCAGGATCGCGGCGAGGAGCCAGGGCAGCTTGGCGGTGGTCACCGCCGCGAAGTCGTCGAAGGTGGCCGTCGCGCCGCCGACGTACACCCGAAGCGTGGTCCCGTGCGTGTACCGCGGTATGACGGTGTCCCGTAGCCGGGTGATCAGGTCTGAGGTGGCCTGCGCCTGGGGTGCCGTGGTGGGGATGACCTGGGTCACCTCGACCGCCGCCCCGGCCTGTGCGGGCCCGGTCGCCACGGCGGCCACTCCCGGTACGGCGTGCAGCGCGCCGTCGAGCCGGTCGAGCGCGGTACGGTCGGCCGCGGACTGGGGCTGGGCGACCAGGTACAGCGGGCCGCTGAAGCCCGGACCGAACCCGCCGGCGAGCATTTCGTATGCCTTGTAGGTGGTGCTCGATGAGGCGTTGTTGGACGCGTCGGCAAAGCCCAACCGCAGGTGCAGTACGGGTACGGATACCACGATCATCACCGCGAGCCCGGCGGCGGCGAGTACGGCGGGAAACCGCGACACCGTACGCGACCAGCGCGCCCATGGGCCGCTACCGCCATCCGCCCGATCCGGCCCGCTGGTGCGCAGCCGGCGCCGTTGCCGCCGGCTCAGCACGCGCAGGCCGAGCACGCCGAACAGTGCGGGCAGCAGCGTGATGGCCGCCAGCACGGTGCACGCCACGGTGACCGCGGCCGCGACGGCCAGTCCATTGAGGAAGCTGAGGCCGAGGGTGAACAGGCCGAGCAGCGAGATGACCACCGTGCCCGCCGCGAACAGGACCGCGCGCCCCGACGTGTTGTGCGCGAGGACGGCCGCCCGCTGCGGGTCCAGCCCGGACTGCAGGCCACGGCGGTACCTGGTCACGATGAACAGCGCGTAGTCGATGCCGACGCC
>JBPYFB010000473.1:0-6498 GCA_051986465.1 Rugosimonospora sp.
CGGCGGTGAGGGCGGCCGGATCGGTGGTCATGGTGGGGACCAGGTGGTCGAGGTCGCGCAGGCCGGCGCGCTCAAGCAGGCGCTTTTCGTTGGTCACCCACTCGCCGCGGGCGGCCAGGATCGCGTGCGCCGCTTCGGAGCAGGCGCGCGCCGCGGCGCCGGCGCAGTCGAGGGCGTGCCCCCGCGGGGCGTGGGCGTCGCGGGCGTAGGCCAGGGTGAGCTGGGCGCGGCTCCACCAGGCGGGTGGCGCGTGCTCGCGTAGCGCGGGCGGATACTCCGGCCGTGGCAGCGAGCCGGTGAGTACCTGGTTGCCGGCGAGTTCGGCCACGACGATGTAGGTCGGGACACCGGCCAGGTGGAACAGCAGGTTCTCGATGCGGAACCGGCCGGCGCGAGCCTCGGCCTGGTGGTGTTCGACATCGGCGAGGTCGCGGTAGTGCACGTCGACGCGGCGCCCCTCGATCTGTAGCCAGGCGCCGCCGTTGAACACGCCGCCGCCCCAGCCGCCGATCTCGGAGACCTCGCCCGGCCAACCCAACGCGCGCAGCCGCGCGGGATCGAACTGGCCCCGGTAGTAGATGGCGAAGTCCCAGTCGCTGTCGGGGCGGTGGGTACCCGCTGCCCGGGAGCCGCCGAGCGCGACCGCCGCCACGCTCGGCAGCGTGGCCAGGCGTTCGGCGACCCGGCGGGCGAAGGCGGCGTCGTTGATCATGGAGGGGTCGTCGGCCATGAAGGCAGCATATTCCAAGCATGTGCTTGACATCGTGGCATCGATCGCCACATACTCCAAGCATGTCCTTGGAATCCGTCGGCAACCGGCGGATGCTCGATGACCCGGTGACGATCCGGGCGCTGGCCCATCCACTGCGGCTCAAGCTGCACGAGCTGGTCGGCCGCCAAGGCCCGACCACCGCCGCCCAGGCAGCTCGCGTGTTGGGCATCAGCCAGGCGCTCGCCTCCCACCACCTGCGCCAACTCGCCAAGTACGGCTTTGTCGAGCCGGCCGGTGCCCCCAACGACCGGGACCGCCCGTGGCAGATCACGGCCACCTCCCTCGACTTGCCACGCGGTGGGCAGAACCCGCAGACCGGCATCGCGGTGGATGTGCTGGAGCGGCTGGTGGCCGAGCGAGGGCTGGAGTACCTCACCGAGTGGCATCTGCGCCGCGACGACTACGACGCAACCTGGCAGCGATACTCCGGGGTGGGCCAGAGTCTGGTCTACGTGACCGCCGAGGAGTACGCCGAACTGCACGAGGCGTTCGACGCACTGGTCGAGCGCCTCGTGCAGCGCCGCCGGTTGGGCGACGCGGCGGCCCGGCCGCCCGACGCCAAACCGGTCAACCTGGTGCTCATCAGCGTGCCGATCCAGCCGACCGAGTCCGGTGGCTGACGATGCCCGCCCTGTGGCGCCTGCTGGTCGGCGAGCGCAGCCTGCGCCTGCTGCTGTCCGCCGGACTCATCTCGCTGACCGGCGACTGGATCCTGCGCACCGGCCTCGCCTACTACGTCTACGCGCTGACCGGCTCCACGCTCGCCTCCGCCACCACGCTGCTCGCCTCGCTCGTACCGCAGATCGCGTTCGGGTCGCTCGCCGGCGTGTACGTCGACCGCTGGGACCGGCGCACCACGATGGTCGTCACCAACGTGTTGCTCGCCGCCGGCCTGCTGCCGCTTCTGTTCGTCCACAGTAGACGCGACGTCTGGATCGTCTATCTGGTCACGATCGTGCAGAGCAGCCTCGCCCAGTTCTTCACCGCCGCCGAGGCGGCCCTGCTGCCGCACACGGTACCCGCGCCCGACCTTGTGACGGCCAACGCGCTCAACGGGCAGAACCGTGACATCGCCCGTCTCGCCGGTGCGGCGCTGGGCGGGCTCGCCGCCGGCTTGGGCGGGATCGTCGCGCTGACCGTCACCGACGCGGTCAGTTTCGCGCTTGCCGCCGCGCTGCTCGCCCTCATCCGTACCCCGGGCGACCGGGCAGCGCGCCGTAACCAAGTGCGGGAAGAGCATCACGTCCTGCGGGAGCTCGCGCAGGGCGTGCGTCTGGCGTCGGGCAGCCGGACGCTGCGACTTCTCCTGATCTTCGTGCTGATCACGGCCGTCGGCGAGGGCGTCATGGGTACGCTCATGGCGCCGTTCGTCCGCGACGTCCTGCATGCCGGCGCGCAGGCGTATGGCCTGATCCTGTCCATCCAGGCCGCGGGCGGTATCGCCGGCGGCCTCGCCGTCGCCACCGTCGCGCGGCGCTTCCAGCCGCGCCGCCTCATCGGTTGGGGGGCGCTCGCCTTCGGTGTGCTGGACTGCGCGCTGTTCCTCTACCCGCTGCTGACCCGCGCGCTGTGGCCGGCGCTCACCATCATGATTGTCGCCGGGCTTCCCGGCGCCCTGATCGTCGCCGGGCTGACGACCACCCTCCAGATGGCGACGAGCGACACGCACCGCGGCCGGCTCTTCGGTCTGGCCAGCATGGTGGAAGGCGCGGGAATGCTCGCCGGCGCGCTCGCCTCGGGGTCGCTCGGCAACCGCCTCGGCATCATCCCGGTCATCGCCGAGCAGGGCGCGGGGTACTGCGTCGCGGGCGCGCTCATGCTCCTCTTCCTGCCAGTAATCACCAGCCATGGCCGGGCTGGTACCGGTGACGACGGAGCGCTTCGCCGGATCCCACATCCCGAGACTGTCGTCCCGGAAAGTAGGACGACCGACGTAGCATCGGAGGCATGAAGCAGGCGACCTACACACACGGGCAGCACGCGAGCGTCCTGCGTTCGTACGGCTGGCGTACCCTCGACAACTCCGCCGCCTACCTGAAGCCGCACCTCTTCGACGGCGCCCGGGTGTTGGATGTGGGGTGTGGGCCCGGCTCCATCACCGCGGACCTCGCGGCGGCGGTCGGTTCGGGGCGGGTGACCGCGGTCGACAGCTCGCCTCGGGCACTCGCGGAGGCGGAGCGCGCCATCGCCGCCCGTGGGCTGTCCAATGTGGACTTCTCGGTCGGCGACGTGCACGCGCTCGGCTTCGACGATGCCTCCTTCGACGTCGTGCACGCACACCAGGTGTTGCAGCACGTCGCCGATCCGGTGGCGGCGCTGCGCGAGATGCGCCGCGTCTGCAAGCCGGGTGGCGTGGTGGGCGCGCGCGACGGGGACTACGCGGCGATGACGTGGTACCCGGAGGTTCCGGAGCTGGCCGAGTGGCTGGCGCTGTACCGGCGCCTGGCCCGCGCCAACGGCGGCGAGCCCGACGCCGGCCGCCGGCTGCGGTCCTGGGCGCTGGCGGCCGGCTTCACCGACGTGACCGCGACGGCCTCGGCCTGGTGCCACGCGACGCCAGCGGAGCGCGCGTACTGGAGTGGCAATTGGGCCGAGCGGATCGTCGACTCCGCGATCGCGGTGCAGGCGGTCGCGAGCGGCCACGCGACCCGGGCGGATCTGGAGCGTATCGCCGCGGGCTGGCGCGCCTGGGCCGCCGCGGAGGACGGCTGGTTCGGCATCCTGCACGGCGAGATCCTTTGCCGGCAGTAAGACCGGCGGGCGCGTCACACCTCGGTGAGCGCGCGTTCGCTCATGTCGTGGTTGAGCCGCTCCAGCCGCGTCGTGGTCTCCTCCTCCTGCACGAGGTTGGTCTGCAGCAGCAGCGCGCATTCCGCCTCGCCGAGCAGTAGCGCCTTGTCGACGAGCCCGCGGTACGCGCCGACCTCGTAGTGCTCCGCCTTTGTCGCGGCGTCGACGAGGAACATCGCCAGCACGTCCGGGTCGGGCTGCTCGGCGAGGATGTTCTGGTACTCCTGCCGCACCCCGTCGATCGCCAGGCAGGTCACGTCGCGCGGCTCCTCGGCGAGCAGATCGAAGCACTGCTCCAGGTTGGCGGCCTGCTGGCGGGTCTCCTCCAGGTGGGCGCGCAGGATGGCGACGAGCGCGTTGTCGTGGATCTGCTGGGTCGCCTGGCCGAGCAGCTCGGCCATCTTCTGCTCGCCGTCGTAGGCGGCCGACAGCTCATAGACGAACAGTTCGGTGGGGCCATCAAGCGGCATGTGCTCCTCCAGGATGGGTGCGTCTGACTCCATGCGCCGCTACCCCAACCCGCGAAGGTCAACCTTCGCGCCGGCAAAACAACCAGAGGCAAATCAGGGTGGTGGGGCGGTGCTGCCGCGCACGGCCAGCTCCACGCCGAGAAGCGCCTGGGTCACCCGGCCGTCCGGCCCGTTGCGGTCGATTTCGGAGAGGAGGGTACGGGCGGCCAGCGCGCCCATCTCGTGCAGTGGCAGGCGTACGGTCGTCAGCGGCGGGGTGAGCTTGTCGACCAGCGGCAGGTCGTTGAAGCCGATGACCGAAACCTGTTGGGGGCAGCGGATGCCGGCACCGGAGAGCACCGCGAGCGCGCCGAAGGCGATCAGGTCGTTGCCGGCGAGGATCGCGGTGAAGTCCCGCCCGGACGCGAGCAGCCGGCTGGCGGCGACGGCGCCGGCCGACTCGGTGTAGGCGGAACAGGCCCGGACCTGGCCGCGGTCGCCGGGCAATCCGTGCGCCTGTACGGCTTGGCGGAAGGCGGCGGCGCGCTCCCGGCCGGTAGAGGTGTCCTGCGGTCCGGCGAGGTACGCGATGTGCCGGTGTCCCATCTCGGCGAGGTGCCCGACGGCGAGCGCGACGCCGGTGCGCTCGTCCGCGCCGACATATGGTAGCCGGCGACTCGCGGTGTTGCGGTTGACGAGCACGGCCGGTACCCCCGCCGAGGCCACCTGGTCGAGGATGGCGTCCTCCCACCGCGCGGTGGCGACGATGAACCCGTCGGCGCCGCGGGCGCGCAACTGCTCGATCTGCCGGCGCTCGGTATTGGCGTTGTTGTCGGTGTCGGTGAGCACCAGCGTGTACCCGGCGGTGCTCAGCACCTGCTCGGCTCCGCGCACCATCGGCGGGAAGAGCGGGTTGGTGACGTCGGGTACCACCATCGCGGTGAGATAGGAGCGGGCGGTACGCAGGCCGCGGGCGAGGGTGTTGGGCACGTACCCGAGGCGCTCCGCCGCGCGTGCCACCCGCTTGGAGGTCGCCTTGCTGACCTGATCCCGGGTGGCGGGGTTGAGCGCGCGGCTGGCGGTGCCCGGGTGCACGCCGGCGGCCCGGGCGACATCGGCCAGCTTGACGCGTTGCATGACGAACAGCGTAGGTCAGCGTAGGGAGCCGCGGCCATGGTCCGGAAGGTCGGCGTCGCAATCGATTGTTTACAGAGACCTGGGCCGGTCGCAACGGCCCGGTAACAAGGTGTTGACTCGATCTCTAAAGGGGGTTCATCATGACCGCAATCGATTGTGGAACCAGCGCCCGTCATCGTCACACCTATCTATCTCTGACTCCTGGCCTCCGCGAGGGAGGAACGGATGACTCCTACGCGCTTCCCGATCCGCCGAGCCTGCACGGCCCTGGCGTCGCTCTCGTTGGTCGCCGCCTCGTTGATCACCGCAGCCGCCTGCTCGTCGAAGTCGACGCCGGGCGGGGGCGGGTCGGGGGGTGCCAAGCCACCACTGGTCATCGGGGCGTCCATCTCGCTCACCGGTGACTTCGCCGACTCGGGCAAGGCGGTGAAGGCCGGCTACGACCTGTGGGCGAAGACCGTCAACGCCAAGGGCGGGTTGCTGGGCCGGCAGGTGCAGATCAAGGTCGTCGACGACACGTCGAGCCCGACCCAGGTCGTGACGAACTACCAGAACCTCATCAACAAGGACCGCGTCGACCTCGTCTTCGGGCCGTTCTCCAGCCTGCTGACGATACCGGCGTCGCAGGTTGCCAAGCGCTACGGATACGCGTTCCTGGAGCCGGCCGGCGGCGGTCCCGCGGTGTTCGCGCAGAAGCTCAACAACCTCTTCTTCATCCAGCCCGCGCCGGTCGTCAAGCAGGGCGACGTGTTCGCCGACTGGGTGCTGTCGCTGCCGGCGGGCGACCGCCCCAAGACGGCGGCCTACACCGAACTGGACGACCCGTTCGCCACGCCGATCGCGGAGAACATCCGCAGCCGCTTCGAGGCCGCCGGCATCAAGACGGTCTACAAGCAGGTGTACCCGGCCGAGACGCAGGACTACTCGGCCATCATGGCGAAGGTGGCCGCGGCCCACCCCGACGTACTGGTCGGCGGCACCCAGAGCGAGGACGCGTACGGTCAGGTGAAGAGCTTGGTACAGCTCAAGTTCAGCCCGCGGTTCATGTACCTGTCCAACGGCGCGAACTCGCCGGTCGAGTTCCCGTCGAAGGTGGGCGCCGGCAACACCAGCGGCATCTTCTCCTCGGGCGACTGGTTCCCCGACTCGACGGCGCCGGGCAGTGCCGAGTTCGCGGCGGCCTACACCAAGGCATACGGCGGAACCGTGGACACCATCGACAACACCAGTGCCGAGGCGTACGCGACGGGGCAGGTGCTGGAACTGGTCGCGCAGAAGGCCGGGAAGGTGGACAACGCCACCATCATCTCGACCCTGCACCAAGGCACCTGGCCCACCCTGCTGGGCAAC
>JBPYFB010000474.1:0-3592 GCA_051986465.1 Rugosimonospora sp.
TCCTTTGATCCTGCCCCGAAGCTACCGAAACCGCACTACGCGCCGTTGTATTACAAGAATGCCCTCACCGAACTGATCCCGGTCGCCCTTGAATACTATGAGGATACTCTCGACAACCTCAAAACCAGCGTCGACTGGAAGAACGACAACAAGTCGGACTACTACCCTGAATACATGGCGGCGGTACTGCCGGCCATCAATCCGGCCAAGGCACAGGCGGCCGGCGTGCAACTGCGGACCCTGCTGTCGGACCCTGCCGCTGGCGCGCACGCCTGACGGGACACCGCGGCTGGGCTATCGTCTTGGCGTGCACATCCGCTTCGATGTCCCGGCCGATCCCGCCTACCCGGGCCGGGTGGCCGCCGTACTCAGCGGCATCCGGCTGCGCAAGCACGGCTACATCGGCGCGGCGTTGGTGGCGGTCGGTGCGATCGGTCTGGGGGTATCCCGGGCGTCCAGTTGGGGCGAGCGGATCTCGTCGCTGTGGATCGCGTGCGTCGTGGGTGGCGTGCTCTTGATGCTGTACCCGCCTTTTGTGCGGCTGCGCGCCCGGCGCCGCTCCAGCCGGTACGCCGTGGAGGGCGGCTACGACATCACCGACGACAACATCATGATGCGCAGCGGTACCGAGTCCGGCGGCATCGCGTGGGACGGGGTGGCGCGGGTGGTGGATACCCCCGAATTCTGGATCGTGTTCGTCGGCCGGATGCCGGCGACGGTGATCCCACGCCGATTCATGTCCGCCGAGGACGACAAGACGCTGGGCGCCTTCATGGCCGAGCGCGGGCTGCTCAACGCCCAGCTCTCACGACGGCGAGCTGGGTAGCGGCAGCGGTCGGGGCGGCACCGGGGTGGAGACCACGATGGAGGTGGTCGTCTGTCCAAAGAGGAGGAACCGGTCCAGGATCTGCTCAAGTTCGCCGATGGACGGCGCGTGCACCTTGAGGAGGAAGCAGTCCTCGCCGGTGATGCGCTGGCACTCGACCACCTGTGGAGTGTCCTGGGCGACCTTGGCGATCTTGGGTAGCTGGCCGGGGCCGGGCCGGATGCGCACCAGGGCGGTGATCGGCATGCCCAGGGCGGCGGGGTCGACATCGAGGCGGTAGCCGGTTATCACGCCGGCGGTTTCCAGCCGCTGCACCCGTTCGGTGACCGCGGGGGCGGACATGCCGACGCGGCGGGCGAGTTCGGACATGGACAGGCGCGGGTTGGTGTGCAGCTCGGACAACAGTCGCAGGTTGGTCGGGTCCAGCAGGCTGGACTGGACTCCGAAAGAAGATAGCTTGTTCAACCTTGGTTCTCTCGGCAATTCGCCTTCCCTACCTTGATATTGCCCTTCCATCAGGCCGTCACGCCTTGGAAGATACCCGCGTGGGTGACCTGCCGGAAGAGGTCGTCGCGCGGGGACGACCACCTGGGCCGACGGGATTGGCGTACCGGCTGCCGGTGCCGGCGCTGCTCGCGGTCAGCGCCGTCTTCCACTACCTCGGCCCCGCCTTCGCGGTGCTGCTGTTCGCGCGGGTGAACGCCGTCGGCGTGGCCTGGCTGCGGATCGCCAGCGCGGCCGTGGTGTTCGCGGTGTGGCGGCGCCCATGGCGGTTGGTCCGGCGGTCGACCGCCGCGCAGCGCCGGATCCTCCTCGCGTTGGGCACCGTACTGGCGGCGCTGAACACGCTGTTCTACCTCGCGATCGCCCGGCTGCCCCTGTCGACCGTCGGCACGATCGAGTTCCTCGGTGTCATCGCGGTCGCCGCGCTCGGTGTCAGAACCGGGCGCAACGCGGCGGCGCTCGGGCTCGCGGTGGCCGGGGTGTTCGTCCTCGCCGACGTCCGGCTGGCCGGTCAGCCACTGGGATTCGCGTTGGCCTTCGCCAACTGCGCCTTGTTCATGCTGTACGTGGTGCTGGGGCACGCCGTCGCCACCGACCGATCCGCGAGCGATCCACAGTGGAGCGGTATCGACCAACTCGGCGCGGCCATGCTGATCGCGGTGATCGTGGCAACCCCGGTGGGCCTGCGCGCCGCGGTACCGGCGTTCACCCACCCCGGCTGGCTGCTCGCCGGTATCGCCGTCGGTGTCTGCTCCTCCGTCATCCCGTACGTGACCGACCAACTCGCCATGGCCCGGCTGCGTCGAGCCACGTTCGCGTTGATGCTGAGCATCCTGCCGGCCTCGGCGACCGTCATCGGCCTTCTCGTACTTGGCCAACCGCCCACCGTTCGGGACCTGTTCGGCGTGGGCCTGGTCACCGTGGCCGTCGCCATCCATCAACAGCCGGCCAGTCTCCCGCCGAGAGAGGAACCTCAGTGCAGTACACCCGGCTAGGCTCGTCCGGCCTGAAGGTATCCAGGATCGCGCTGGGCATGATGAGCTACGGCGATCCCGGTGCGGTGGCGTGGTTCCTGCCCGAGGAGAAGGCCGAGCCGATCGTGCGCCGAGCCGTCGAGGCCGGCGTCACCCTCTTCGACACCGCTGACATGTACTCCACCGGCGCCAGCGAGACGGTCACCGGACGACTGCTCGCAAGGCTGTTCGGCCGGCGCGGTGACTACGTGCTCGCGACGAAGGTCTTCTACCCGATGGGCACCGGTCCCAACGATCGCGGCCTGTCCCGCAAGCACATCATGGACGCCGTCGACGCCTCACTGCGGCGGCTGGCCACCGACTACATCGACCTGTACCAGATCCACCGGTGGGACGCCGAGACGCCGATCGACGAAACCATGCAAGCACTTCATGACCTGGTACGCGCCGGCAAGGTCCGGTACCTCGGCGCGTCCCTGATGCGCACCTGGCAGTTCGCGAAGGCTCAGTACACCGCGCAGGCGGCCGGCTGGACCCGGTTCGTATCCATGCAGACCCGGTACAACCTCGTCGACCGGGAGGACGAACGGGAGATGGTACCGTTCTGCGCCGACCAGGGCGTCGGCGTCCTGCCGTACAGTCCGCTGGCCCGCGGGCGGCTCGCCGGTACCCACGACCCGGGCCGACCGCGCACCCCGCGGGCGATCGAGGAGCAGGCCACCGGAGGGTTGCAGGAGACCAGCGACCTCGACATCCGCACCGCGCTGCGCGCCGTCGCCGCGGAGCACGGCGTACCACCCGCCCAGATCGCGCTCGCCTGGCTGCTCGCCAAGCCAACCGTGTGCGCACCGATCATCGGAGCGACCAGCACCCAGCACCTCGACGACGCGATCGCCGCCGTGGATCTGACGCTCACCGCCGAGCAGATAGCCCGACTGGAGAACCCGTACCGCCCGCACACGCCATGGGGCTACGCCTGATCCGGCGCGTCAGCCGGGGAACGCCGTCGCGAGGAGGTTGTTCATCGGCTCGCCGTCGTCTGACCCGCCCCACGGGTTGACGAACAGGGCGAGTTGCCGCTGCCCATCCGCGGTCGTCACGACGATCGTGTCGAAGCCGAAGAAGTTGCCGCCCTTGCCCCAGAGAGTCACGTCGCGGGAGACCTGGATCTGTTCGATGCCCAGGCCGTACCGGTCGACCGGATCGGCGAGCATCGCGTCGAGCATCGCCGGTCGCAGCAGGCGTCCCGTCATGAGTGCGCGGAAAAACCGGGTGACGTCGGCCGGTG
>JBPYFB010000475.1:0-30818 GCA_051986465.1 Rugosimonospora sp.
GGTAGCTTCGGGGCAGGATCAAAGGACAGGCCGTAGTACGGTTGCTTCCCCATCTCCTGCCCAAAGGCGTCCATCTGGGAGATCAGGTTCCGGCCGCCGGCCAGGTGGTTGAGGTACAAGACAAAACTGCACCAGTTTTCGACCGGCCCCTGTTCCTCGATGTGGTGCCCGAACTCGTGCAGCAGCAGCGCGGCACTGTCGAACTTCGTCTTGCTCACGTGGATAACCTGATCCGTCGGTTCGTAGTTGCCCTCGGTGGTCTTGTCGTAGTACCTGTCGTCCCGGCCATGGATGATTATCGGTGGCAGCTTCAGGTTCGCCACGATCGCCGGATCGATCCATTTGACGATGACCTCGCACGCGCCCCGGATGTACGGCTCGTAGTCGTCCACGTTCGGGTTGTCCCCGGCCTTGGCGAAGGTGACTTTGCCCTTCCACTCCGCGACCTTTTGGTCGACAGCGTCGTCCAAGCCTGTCCTCTTGGTCAGCCGCGGCTGCCACTGGTTGGTGAACTCCTGCATCGCGGCCCGCCCTTGGGTGCTCAGCGGTTCCCACCGGAGGTTCTTGGCGCCTTCGACGACCGCGAGGTAGTTGTCGCCGGTCACCGTCTCCTCAGCGATGCTGCCATCGGCGCGGCGCCGCCGGACCTTCACCGGTGGGCGCTCACGGTTCTTCGCTTCGCACAGGCGCTGCAACAGGTGGACGACCATCGGGTGCGGTTGCTCGCCGGCCTTCCGGTCCGGGATCTTCTCCGCGTACGCCCCCAGTTCGTCCCAGGTCGGCGTCCGCTCCGACTCCCGGACCCACGCCTCTTCCAGCCCCCACTTCTGCTCGTTCGATTGCAGCTCCGCGAGCTCGTCGAGCAGATCGCCCCGCTTCGCCTCCAGTTCCGGCACCGCTCGAGGATCCGTCCTCTTGCGCGCCTCCAGCTGGGCCTCCAGTGCCGCCAGTTCGCCTTCCTTCTCGACTCGCTGCGCCGTCGCCTCCGCCTTTCGCTGCCGCGCCACCCCCTCCAGGCGTACCCGCTCCTGCTCCTGCTGTTGGGCGGGCTCTGGTTGGCGGGCTTGTGCCTGCGGCCCCGCCGGCACCACTTGCTGGGCCGGCGGCTGCGCATTCGGCGGCGCCGCGTTTTGCTCCACCTTCGGTAGCTTGGCGCGGAGCATCTTTTCCCTGCTGTTCAGTACGGCCAGCACGGCAGCCCGCTCCGCGGGGACCGGCCGAGGCAGGCTCTCGAGTTCCGATCGCATTTCCGCGATCTCATCGAGGCTCAGCTTCAGCGCTTTATTTCGGAGCTGCTTCGACCCCAGAGTCGAGTCCGGATCGAACCCCTGCACCTTGCGTGTATTTTGCGGGGGGCCGGGGGAAAGGTCCCGCTTGTTCTTGCTGAGCCGGGTGGTTTTCTGATGAGGATTGACCATGGCACGGTCCTTTCCCGCCAGCAAGGCGTGCCACGAAATTCTAAACCGGAAACAAGCGCGATCGTGGTCTATGACGACCGTAGCAATAGATTGAGGTGATCTCGCCAGGCGGGG
The DNA here is from genome assembly GCA_051986465.1 of Rugosimonospora sp. Lineage (GTDB taxonomy): Bacteria > Actinomycetota > Actinomycetes > Mycobacteriales > Micromonosporaceae > DATEJJ01. The sequence continues at coordinate 1,533 of JBPYFB010000475.1, forward strand.
AAGGTCGCTTGGAGTGCCCCGGGTGGATCGTCCATATCGGACGGTGGAAGAGTGGACAACCGCACGTACCCGGCACCCGGTAAGATCAGCCGATAACGGCAACGGCGTCGACCTCGACAAGCTGGCCCCGGTAGCCGAGCACAGTGACGCCGAGCAAGGTGCTCGGCGGGTCGTGGTCGCCGAACCGCGCGCGCACGACGTTCCAGGCTGTGCCGAGATCTGCCTGGTCAGTGCTGGCAACGTAGACGGTCGTGCGTACGACATCTGCCAGCACAGCCCCCGCCGCTTGCAGCGCCACCTCAAGATTGTCCATGACCTGCCGGGCCTGCCCGGCGACGTCGCCGAGCGCTACAACCTGGTCGTGCTCGTCGATCGGGCACGCTCCGGCGGTGTGCACGAGCCGGGCACCAGCGGGGACCACCGAGGCGTAGGCATACGGGACAGCATCGGTCAAGCGGCTGGCCCGGATCAGTTCGACAGGCATGGGGCCGACGATGCCACGTCGGCCGACCGCTACACCACCGAATTCACGGCGCCACCAGCCGATGCGATCGCCGCACTGACCAGCAGCGCGGATCTGGATGAGGGAACCTTCCCACCCGATGGGAGGCGAACCAGGTAACACCATCCGGGGCCGATAGGACGTGGGATGATCCTGCCCATGGCGCAGGTGATCGGCGCTGGCTTGGCCCATGACGACGAGCCCCCCGAAGTTGACGGCGCCGGACGAGTGGTTGGCACCGGGATGAGCGAACCGAACCGTTTCGGCCTGCTGCTGCGGCAGCATCGCGGTGCGGCCGCCCTCACCATCGACGAGCTGTCCGCCGCGTCCAGGGTCAGCGTCCGAGCAATCAGCGACATGGAACGCGGGCGCAGCCGGATGCCGCAGCGGCGTACCGTCGATGCTCTGATCCGGGCGCTGGGCCTGGCGGATGCCGCGGCGGCCGGGCTGCGCGAGGCGTCCCGGGCCGGCCGCGGTGCGCAGCGGCCAGTACCGGCGGTCGCGCCACCGCGTACCGTTGCCGACTTCACCGGCCGGGATGGCGAGCTGCGCTGGTTCGGCGATCTCGTCGCGCGCGACCAGCCCGGCGCGGTCGTGGTCGTCTCCGGCCCGCCCGGCCTGGGCAAGACATCGCTGATGCTGCAGGCCGCCAGCCGGTACGCCGGATCCTTTCCAGACGGTCTGCTCTTCCTCGACCTGCGGGGCCTGGACGCGGATCCACCCAGCGCGACCGACCTGTTGCTGCGCCTGCTGATCGCGCTGGGTCTGGAGGAGGCCCAGGTGCACGGCGACGAGCAGGCCCGCGGCGCCCAGTGCCGGGCGCTGCTCCGCGAGCGGCGCTGCCTGCTGATGCTCGACAACGCCGCCGACGAGGCGCAGATCCGCCCGCTGCTGCCGGCCGCCGGTGCCACCATGACGATCGTCACCAGCCGGCGCAGTCTGGCGGGGCTCGAAGCGGTCGAGCGGCTCACCCTGCCGGCCCTGACTGAGGGCGAGTCGGTCGCGCTGCTGCAACGCATCATCGGACCACAGCGCGTCGCCGCCGAACCGCCGACCGTCCTGTTCGGACTCGCCGAGGCATGCGGGCACCTGCCGCTGGCGCTGCGGATCGCCGGCAACCGGCTGCTCAGTCGTCCACAGTGGAGCATCGAGTACCTGTTGCGGCGGCTCGCCGTGCAGGACGAGCGGATCGGGTTGCTGGTCGCCGGGGACCTGCAGATCGCGGCACCGTTCATGCTGTCGTACCGGCAGCTTTCCGCGGCCGCCGCGGGTACCTTCCGCCGGCTGTCCCTCGTCCCCGGCCCAGACGGCGGCGTAGACCTCGCCGCCCAGGTGGCCGGCTTGAGCGTACGCGAGACGGAGGCGGCGCTGGAGGAGTTGGCCGACCTCGGTCTGCTCCAGCCGGTCACCGGCGGCCGCTACCGGTTCCACGATCTGATCCGGTTGTTCGCCCGAACGCGGCTGGCCGAAGAGGAGACGCCGCAGGCGTGCCGGCAGGCCGAGAACCAGATGGTGACCTGGTTGCTGGAGACCGCGGCCGCCGCCGGGCGGTGGTTCGAGCCGGGCGGCGGCGCACCGTACCACGACGCGGCCTCGATTGGTCCGGCCTCGGTCGGTCCGGCCCCGGTCGGTCCGGCCTCGGCAGAGGAGGCCGGCCGGTGGCTCGCCGAGGAGAGCCTGAACTGGCTCGCCGCGCTGCGGTCGGCATTCGTCGCGGGCCGGCATCTGGAGGTGATGGCCACCGCCGATGCCCTGCACTGGTTCTCGGACCGGTGGCGGCACTGGGCACCCTGGCTCGAGGTGTTCCAGATGTCGGCGGCCTCGGCCGAGGCGCTCGGCGACCGGCGCGGCCAGGCGGTCCACCTGAACTACGTCTCCTGGGCGTACTCCACCAGCGCCCTGCGGCACGACCTGGCCGATCCGCCGGCGCGCAAGGCGCTGCGGCTGGCGCGCGAGGTCGGTGACCTCAGCGAGCAGGGCTGGTCCTGGGTGTGCATCGGATCCGCGGCGCGACGGCGGGGTGCGGCGGCGCAGGCACAGGAGGCGGCCCAGCAGTCGCTGCCGCCGTTCGAGGCCGCCGCGGACTGGGACGGATACTCGCAGGGGCTCTCGCTGCTCGCCAGTAGCCTCGCCCAGGCCGGCCGGCACCGCGACGCCATCGCGCAGTACCGCCAATTGGAGGCGCTGCTGGCCGATCCGAGCCGCGCACCGTCCCCACTTCTCAGTGACATCACGGCGGGCCATCTGCATCTGAACATCGGGTTGAGCCAGCTGGCGTTGCGCCAGTGGGCGGCGGCCGCGGCCAGCTTCCGGACCGCGCTGCCGCCGGTACAGCGGTCCGGTATGCGGCAGAGCGAGGCGCGCTGCCGGTACGGGCTCGGTAGCGCGTTGGCCCGGCTGGGTCGGGCGGAGGAGGCGCGTACCCAACTGCGGCGGGCGGCGCGCATCGCCCGGCAGGTAGGCCCGGCGGACCTGGTGGACGAGGCGCTGGCCCGGCTCACCGAGATCGGCCTGGCCACGGAGCGCCTGGTGTCCTGACGCAACCGGGGCCGGGCAGATCGTGCCCCGGCCCCGGTTGCGGGTACACCGTTACCTGAGCTCGTATGCCCGGTAGACGGTGGTGGTGACCGTGTTGCCCTTACTGTCCACAGCGGACGCTCGCAGCGATACGAACCCGGACTTGTCCTTCGGCTGCCACACCTTCGCGGTGTACGCCCCGTCCTTCTCCGTCGTTGGCGCCGCTACCCAGGTGAGGCCGCCGTCGAAGGAGACCGACACCTTCGCCGACGTCACCCGGCCCGCGGTCGACTGCTGGACGAACGTCAGCGGGACATCCAGCATGCTCCCGGCCCGGCTGCTGTTGTCCAGCGCCAGATCCGGCCGGAACCCGATCGAGGTGAGCGGCAGTTCGCCCTGCTGGTCGGTTGAGGTGGTGAAGCTCCACTCCGACTCCATCCGCCGGGCCAGCCGGTACGGGTCGGGCAGGTCGAGCGCGTACCGCAGGCGGTAGGTGGTCGCCGCTGCTGACACGTCCCAGCTGCCGAAGAAGCCGAACCCACCGGTGAACTCGCCGAGCAGGGTGTTTCCCTGGTACAGGGCGAGGTCGTTGTCGGTCATCGTGCTCAGCCAGCCGACGTGTCCATCGCCGTCGGCGTACCCGTAGAAGCCGGCGTAGAGGGAATCACCCATCCGCACCACGGGCTGGTTGCCGGGGTTCACCGGCGCCAGGGTGGCGTTGAGCGCCGCGCCGTCCCAGCGCTCGTGGTAGCGGCGGCCCGACTGGTAGTCCGGGTCCTGTTTCTGTGCCAGGTCGAGAATTGTCACATCGTCGGCGATGGTCTTCTCGACAATCCTCGACCGCCACGGCACGTCGCCGCTGTAGTACTCGGTGCGGTGGGCCGGCGTCGCCACCGGCGGCAGCTCGCTGGTCAACGGGAACATGCCGTCCAGGGACGGCTCGGGCATGTCGTTGGTGCGCCATGCCGCCACACCGGTCGCGTTCTGCGCGTAGTCGACGTCCACTGTGGCCAGTTCCGGTCGCGACACGTGCTTGGTCAGTCCGGTGATGAAGGAGCCCGTTGTCCGCCAGCCCACCTGGTAAAGGTCTGGTGCGCTGTCCTGCTTTGCCGGGCCCTGGAACATCGCCTGCACCTGGGTGATGATGCCGGGCAGGTTGGTCGGGCCCTCATCGGCCGTGAAGATGGTGCTGGGATCGCCGGATACGGCGTCGTAGGTCGGGTACCCGTCGGCCGCCCGATTGACCCCGGCCGTGGCGTCGTACGCGGTCGCCTTGTTGTCCGGAACGGTGATGTCCAGCGGCTGCGCCTTGCGGGCGTCGAGCACCACCTCCTGGTCCGCGCTGACCACCGCCTTGTTGTCAGTGAGCATCGCGACCGTGCCGTCGTCGTTCATCACGTACGCCACGACGTACCACGTGCTGTTCAGCGGTACCCGCAGGGAGGCGCTGGCCGTGTAGTACTCGTGGTCGGCGTAGGTCGACGGGTTCGGGTCGAGGAGTACGAGCATCACGTTGCCTGGGGTGCCGCCGTCCCTACCGATGGTGGAGACCTTCAGCGTCGCCGCCGGCGGTTCCAGATAGACGCTGAACGGCGTCTGCAGCTTGCCGCCACCGCCGGTGGCCACCAACCGTCCACTGTAGAAGCCGTACGCGGTGCTGGCCTGTTCGTCCACGGTCACCTGTACGGTGGCGTCGCCACCGGCCGGCACGGTCAGCGTCTTCGCGTTCAGCGCCAGCAGCCCGTCCGGCGCGTTGCTCTCCAGCGCCAGGTCGAACGTCACCGGCTGGTCGCCGCGGTTGTGATAGGTCATGGTCCGCGTGCTGGGCGCCGCGGTGTGCGGCCATTCGAGCGCGCCGACGTTCAGCGAGGCGGGAGTGACGGTGACGGTCTGGTTCAGCGCCTTCGCCACGTTCACCAGTCCCGCGCCCTGGGCGAAAACGTCGTACGCCGGGTTCGGTGTGGCGCTGGCCATAAGCGCCTCCTTGACCTGCGTGCCTTTCCACTCCGGGTGGGCCTCGGCCAGCAGGGCGGCGGAGCCGGCCACGTGCGGGGTGGCCATGGAGGTGCCGGTCAGCGAGACGTACTGCCCCTCGGGCAGGTCCACGGCGCTGGGCGAGCGCGCCGCGGTGATGTCGGTACCGGGCGCGGCGATGTCCGGCTTGACGCCGTAGTCACCGATCCGCGGGCCGCGCAGCGAACTCCCGTTCAACGCTCCCGTCTTGTCGAAGTTCGCCACCGACAGCGCGGCGTCCGCAGTGGACGGTGAAGCGACCTGGTGCAACGGGCCGCCCCAGTTGCCCGCGGCGCAGACGAACAACATGCCGTACTTGGCCGACAGGTCATTGACCGCCTGCTCCAGCGGGTCGAGGCCGATATCGTCCGGCCCGCTCAGGCTCATGTTGACCACTTTGGCCCCGGAGTCGGCCGCCCACTGCATGGCCTCCAGGATGGCGGAGTCCGAGCAATCGCCACGGCCCTGCACGTTCCAGCACACCTTGCCGTCCAGCAGTGACGCACCCGGCGCCACGCCCCGGTACTTGCCTCCCGAAGCGGCACCGCTGCCCGCGATCGTCGATGACACGTGGGTACCGTGCCCGGTGAGGTCCAGGCCGGTCTCCTTGTCAGGGACGAAATTGTGCCGCGCGACCACCTTGCCGGCGAGGTCCGGATGAGTGTCGTCGATGCCGGTGTCGAGCACCGCGACCTTCACCCCGGTACCGTCGTAGCCGGCCGCCCATACCTCTGGCGCGCCGATCATCGGTACGCTGACGTCCAATGTGGACTTGACGATCCCGTCGAGCCAGATCTTGCCGCCGGTCAGCGAGGTCCGGGTGGTCTGCCAGGTCTTCGCCAGGTCCGCGACCGGCACCTTGGTGGCGAAGCCGTGCACGGCACCGAGCGCCTGCTGGGTGGACAACCCCCGCACGGCGGCCGTATCCGAAACCACCAGTGGGAGGTACGGGAGCTTGTCGAAGTCGAACCCGAGCAATGCGGTGACGTCGAACAGCCGCTCGTCCAGCCGGTCCGCCTTCAGCAGCGGGACGGCGTCGGACGGGATGACGTAGTCGTCCTTGTCGCGCTGGAAGCGTAGAAAGTGGACGCCGGCACGCGGGGTGACACTCACCTGCTTGCCGGTGACCGAGACCCTGTCTCCGGTGATCAGGGCGATCTTCCGGGTAGCCGCCGTCCGGGCGGCGTCCGCAGGCGCCGTCGCCGTGGTGGCCGCCGGATCCGGCTGGGCGTGGGCTCCGGCAGGGCTGGTCACGATGAACAGTGTCGCCAGCGTGGCGCCGAGCGCACCGTAGCGCAGTAGACGGCGTTGTCGCATGGGGCTTTCTCCAATTCGGTGCGGTCGACCTGCGGGCACTGGGGGTGTCCGAGTGCGATCATCACCGTGTTCCACAGTGGTGGCGCAAGCTCCCAGCCGTTGTGGCATCACCGGGATGGTCCGGGGTGGCGCAGGTCAGCGCGGGAATCCAGAGCCGGGTGTGTGACCTACATCGCGCCGCGGCATGCGCTTTCCACCGGAACTTCTGCCTGTCGTTCTGCCGGCGCGCTTTTATGGTTGGGCCGCAGGGCGTTCGGGCTGATAGTGTGCCGGGAGACCGTGGCACCACGCGAGGAGGTGAGACCCATGAACGCTGTACGCACGTGGGTGCTCTCCCTCGTCGTCACGGTCGGCGATTGACGTAGGAGTCGCCGGGAGCGCTTCGACAACAAGGCGATCTCGGAAGGCGACAACCTTTGAACTCTGTGCATTTCACGTCGCGCATGGGCGACCACGCGGTAGTGGTCACGCAGGTCGCGGATACCCAATGGCACGCCATTGAGGACGACCAGGTGGTCGGCCGCGGGCACGCCTCGCGCAGGCCCGACGGGCGGATTTTCCTCAGCATCGACTCGTGGCACGACGCGGTCTTCGACCGACTCGCCGATGTCATGCTGGCGGACCTACCGGAGCCGCTGTACACGGTGGTCGACGAGGCTGACCTCGACTTGACCTCCAGTTGGCGGCGAGCCGGCTTCGCGGTCCGGCGGCGCGAGTGGGAGTACATCGTGCCCACCGACCCGCGGATCACCAGACTCGACCCGGTGCTCCCACCGGCGGGCGTACGGATAGTTCCGGTCGGTGCGGCGCAAGAAACTCCACTGCGCGAGGTGTACCACGCGATCCGCGACGAGGTCGAGGCCGCCGTCGGCTGGGACTCGATGCCGGCCGAGGTGCTGGCCCGGCCGGACGGTACTCCGCTGTTCGACGCGGCGAAGTATGCGGTCGCGGCCGAGCCCGATCGGTACGTGGGATTGGTTCGGGTGGTGCCGCGGCGCCGGCATACCCGGATCGGGCTGATCGCGGTGCGGGCCGACGCGTGCCGCCGTGGCATCGCCCGGGCGCTGCTCGCCCACGTGCTGGGTGCGCTGTACCGCTGCGGCATCGAAACGGCCGCGGCTGAGATAGACGAAGCCAACCGGGCGGCCCTGGCGCTGTTCGAAGGCATCGGTGCCCGGCGCGCAACCAGCAACCTGGAGCTGGTGCGCCGGGAGAGCCCAACCACCGACCAGAGGAGTGCAACAAGGTGACCGGAACAGCACGGGGCATCGAAGTCGAGGGCATCGTCAAGGAGTGCCTGCGCAACGCCACGTTCAAGGTGGAGCTCCAGAATGGACACACGGTGCTCGCACACATCAGCGGGAAGATCCGGAAGAACTACATCAAGATCTTGCCGTACGACCGGGTGCTCGTGGAACTCAGCCCGTACGACCTGACCCGCGGCCGGATCCGCTTCCGGTACCGGACGTAGTGGCAGGATGGCGGTATCTGTTCACGCGGTCCGGAGGGATACCGATGCCTGTCCGCTATCAGTTGGTCATCGACTGCGCCGATCCGGACCTGCTGGCCCGGTTCTGGGCCGCCGCACTCGGCTACGAACTCGCGCCGGTACCGGCTGGATTCGCTACCTGGAAAGACTTCTACCGCAACGTGGGGCTGCCCGAGGAGGAGCTGATCGACGGGGCGGACCGGATCAGCGATCCGCAGGGCCACGGGCCGAGCATCTGGTTCCATGCCGTCCCGGACGCCAAGGTGGTCAAGAACCGGCTGCATCTCGACATCCACGCCAGCGGCGAGCGAACGGACCCGATCGAGACTCGTCGCAAGCGCGTTGACGCGGAGGCGAGCCGCCTCGCCGGCCTGGGCGCCACCATCACCGGTGCACTCTTCGAGGAAGGGCTCGATCACTACGCGGTCGGGATGAAGGATCCGGAGGGCAACGAGTTCGACATCAACTGACCGCAATGGCGACGGCCATCAGGTCGGTGTGGACTGGAGGCTGTTCGCGACCGGGCGGCGAGCGACGGCCATTGCGGGGATGGCGGTGAGCACGGCGATGGCGAGCAGGACTCCCAGCCCGGTCGCGAACAGCCAGGAATCGGGTGGGTAGCGGCCGTCGCCGACGGCGACGGTCACGTACAGCCCGATACCGGCGGGGACACCGGCCACGACGCCGAGTATCGCGGGAAGCAGTTGCGCCACCGCCAAGCCAGCACCGGCCTGTGCGGGTGTGGCGCCGAGCGTGCGGGCAACCGCAAGCGGTTGCCGGGCGTCGAGGACCGCGCTCCAGGTGCTCACGATGGCGTTGATGAGCGCGAGGACGCACAGCACGACGATGACGATGAGCAGGGCCTGGTTGGCCCGCGGGTCGCGCGGATCGGGCAGCTCCACGTCGCCCAGCCTGAACTGCTGGTTCTGGGCCTGGGACATGACCGCGGCGACGAGCGTGGTCGTGGTGACCAGAGTGTTCACCATGACGAGCCGGGCGCGGCGAGGGCGGCGGGCGTTGATGCGGACGCCGATGAGCAGGGCGGTGGGCAGCCGGCGGGACAGCCAGACGCGCCACCGGCGGCGCCGCGGCGGCGCGGCGGCGTCGGCCAGCGCGTGGACGGTGTCGGTGGTGGCGGCGCGTACCACGGGTGCCACGGTCGCCGCGGCGGCGATGGCGAGGGCGAGGACGATCGCCGCGGCCACGGTGTGCAGCGCGGGCGGGTGGACGCCGACGGCGCCGAGGAGCCCGGCACCCGGGTTGGTCAGTGCGGGTGCGGCGAACCAGCCGGCGGCCAGGCCGGTGCCGGCGGCGGCGAGCCCGATGACGAGGTATTCGGCGAGGTGGACGGCGGCGACCATGGCCGGTCCGGCACCGACGGCCTTGAGTAGCCCTACCCGGCGGCGCTGATCGACGACGCGGCCGGCGACGATGCTGGCGACGCTGGCCAGCGCGAGGGCGGTGAGCAGCCAGCTGCCGACCTGCAGGGCCAGGTGCGCCCGTTCGACGAGCCTGCCGTCCGTGTCGGCGATCTCCGTCCAGCTGGTGTACTCGATCCCGTCCGTGCGCTCGTGGGTGAACGAGGTGCTGGCTGCAGGGTCGGCGTACCTGAGGTTCAGCGTGTATGTCAGTGGCCGCTCCCCGGCCAGCGCGCCGATCTGGCTACGGTCGACCCATGCCAGGCCAGCGAGATGGGTCAGCGGGCTGCCCGGATCAGTGCGCCAGTCGGCGTTCGGGAACACCGCCCGGGCGGCGGTCACCGCGGTCCCGACCACCCGTAGCGGATGGCCGTTGATGTCGACGGTGTCGCCGACGTGCACGCCGAGGGCGTTGGCGAAGGTGGGCTCCATGACCACGCCGCCTGGGCGTACCCAGGTGCCGGCGGTCACCGCGGGTCGATCGAGCGCCGCTCGGGAATTGTCCCGGCCCTCGACGACCGCGTGCACGCTCTTGCCGCGTGCGGTCAGCATCAGATAACCGAGCGGGTACGGTCCACTGTGTACGGTGACGCCGGGCGCGGTGGCCAGCGGCGCGAGGTCGGACAGGGCCCGCGGGCCGGTCGTGTCCGGTACCACTACGACATCCGGGCCCGCGGTGACGGCCCGGGTCCGCTCGTACGGACGCGCCAGCGCCCCGTCCAGTGCGAGGCCGAGGGTCAGCGTGCCGGTCGCGGCGCTGATCGCGACCAGCAGCAGCACGGTCTCGGTACGGCGCCGGCGCAGATCCCGTACCAGCAGCCGCCACACCAGCAACAGACGCCCGGACACCTCAGCCCTCACCTCCGTCGACGACTATAGATAACCGTTAGCTATAGCCTTGTCAAGTCGAGGATGGGTGTAGCGGTCATCCGCGGTCAGGTCTGGTTGTCCGTGGTGGCAGTCGCCTGGAACCTCGGCAGCTGCTGCGTGTCGAGGTACAGCGGCGTGTCGGTGCAGTGCGGATGGCGCACCGCAACCCAGCTGTCGACCTCGTCGGCTCGCGGCTCCCAGTCGCGGTACGGCAGGTAGGCCAGCCGCCACGCGATGCGGCACTGGAAGAACAGGTTGTAGACCGGGATGAACATGAAGAGCACGTCGACCGGCCGGTAGGAGACCCGGCTCGCGGTGCCCGGCACGATCGCGAGTTGCAGGCCGGCCGCGAGGAAGAAGCCGGTCCGTCCGGTAAGGGCAAGCAGGTTCACGGCGACCCAGACGAGCGCCAGCCCGCCCGCGGCCAGCAGCAGGCGCTGCCAGGTCGGGCGCGGCGTCGGCGCGGAACCGGGCAGCTCCGTCGGCGGTACCTCGACCGGCTCGGCCGTACCACCGCCGTCGGCGACCTGGGTCTGCTCTGTCCACTGTGTACCGTCGTGATAGCGCAGAATGCCGTGCTCGTACGGATCCTCGTACCAGCCGGCCGGCGAAGGCTCAGGTATCCGGTTCGGCATCTGCCCGCTCCCGCATCGTGGTAGACGGTCAACCTACCGTCGAGCGGCGAGGAGGTCGAGGGTCAGTCCGGCTGGTGGCGTCGACGGTCGTCGTGGATCAGAGCGGCGATGCCCTCGATCAGGCGGTCCAGTCCGAAGCTGTACTCGTGTTCGAGGTTGTACGCGGCCTCGTACGCCTGCCCCGCGGCCGTACCAACGCGGTCGGCTACGGGAAAGCGCGCGGGGTCGAACACGCCGGACAGGGCCGGGGCGGCCGCCTCCCACCATTGGCTGTCGGTGATGCCGGAGCGTCGCCGCGCGCGCTCGGCCTCGACCTTGCGGCGCGCCACGCCCTCCACGTGGGTGTGCACGAGGGTGATCGCGGCGTCCATCTCGACGTCCGTGAGTCCGATGTCGTCGACGACGCGCAGTTCCAGGTCGTACTTGGCGATCGCGTTGGGTCCCAGTGGGGGCCGGCCGGTGAAGACCTGCAGTGTCCACGGATGCCGCAGGTACATCGCCCAGTTGGCGGCCGCGACGTGGCGCAGGCCGGCACGCCAGTCGCTGGCGCCGGACTTTTCGAGCTGCGCGACCGCCTCGCCGTAGACCGAGTCCAGCATGGCCTCGACCAACTCGGCCCGGGAGGCGACGTAGGTGTACAGCGACATGGTGCCGACGCCCAGCGCCTCGGCCACCCGCCGCATCGACAACGCGGACAGGTCCTTGTCGGCGTCGGCGATCCCGACCGCGGCGGCGACGATCTGATCGCTGGTCAGTGCGTGCCGCGGGCCGCGCTGGGGCAGTCGCCGGGTGCCCCACAGCAGCGCGACCGTTCGAGCGGGATCGGCGCTGCCGCTGCGGTCCGTGGTCACCGTGCCAGCATAGCCAACCAACTCCGTATGACGTACGAAGTTCTGTGCTACCTTCTCCGTATGGCATACGGAGAAAGCACGTATGGTGATCCATCGGCGGGCATCTCGGCCCGGAACCTGCGGAAGCGGTACGGCGGGCAGCTCGCACTCGACGGGTTCAGCCTGCAGGTGGACCCCGGTACGGTGTGCGGGCTACTCGGCCCTAACGGCGCGGGAAAGACCACCGCGGTACGCATCCTGGCGACGCTCCTGCGACCGGATGCCGGCCAGGCCACCGTCGCCGGCCATGACGTGATCCGGCAACCGAGGCAGGTGCGGTACCGGATCGGACTGGTCGGCCAGAACGCCTCGGTGGACGAGATCCTGACCGGCCGGCAGAACCTGGAACTGTTCGGCCGGCTCGGTCACCTGACCGCCCGCGCGGCGCGGATGCGCGCCGGCGAACTGCTGGATCGGTTCGGTCTGGCCGAGGCGGCGGACCGGTCGGTCGCGGGGTACTCCGGCGGGATGCGGCGCCGGCTGGATCTCGCGACCAGCCTCGTCCTGTCCCCGGCGACCCTCTTCCTGGACGAACCCACCACCGGGCTTGACCCGGCCGCCCGCATCGAGGTCTGGGCCCACATCCGCGACCTGGTCGGTACCGGAACCACGGTTCTGCTGACCACGCAGTACCTCGAAGAGGCCGACCAGTTGGCCGATCAGATCGCGGTCATGGACGCCGGCCGGATCGTCGCCGAGGGCACCCCGGACGAACTCAAGGCCAAGGTCGGGCCCGACCGGGTCGAGACGGTCACCCGCAAGCCGACCCTGGACGAGGTGTTCCTCCACCTCACCGGAGACGCCCCGAGCACGCAGCGCACCGCGCCCGTGGAGGTGGCACGATGAGCGACGCCGCAACCCTGACCCGCCGGATCCTCCTGCACTGGAAGCAGCGCCCGGTCTCCATCGCGCTCGCGCTGCTGTTCCCGGTCCTGATCGTGCTGATGTTCCGGTACCTGTTCGGCGGCGCCATGGCCGTACCGGACGGGACCTACACCGACTACCTGATCCCCGGCATGCTCACCATCACGATGCTGTTCGGTCTGGAATCCATGGCCATCGCTGTCACTACGGACACCGCAAAGGGCGTCACCGAGCGGATCCGCGCAATGCCGGTCAGCGGCATCGCCGTACTGGCCGGGCGCAGTTGGGCCGACCTCCTCAACGCACTCGCCGGCCTGACGGTCATGGTGACCACCGGCCTGGCCATGGGGTGGCGACCCCAGCACGGAATCGTCCCCACCCTGACGGCGCTGGGTCTGCTGCTGTGGCTGCGTTCCGCGTTCACCTGGGTCGGCATCTACCTCGGACTGCTCCTCAAGACACCGGAGTCGGCCGTATCCGTACAGGTGCTGGTATGGCCGATCGGGTTCCTCTCCAGTGCCTTCGTCTCCCCGGACACCATGCCCGGCTGGCTGGGCGCGATCGCCACCTGGAACCCGCTCTCCGCCACCGCCACGGCCATCCGCGACCTGTTCGGCAACCCGACGTGGTCCACCCGTACCTGGGCCGCGGACCACTCGATACCACTCGCCGTGGCGTGGCCCGCCGTGCTCACCCTCGTCTTTCTCCCGCTGGCGTACCGCCAGTACCGGCTGCTCGCGCGCTGACCCCGGCCGGGCAGCTTTAGTTAGTATGCCTAAAGGACGACAGGGGAGGAACCACGACCATGCCCGCGAACCCGCTCGGTCGCGCGTTGCGCAACCGGCGCGCCGGACACCACACCCTCGTCTGGGCGCGTGCCGACCTGCAAGCGCCCGAGAGCTTCACCCTCACCAGCCCCGCCTTCGACCACGGCACCGCCATCCCCGAGCGACACCGCGGCCGGCTCTTCGGTGCCAACGTCTCACCCGCCCTCGCCTGGACACCGCCACCGGCCGGCACCGCGGAACTCGTACTCGTCGTGCAAGACCCGGACGTACCCCTCGGGAAGCCCGCCACCCACGCGCTCACGGTCGGCATCGACCCGTCACTGGGTGGCATTCCCGAGAACGGCCTCACCGACCCGAGCCCGATCCGCGGGCTCAAACACGGCAAGGGCGGCCTCGGTCGCCGCGGCTGGGCCGGCCCGATGCCCATCCGCTCGCACGGACCACACTCCTACGTCTTCCAACTCTTCGCCTTGGACTACCGGCCCGAGCTGGCCGACGCGTTCACCCTCGCCGACGCGGTCCACGCCATGGCCGGACACGTCCTCGCGCGGGCCCGGCTCGATGGCACCTACGAGATCCGGTGACCGCTGGCGTCAGCCCGCCGCCACCTGGCTCGCCACCTTGTCCGGCGCCACCTGCTTACCGCGATCCACCAGCGGCTCGATGAGCAGTACCGCCAGCGCGGCGGCGGTCAACAGTCCACCTACGACAGTCACGTTGCGGATGCCGTGGCTGGCAAGCAAGATACCGCCGAAGTACGCGCCGGCGGCGATACCCACGTTGAACGTCGCCGAGGCGGTGGCCGACGCGATGTCGGTACTGCCCGGCGCCACGGTGAGCACGCGGCTCTGCAACGACGTGGTGTTGCCGGCCGTCGCGAACCCGAGCAGGGCGAGCAGGCCGACGACCGCCCAGGCGACGGCGTGCAGCACGGTCAACCCGAACAGCGTGGCCGCGATGAGTGCGACGCAGATGCCCATCGTGGTCCGCGCGTGCCGGTCGACGAAGCGGCCGGCGATGTTCGTACCGAGAATTCCGGCCACCCCGGCCACGGACAGCAGCGGCCCGACCGACGCCCGGGCGAATCCGGCTCCGTCGGTGAGGTACGCGGCGATGTAGGTGTACGCGGTGAAGGTGCCGGTGACCGCGAGGGCGGTGGTCAGCATCAGCACCCAGAACCGCCGGGCACTCGGCGCCGATCCCGCCGCGGCGTGGCTCTCCGCCGGCCTGGATGTGGGCAGGAAGGCGGCGACGGGTACCAGGGCCAGCAGGCTGAACCCGGCCATCACCAGGAACGGAACCCGCCAGTTGGTCGCCTGCCCCAGCCAGGTGCCGGCGGGTACCCCGGCGACCGTGGCCAGTGACACCCCCGTGAACAATCCGCCGACCACCCGTCCGCGCCGCTCCGGTGGGAACAGGCCGGCGGCCGTGGCGGCGACCACCGACCAGAAGATGGCGTGTGTCAGGGCGATCGAGACCCGGGCGGCGAGGAGTACCGGGTAGTTCGGCGCGATCGCCCCGGCCAGCGTGGCCACCATGAACACGGCCAGCAGGCCGGAGAGCAGGAAACGCCGCGGTATCCGGCGAACCAGCTGGGTCAGCGGTACCGAGGTGGCGGCGACCGTCAGGCCGTACCCGGTCACCAGCAGTCCGGCCGTGGGCAGTGAGACGCGCAGATCGCCGGCGATGACCGGGAGCAGCCCGACCGGCAGGCTCTCCACGGTCACCAGACAGAACAGCGACACCGACAGCGCGACGACCACCAGCATCGCCGTCGATTGTGCGCGTGGCGGCCGGTTCACGAGACCACCGCGCGACTTTCCGGGAGGCTTCCCGCCGTGGCGAGATCGGGTGCCCGCAGGTCGTCCATTCTCGTCCCGCCCGCGGCCAGTCGAAGGCTGACGTCCAGTACGTGCAGCGCGTACTCGGCGTTGAGTACCGGCTGCCCGCCGTGCAGTACCGCCTGGGCCAGGTCGGCGATCCCCGCCGATACGGTCAGATCGTGGGCGTCCTCGTACCGGTGGGGCAGCGCGGGGAGGACGAACGGTACCTGCTCCGGCGAGGCCAGATAGCCCGTGTCCCGACCCTCGGTGTGCACCCTGCGCCGCAGTATCACGGGGGAGGAGGCCTGCCACACGTCGGGTACCGTCAGCACGCCCTGATCGCCGATCACCACCAGCGACTTGTCCTCGGGCGCGGCCCAGCCCACCGTGATCCGGCACCCCACACCGCTGGCGAAGCGCAGGTACCCGGTGGCGAACTCGGCTGCCGCATCCGCGACGACGCCGCGCCACTCCTCGGGAAACACCGCCTGCGTGTGGCTGGCCATCTGGCGCACCGGACCGAACATGGCCACCAGCCACGTGAGCAGGTACCCGGCGTGCTCAAGTACGCAACCGTTGCCGACCTCGTCCCGGTACGGCCACGGCACGCCGCGCGGGCTGCGCCAGTCGCGGTACGCCATGAACGCCAGCGGTCCCATGTCGAGGGTCGCGTATACCAGCCGGGGCGTACCGATCCGCCCACCCCGTACCGACTGGATCAGCGTCTGCGCGCAGCGGCTGAAGATGGTGGCCGGCGCGCTGGACAGCAGCAGCCCGTGCTTCTGCGCGAGCGTCACCAGACTCCGCGCGTCGGCTTGCGTGGTGGCGAGCGGCTTCTCCGAATACACGTGCTTGCCGGCGGCCAGCGCCGCCCGGTTCACCGCGTCGTGCGCGGCGACCGGCGTCAGGTTCACCACGATCCGTACCTCCGGATCGGCGAGCAACTCGGCCATTCCGGAATACGCGCGGCCGCCATACGCCGTGGCGAAGCTCGTCGCCCGGTCGGCGACGATGTCATAGGCACCGACGAGCCGGATGATCGGGTAGTTGGGAATGGTGGCGCCGTAGAAATCAGCGGAGTAGCCGCATCCGACAAAGGCGACACCCACCCGCTCTGCGCTTTCCGTGCTGGATGTATCGGTTGGACTGGCCTGCATTGGTGGCTTCCTTGTCCGGTCCACTGTGGACCCGTCGACGATCCCCGGGTATGCACGTCACCTTCCGCGGCACCCGCCAGCGCCGGCTGATGCCGGACCGCGCGCGCTGGCTCAGCGCGCGCGATCCGTTGCTGCCCTTGGGTTTGTGGCTGCTGCTGGCGGTCCGTTCCCGGCGCCGGCCCGCGTGATCTCGGTGACCGTCGAATGTGGCACAACTCGTGCCATAAGCGCACGCCTGCACGGCATGACATGCCCCCGTCCCCGCGAATGGCGCCGACCACTTGCACAATGATCAAGCCCGTTGAAATGCTACCAGCGGTTGTCGGAATCGCGCTGGCCCGAGCCCGTCAGTGGGCATTACGGGTACGTGTGCCCGGGGATCATCGTGTGGGTGACACGTCGCGGGTGATCTGATCGACGCGCCGAAGCCGTCCATCCGGCGCGAGTTGGCCGAACATGTAGATCTCCGTCGCGATCGTGTTCCCCGTCGCCATGTCCGCGATCAGGGTGTACCGCGCAGCCACCCGGCCAACCGTTCCCACCGTCTCGTGCACCTCGACGCGGACGTCCTTGGCGCGCTTGCGGGCCGGCCGGACGTGCGCGAGCAGCTTCGCCCGATCCAACCGCATGCCGTCGTTACACATGATGAAGTCCGGCGTGTGGTACCGGTCGAACACCGTTTCCGGATCCTCCTCGCCGAAGGTGACTTCCCGCGGGTACTGGCTGAGGTAGGCGGCGACATCCACATCCATGTTTCGGCTCCCGTGCCAATCGACGTAGCTCTGACAGTACTGTCAACCTAGCTCCGCTTGATAGGCTCGACAACCGTGTCGGAGTTACGAGAGTCGGCGCAGCGACGGCAGCGGGCCGACGCGCGGCGCAGCATCGCCGCGGTCCTGGACGCCTCGGTCGCGTTGCTGGGTCGGCAGCCGGACGCGTCAATGGAGGAGATCGCGAGGGCCGCCGGGGTCTCCCGCCAGACGATCTACGCGCACTACCCGTCCCGCCAAGCGCTGCTGCGGGCTGTGACGCGGCACGTGACGGCCGAGGTCGCCCGCGGGCTGGGCGGTCTCGACCTCGATCGGGGCAGCGCCATCGACGCGCTGGGCCGTTGGGTCGACGCGTGTTGGGCGCTGGTGGAGCGCTACCCGGTGCTGCTCACTGCGGCGGTGGTCGCGCCGGAGGGCGACGACGAGCTGGAGCGCCACGAACCGATCGTCGGCGGGCTGCTCCGGCTGATCGAGCGGGGGCGACGGCGCCGGGAGTTCGACCGGGCGATGCCGGCCACCTGGTACCTTGCCGCCGTTATCGGCCTCGGCCACGCCACGAGTCAGGAGGTCGCCGCCGGCCGGCTGACGGCGGTTAAGGGGGGCGTCGCATTCCGGGAGAGCGTGCTCAGGGTGTGCCGTGCCCGCGATGACCCGGCTGCGCTGCCGTCGCGGTGATGGTCCAGGGCCGCCGTCGCCGGCTCAGCCGGTGCAGGTGAGTATCGGGTTGGCCCAGTCGCCGTGGTCGTTGCCGTTGCCGTCACCGGCGTCGCCGACGACCAGATCCAGCACCTGGCCACCGGTGACCGGGACGTCGATGGCGACCGCCGGGGTCGAGCCGTTGACGGTCGGCGTCGTGACGAGCGTGACGCCGTCGAGGACGACGCTGAACGTCACCGTACCGGCATTGCCCTTCTCGTCGTCCATGCCCACGGTCGCGGTGAACTCGCCGCAGGTACCGCCGAGGTAGACGGCGACGTCGCTGACCGCGTTGGTACCCATGCCCTTCGGGTACACCGTGCCGTTGATGGTGATCGGGTGGCCGTCACCCGCCGCCTGCTCGCCGACGCTGGCGTCCCGCTCCACCGGACCCCAGCCGTTGGTTGCCGACAGCCACGGCAGGTCGCTGACCTGGTCGCTGCCGGCGGGTGGCAGCGGCGGAACTGAGCCGACGATGCGCTCGTCGCGGACGTTGCGGCTGCCGCCCTCCTGCGTCATGGTCGCGATCGCGGTGACGGCGCTCGCCTTGGCCAGGGTCGTGCCGGCGGTCACCGGGAAGGTGATGGTGGCCGACTGCCCGTCGGTGAGCTTGGCGATCGTCGCCGGGGTGGGCGGGCCCGCCGTCCAACCGTCCGGCAGCGCCAGGTCGACGGCGATGTCCTTGGCCGCCGCGCCGTTCACGCTCACCGTCGCGGTCGCGGTGACCTGCTGCCCGGCCGTGACCGAGCTGGGCAGGTCGAGCGCCACCGCCGCGGTGGGCGCCTTCGGCAGTTGGTACTTCGCGCCGTTGTAGTGCGGGCTGTCGTTGCGGGCGACCGCGAGCGACGACGCGTAGCTGCCATAGTTGGTCAGCGACACGGTTCCCAGGCCACCCGTCGAACCGTCCAGGTTCCAGACCGCGACCTTGATGTCGTTCGTACCATTCGGATCCAGGACGCCGTTCGGAATCGGGAAGCTGTGCTGTGGCCCGAGGTAGTTGACGTAGTTGCCGATGTCCCAGCCGTTGACGAACAGCTCCGCCTGGTACCGGCGGGACGGGTCGTCGGTGACGGTCAGGCCGAGCGAGGTGTCCTGGCCGCGGGGCAGGCTCAGCGATACCTGGGTGGCGTACCAGGAAACGCCCGGAGTCGGGTCGCTCGCCGGCAGGCTGGTCGGTTGCCAGGTGTCGGTCGGGTAGCCGGGCAGGTACCAGCCGGCGCGCTCACCGTACAGGCCGCCAACGGCGAGCGGGCCCCGTACCGTGTCGAGCGGCGCCTCGCCGCCGCGGACGCCCTGTAGGCGCCAGGTGATCGTGTTCAACGGCGCGCCGGTCAGTGCGGCGCCCACCAGGCCACGGGCCGCCTTGTTGCCGCTGGCTTCGTTGTAGTCCTCCTCGTGGCCCATGTTGACGGTGAGCACCGACAGCACGTTGTTGGGTCCACTGTGGACGACGCCGGCCGGGAAGGCGTACGTCGTCGTGCGGTCCGATGTGGAGCTGCCGAGGAAGGTGCCGTTCAGCCAGACCGACGAGGCCGCGGCGCCGCCACCGCTCTGCGCGGTCAGCGTGATGCCGGTCTCCTTGCCGCTGCCGGTGAACCGCCCGCGGTACCAGGTGCTGCCGGTGTGGAAGCCGTAGTCGTCGGCGAAGAGCACGGGCAGGCTGGCCGGACTGGTGATGCTGTTGGTGGTCATCTTGTCGGCGACCGGCCAGGTGGAGTCGTCGAAGCCGGGCTGCGCCTCGGGCGACTCCGCGGCGTGTACCCAGGTGGTCAGTGGGGGCAGGGTGACCGGCTGGGCGGTCGGGACCTGTCCGGTCAGGCCGCCGGCGTCGGACGGCGTTGTCGCGACGGCGGTACCGTTCCAGGTCACCTGCGTCGCGGTGGTGAACACCTCGATCGAGCCGTCGGTGTCGACGTCACCGGTGAGGTCCACAGTGGAGTTGCGGCTGGCCGCGCCGCGTACCAGGTGGGTGCCGCGGACCAGCACCGGGCCGGCCGCGGTGTCCTGGCGCCAGAAGGTCTTCGCGGTGTCCGTATCCGCCAGCAGCAACAGGAGGGGCTGCTGGCCGCCGTCGATCCGTACCCGGATCAGGCCGTTGTGCGTGTAGTTCAGCCGCAGGTCACCGGTTGCCGGGTCCCAGGTGGACGTCACCGTACCGCCGGTCGCGGTGACGGTCGGCCGGGTCGGGTAGTTGAGTACCGTCTCGCCGTCCGAGCCCGCGTCGCCGTAGCAGACCGCGACCTCCCGGTCGCCGATGGTGGCGTTGGTCATCAGCTCCGACGTGGAGTACATCAGTTGGTTGCCGCCCAGGTCGTAGTCGGCGACGATGACCTTCGACTCGCGGCCGGCCAAGGTGATCCCGGTACCGGGCTGCTGCGGTACGACCGGGTAGGTGGCGGGTCCCGGTACGGACAGGTCGATGGCGTCGATCGCCACGTAGTTGTCGGTCGAGCCGGAGCCGTGCCGCCCGTCGACGACGATCCGCAGGGTGTGCGGAGCGTCGGTCAGCCCGCTCTTCTCGAACAGCACGGCCTGGCTGGCGCTGCCGGAATCGTCCACAGTGGTCTGTAGAGTGCCGTCGAGGTAGACGTCGGCGAGGCCGTGGTTGTTGGTCTGCGAGCCGATCCACCGGATGGCGGTACCGGTGAACGGCACGGTCAGCGAGTCGCCCGCCCGGTTGGAGAAGGACTCGGTGTTGCGGTAGTCGCCGCCGGTGTAGCTCTGGTTGGCCACGTGCGACCAGGTCCCGCTGTACTGCAGCACCGGGTCGTTGTCGTCGTAGGTGTAGCTGACGGGCCGGGCGGCGAGGTCGATGGCGATGTGCGTGGAGTCGTTGGACGTCGCCGTGGAGTCGGCATGGCGCAGCACGTGGAACTGCGTACCGGCATCCGGGTTGCGCCGTGCGGTGTCCACGATCCGGGTGTTGTCCGGCCGCGCGGTGGGTATCGCGTCCGTCTTGGCCAGCGGCGCCGCCGCCTGGGTGAGGTACCCGATGAGCTTGTCCTCGTAGTACTTCGAGTCGAGCTGCCGGGTCTCCCGGATCGCCCCGCCATAGTCATAGGACGTGTAGTTCTCCGGGATGCCGAGCCAACCCCAGTTGGTACCGCCGTAGAGCATGTAGAAGCTCTGCGACGTGGCGCCGACCGCGATGTTCTGCTTGTAGAAGACGCTCGCGAACTGGTCGTTGATCAGTTGTGCGCACTTGTCGTATCCGGGGCCGCCCCACGGGTCGAAGGCGCCGCCCTGGAACTCGGCGGTCTCCAGCGGCTTGCCGGCCGCCTTGCCGCTGCTGATGTTCGGCACCCCGTTCCAGCGCGCGGGGTTGCTGCAGTTGAAGCCCTGCGGGTAGGCGTCCATGCCGTCCACGTCCAGCGCCGCGTCGCCGGTGCTGAACGTGCCGTTGTTGTTGCCGACCAACGGGACGGTGATGCCGTCGGCGCGCGCCTTGTCCTCCAGGTGCTTCATGTACGCGCGCCCCGCGGCGTCGCCGTGGTAGTACTCGTTCTCCACCTGGTACTCGATGACGGAGCCGGTGCCGTTGGTCAGCTGGTGCCGGGCGAGGATGGCGTCGATCTGGGTCTGCCACTCGTCGGAGTACGTCAGGTACTGCGGGTCGCCGGTACGCGTGTGGCCAGGCTGGGCGGACAGCCAACCCGGGAAGCCGCCGCCGTCGACCTCCGCGTTGATGTACGGGCCCGGCCGCGCGATGACGTAGAGGCCGAGCCGGTCGGCGATCGCCAGCAGCGCGTCCACGTCGCGTACGCCGGTGAAGTCGTACACGCCCGGAGCCGGTGAGTGGTAGCCCCAGTCGAAGTAGAGCGAGACCGCGTTGAAGCCGGCCGCCTTCATCTTCTGCAGCACGTCGACCCACAGGTCCTGGTTGGGTAGCCGGAAGTAGTGGAACTCGCCGGACCACAGGTACACCCGCTGCCCATCGATCAGGTACGAGTAACCGTCGTAGTTGACCGTGTGCGCCTGCCCGGCCGGGGTCGATTGCCCGGCGGCGCTCGCCCTGGACGGCAGCCCGGCGGCGAGCGCGAGGAGCATCGCGGTCACTGCGGCGCCGGCGAGCATCCGTGGCAGGCTCTGCCGCTTCGGGTTCCGCCTTGGTCCGGCCGGGCCACGCTCCGCGCGGCGCACCGCGGGATTGGTGGGCGCGGGACGCATCAGCCGCCAGGCGCGCAGGTGCCAGCGGTGGCGAGGGCTCGGGGACATCGGGACGGACCTCCCAGGTCGGTCGCGCGGGGCCGGGCGCGCTGGCGTGGCGCGGGCAGGACACGGACCTGTGTGGGACGGACTCGAACAGCGTCACCCGCAAACAGGCAAAATCTGCCGCGCGGTTTGGTGAGGTGTGGTGGAGCAAGTTTGAATGTGTCGATGATGTTACCGCTGGCTCTCCAGAAATCAACCTCCGTTACCTAACGCTGTCTACTGAGGACAGACCGGGGCGATCACCGGAGGGACTCCGGCCCGCCGGCGTGCTCACGCAGAGCTACCGAAGGACACCTGTCCGCCATCGCCGCGAGCCGTCCACTGTCGACGTGCCCGGCACCGCTGTCATCTCTCGTTAAGCAGGCGCGGGAGCGACCCACACTGATGTCCTCCACCCGGTACCGTCGGCTGACCGAGCAGGTGGGGACAGCGTCCGAACTAAACGCTAACCTCGGCCGGTAGTAGTACGCCGACCCCCCTGCGACGGCGTCAGAAGGGAAGCGGATGAATCCGGTATCTCGTCGCATGTGCCGCGCTGTCGTGGCGGTCGGCACTGTGGGATTGCTTGTTCTGGTTGCTGGCTGTAACGGAGCGGGTTCGGAGGCGAACCAGAGCGTTTCGTGCGTCCCGGCAAAGCCGGGGGAGACGGTGACTCTCACCTTCACCTCCTGGGTTCCCGGCATGGATAAGACGGTCGCCCTGTGGAACCGCCAGAATCCCGACATCCAGGTGCGTTACAAGCAGGTCGTGCCAGGTCCACAGGGGACATACCAGGCTTACGCCAATCAGATCAAAGGTGGCGACACGCCCGACCTTGGAATGATTGAATTCGACTCCCTGCCCAGCTTCCGGCTGCAGGGCGGCATCATGAACATCGGCGTGTGCCCCGGGGTTGCGGAGGCGCGCTCACGGTACCTGCCATGGACGATGCAGCAGGTCGCGTTCGGCGAGCCGGGTGCCGTGTACGGGGTACCGCAGGATGTCGGTCCGCTGGCGCTGTACTACCGCAAGGACCTGTTCGAGCAGGCCGGCATCGCGGTTCCCACTACGTGGGACGAGTTCTACCAGGCGGCCAAACAGGTAAAGGCTAAGGGCGGTCTTATGGTCAACTTTGCGCCCGACGGCGCCTCCTTCTTCGCCGGACTGGCTTGGCAGGGCGGTGGGCGCTGGTTCTCCTATACCGATACCGGGTGGGCAGTGCACATGACGGACGCGAACACCATGCGGGTGGCGCAGTACTGGCAGAAGATGCTGGACGAGAAGCTGGTCGATGCCAAGCCGACGCTGAGCAACGTCCAGCTCAAGGCGCTGGACACCGGCCAGGAATGGGCCACGATCGGCGCCGCGTGGACGGCGAAACTCGTGGAGAACGGCGCACCCGACACGTCCGGCAAGTGGGCGGTCGCGCCGCTGCCGAACTGGCAGTCGAATCAGCGGGTGTCGGGCAACTGGGGCGGCTCCACCACCGTCGTGTTCAAGGGAACCAAGCACCCCGCGGAGGCCGCCAAATTCGCGCTCTGGGCATTCGGCAACCTGGACGCCGAGGCGCTGAACAACAAGAACGGTGGCCAGTTCCCGGCGACCCTCAGCGGGGAGACCGACCTGCCGGCGCTGCGTCAGACCTACCCGTACTTCGGCGGGCAGGTCATCTGGAAGGTGTTCCAGGACGCCGCCTCCACCGTGGACCAGAAATGGCAGTGGGGGCCGACGATGACCCAGACCTACACGGACCTGAACGACGGGCTCAGTGCCGCGGTCAACGGCCAGGCCACGATCGCCGACGCTGTGCGGCAGGCTCAGAGCAGCACGATCGCAACGATGAAGGCGCTGGCGCTCAATGTGGATTGACGCCGACGTGACCAGACAGGACTGATTCCCTTGTACGCAGACCGTCCACGGACCACCTACGCGACGCCGCGGCAGGTAACGTCAGCGCGAACACCCTTACCGACCCAGCGTCCCTACGGCGAACCGATCGGCAGCACGCGGCCGCGCCGCAGGTCGAAGACCCGCCACAAAGGCATCATCTTCCTGCTGCTCGCCCCGTTCTGCACGCTGTTCCTGCTCTTCTACCTGCTGCCCATCGGGTACTCGCTGTACGAATCCTTCCTCAAGATCAAGCGGATCGGACCGTTCGGCCCGCCCATGCAGGTATACGCGGGGCTGCACCAGTACGAGCGGGTGGCGGCCAGCCGGGAGTTCTGGTCCAGCATCGCCAGGATGCTGCTGTTCTTCTGCATCAGCGCACCCATCCAACTGGGCCTCGCCGTACTGTTCGCGCTCCTGCTGGACTCACCGCTCGTGCGCGGAAAGAAGTTCTTCCGGCTGGCGCTCTTCGCGCCGTACGCGGTGCCCGGCGTGATCGCCGCGCTGATGTGGGAGTTCCTCTACGCGCCTTCGCTGTCGCCCGTCCCGGTGCTGGCGAAGAACTTCGACCTGCTCGGCTCGGGACTGGTCATCTTCTCGATCGCGAACGTGGTCAACTGGATTTACATGGGATACAACATGTTGATCATCAACGCGGCGCTCAGGTCGATTCCGTCGAACATCATCGAGTCCGCCCGTATCGATGGCGCGGGCCAGATCCGGATCGCGTGGTCGATCAAGATCCCGATGATCATCCCGGCATTCATCCTGACCGCGGTGATCTCGATCATCGGTACCCTGCAGCTGTTCAACGAGCCCACCGTGTTCCGAACCTTCTCCAACGCGGTGACCAGTAAGTACACCCCGAACATGATTGTGTATGCGACGTCCAACATTCCGGACTACAGCTTGGCCGCCGCGTACTCGACGGTGCTTGCCCTGGCCACCTGCATTTTGTCGTTCGCCTTCCTCAAGACCGCACAGCGAAGGGCGTCCCGATGACCACAACTGCCCGACCCTGGGCGACGCAGACCCACCGGGCGCCCAGACGACGTCCCACCAATACCAAGAAGCGACCGTTCTCGGTCGCCAGCACCACCGCGTTCATGACCATCGCCGCGGTGTACTTCCTTTTCCCGATCTGGTGGCTGATCATCGCCGCGACGAAGAGCCGGGCCAACCTCAGCGCCACCTCCGGACTCTGGTTCGCGCACCCGTCCGACCTCATCGGCAACCTCCGCGACGCCTTCGCCCGCGACGACGGCACGCTCGTGCGGTGGCTGCTCAACAGCGCGCTGTACGCAGGCGTGGGAGCCGCATGCGCAACGCTGTTCGCCAGCATGGCCGGCTACGCCCTGGCCAAGTACGTCTTCCCCGCCCGCGAGGCAACCTTCAACCTCGTCCTGGCCGGCGTACTGGTCCCCGCCACCACGCTGGCCCTGCCGCTGTTCCTCCTGTTCAGCCAGGCGCACGCCGTCGACACCTACTGGTCGGTCCTGCTGCCCAGCATGGTCTCCCCGCTCGGGGTCTACCTCGCCCGCGTCTACGCCACCGCGAGCGTGCCCAGCGACCTCATCGAAGCCGCCCGCATGGACGGCTCCTCCGAGCTGCGGATCTTCGCCACCATGTCCATGCGACTCATGGGACCCGGGCTCGTCACCATCTTCCTCTTTCAATTCGTGACGATCTGGAACAACTTCTTCCTACCCCTGCAGATGCTGCAGAACCAGAAGCTGTATCCGGTGACCCTCGGGCTGTACGCGTGGAACGGGCAGATCACCCAGGCACCCGAACTGCAGAGCATCGTCATTGTCGGCTCACTGCTCTCCACGGTGCCGCTCATCATCGCCTTCCTCGGACTGCAACGCTTCTGGCGCGGCGGCCTGGCCGCCGTAACCTGACCGGCCCGCGGCCCCGGCAACAAGCGCCAAGGGGCGGGCCCGGTACCGACATCGAGCGGTACCGGGCCCGGTAAGGTAGCCAATCCCTATGGTGCGCTGGTGAATCCGTAGATATCGGAGTTGCCGAAGGCGGCGGCGCACTGCTGTTGAACAGCGGGTGCGGTGGCAGCCTGCCCGGCCTGCAGGGCCTGCCGGTAGGCGTTGATGGCGGGGCACACCGCGGCGTTACGCGCGTCGTTCCAGATGGCCACACCGTACGTGCGGGTGGCGGCCGCATACACGTAGTCGCCGAGGAACTCGTCGGTCAACGCATTGGCGGAAGTGCCTCGCGGGTCACCGGGAACGCCACGATGGATCTCGGTGAACGCCCCCGTCGGTGTCCCCGGCGAGGTTGAGCTTCCGGCGTGCGCGACGACTCCCACGAGTGCCCGGGGATCGGTGGTGTTGGTGCGGTACGGGGTCGTGAAGGCGTTGTAGACGACGTACACGTCCCGACCGTTGGGAGAGATGGCCGGCGCGGTGTAGAAGCCCCGGTCGCCGGCGGGTTCGATGGCCCGCGGCGTCGACCAGGTCGCGGCCCGGTTTGTGGACTCGGTGAACAGCACGTCGGGCTGTGCCAGCGTTCCGCTCACGTAGGTCATGACGATCCGGTCGGTGGCATCCGCCCCGGTCGGTGCGCCGTTGGCGATGTCCACGCTGGGCGCCGGGCCCAGGTCACTGCGGGCTCCGGCGATGCCGTCGATGACCGGGCTGCCCTGCACCGGGTCCAGCACGCCGGGCTGGGTGACCGGGCCGGCGACGGCCTGCGGCTGCGTCCAGGTGTGCCCGCCGTCGCTGGACCGGACCATCAACTCGAATGCGTCGTGCCCGGCCGAGGAGACGGTACCGACACCGAACACGTACGCCTGGCCGTGGCTGTCGGTACGCACCGTACAGCCGTCCATGGGCCTGCGCTGTCCGTTGTCAGCGGCGGCGGTCACCTGGTGTTGCTCCCAGGTGGTACCGCCGTCGTGCGACACGGCGACCTGCAGCGGCGCCGGCGCCGTGTTGCCCTTCTCCTGGCCGACGAAGCTGGCCCAGCATACGTACACGGAGCCGAAGAACGGACTGCTCGCCGCGTTGTCCGCCCAGATCTGGCTCTTGTCCGAGAAGGTGGTGTTCGACTGCTTCGAGATCACCACGGGCGGCAGCCACGCGCTGCTGTTCCCGGCCGCCGCCGCGGCGACATTGTCGGTACGGGAGACCGCGATGCCCTCAAAGCCTTTCAGGGCACCGGTGGTCGCCTGCGAGGTGAGGTTGGAGTAGTACAGCCGGGAACCGTTGGCCCAGGAGAACCCGCTGGGGCCGGGGGCCGGACCGAACGCCAGCCCCGGGTCGCCGTCTGCGACCAGACCGTTTTCGATGTAGCCGGGCAGGGTGCCGATCGGGCCGGTGCTCGGCTGGCACGGCGGGTCGCTGTCACCCGGCGAGCCCAGGCACCCGCGACCGGTCAGGCCGGTGTACGTCGGCTGGGTCCAACTGTGGCCGGAGTCAAAGGAGAAGTACACACCTGATGCGCCGATCCCCGGAGTGAACGGGCAGGTGTTGTCCGTACCCGCGTTGCACGCCTCCATGTCGACCTCTTCGTTGGCACCGGCGGCGAGGATGTTGGGGTGGTTGGCGTCCACCGCGACCGCCGGTTCGTTCTGCTTGTTCTGCGAGAACGGCCCGGACGGACTGCCAATCGTCACCCTCGCTTCGCTTGGTGCTGCGGCGGCGGGCGCCGCGGCCAGGGCCAGCAGTGTCGCGGCGAATACCGCGATGGTTCCACTTCTGCGCATTGGCTACCCCTAACGAATGACGATGTTGTCGACGCCAGAATCTACGCGCTTCGAAGCGTTGCCGCGCGCCACGCTTTACCCTGCGGACACCCGGAGCGCGACAGGGCCGGCGAAGCCGATGGCTTCGCCGGCCGCCGCGGTCGCTCTACAAAGCCGCGGTCGCTCTACAAACTAACCGGCCGAGACCGGGATGCGGGTCCAGGTGCTCAGGTCGGAGGAGCGGTAGAGGTCGTGGCCGTCGGGAGCCCGGAAGGCCAGCACGGTACCGTCGGGGGAGACGTCGATGATCCCCACGCCCGCCGGCAATCCGGTGCCCGGTATGGATTGCCATGACGGTGAGTCCTCGCGCAGCCGCCAGAACCGGGCCGGGCCGTTGGCCGGAAACTCCGCACCGACGAAAGTGCCGTCGGACAGGAACATCTGATCGAACTCGCTGTCCGGCCGCGCGAACGGGAACGGTTGCGGCAGCGGCACCTGGTGCCATGTCGTGCCGTAGTCGTCGGTCCGGTACAGCTTCAGGTGCAGGCCGCCGTCCGAGCACAGCGCCTTCGCGGTGGCGCCGGAGGAGAACCAGAGCTTCAACGGACCGGGGCAGGTCTGATCGATGGTGGTGGTTCGCCACGTGCGCCCGGCGTCCCGGCTGACCGCGACCGCCAGACCGGACGCCGACTGCGTGCTCGCGGCGGCGCCCATGACCCACAGAACGCCGGTACCGGACGCCTCGACCCTCTTCAGCGAGCGCATGCCGAGCCCGAGCCCTCCCGGCGGCTGCGCGGCCAGCGGCGCGGCGCGCCGGCCGACCGGATCGACGACGTAGACCGTGCATGTGTTCGGGGACGACCTCATTTCATCGATGCAGATGGCGAGACCGCCCGGTGGAACAGCGGCGACCGGCGTCTCGGTCAGGACGAGGCTGTTCCAGTGCTGGGCGCCATCCGTGCTGATCACCAGCGTCGGCGCCGATGGGACCACCACCGGGCAGCGGCCAGGCGGCGGGACGGTCGGCTGCGGTCCCGGCGCGCACGTGCTGATCCGGGGGAGTTCCACCTGCCAGCCCAGCAGCACGTTGCCGCCCGCGTACACCATCGTGGACAAGCCGCGGATGGTGCTCCGGACACTCCAGCTATGACCGCCATCCGTCGAGCGGAGCACCTCGTCGGTGCAGCCGGCCCGGCTCGGGCACGAGGTCATCACATACAAGGTGTTCGCGTCGGTAGCGATGGCCGTTTGTATGCCCTTGAGGCGGTCGATGTATCTATCGGCAGGTGTGGTGGGAGTGTTGTCGCCAAATTGCGACGGGGTACCCCGGGAACCGCCGGAAGGCCCCAGCAAGGTCGTGACGCCCACGATGACCGCGACGACCGCGACCGCGGCGCTCGTCACGCCTGCCAAGGTCCGCGCGCGGGTGCGGCTTTGACCGCTCGCGTAGAGACTGTCGGCGGTCAGCCGGGTCGGCGGCTCCTTGCCGTCGACCAGCTCATCGAAGAGTTCTCGCAGATCCATCGTCAAGACTCCGTTTCTCCGGCGGCCGGCAGCCGCGACATCTCGTATCCGGCGGCGCTGAGGGCTAGGCGCAATGCGACCAGCCCGCGCGCCGTCTGGCTCTTGACCGTCCCCTCCGTACAGCCGAGGACGGCGGCTGTCGCGGAAATGTCGAGCCCCTGGTAGTAGCGGCAGACGAGGGTGGCCCGCTGGCGTGGCGGCAACCGGCGCAGGGCGTCGGCGAGCACCAGGTGCC
>JBPYFB010000476.1:0-3530 GCA_051986465.1 Rugosimonospora sp.
GTCCCCTGGGTATGGGTGGTGGGGTCAGCGCCCCCAGCGTGCTCAGGACCAGTTCGCCGCCGTCGGGGTCGAGGACGCCCTGGATGGCAACGCAGCCGTGGATGGTGCGATCGACCGCCAACCACCGATCCTCGAACACCCGGCGGGTGCGCCGCTCGGCGGCCTCGGGGTCGAAATGGTCGCGTACCCGAACCGCGGCGCGGCGGGTGGCGGCCGGGCCGAGGGTGGTGGCTGGTTCGGCGAGCAGCTTGTCCGCGCCGCCCGCCAACACCTCCGGCTGGATGTCTGACGCCACCTCGGTGATGGCCGCCGCGTGCGCGAAGGACATGTCCCCGCGCGCGTACGCTTCCGCGACGTGTGGCAGCCCAGGTAGCGCTTTGGCCACCCGGATCTGGGTGGGTGCGTCGCCCAGGTGTAGCCGGCAGCGTAGCCACGCTTGTGTCGATACCGATCCGTCCACGGCGGCGGAGCCACGGCGGTGCGCCGCCCCGATCAGCCGGGTCCGCAAGGCTTCGGTCTGGCACAGCAGCGGGTGCACCGCCCGCAGCGCGGCCAGTACCTCCACATCGGAGAGTGAGGCGAGGTCGAGGGTGGCCAACTCGTCCAGGTCGGCGCGGAGCCGGTCAAGCACCCCGACCGTGACACCCATGTGCTAATTCTAGAGGCGCGGCGAGGTCAACTCAAGGAATACCAACACTGTCCACAATAGACGAACGTCGGCTTTACCCTGATCAAGAAATGTGCGGCCCTGGCGTCAGGTGGGCGCGATGGCCGACGTGACGTGCGCGGCAGCCAGCTGCGCCTCGACGTCGGTCAGGTCCACGCCGTACTCCTCGGCGAGCTGCGCCTTGGTGTACAGCACCTGCCCGCTGCCCACCTCGGCCGCCGACATCACCTCGATCCGCCCAGCCACGAGGGCGAGTACGGGTTGGACCGAGTTGTCCTGCGCGAGTACCCGGATGTCGTCCGCGGTCACCGTCACCATGGGCATGCCGTGCCCGCGCCGGGAGGCGGCCAAACGCGGCGACGAGATCGCTGCGACGAGAAGCTACGACAGGAACGCGATCTTCACGAGTCGCAGCGCCCCGGTGGACGCCTGGTAGTACGAGATGTACTGCACCATGCCGTCTCGCTCCGCGTACTCGGGGTGCCCGAAGGCGGCGTAGTTGCTGCTCGTACCGTCGGGGCCGGTGATGAGCAGGGGGTACGGCGACGACCACGGCCCGAACGGGGAGCCGCCGATCTGGAACATCAGCGTGCCGCTCGCGTACGGCAGGTAGAAGTTGAGGTACGCGCGCATGGCGGGGCACCACAGTACGCTGCCGCCCGCGCCGCCGGACGCGATCGTGTCCACCGCCTCCCCCGGGTGGCCGGACCAGCGGTCGACGCCTTCCCCGTCGCGACCGGTGAAGAACTCCCACGAGCTCCGGTCGGTGAGCGCGCCCAGCGGTACCCGCGCGAGGCGGCAGGCGAGGGTGCACGCCCCGTACACGTACACGGATCCGTCGATGACGAGCGCGTCGGTCGCGTACTCCCGCGACGCCGGGAAGAACATCGTGGGATCCGGACCCTCGACGCTCGCCACCGGTACGGTTCCGCGGGCGGTCAGTCGAGTGACCGTGCCGGTCACCATGTCGAGCGCGGCGACCCCCGAGCCGAGCGGCTTGCCCAGCGGGCCGGAGCAGGGGGTGCCGCCGGCGCCCCAGCGGCACAGCTTGTCGTAGAAGACGAGCACCCGGTGCCGCGCCGGGTCGGCGATGACGGAGCCGGGCCAGAATGCGAACGCCGCGCCGCAGTACTGGTCGTGCGCGCTCGTACAGCCGGTCGATTTGGCATGCGCGGCCTCGAAGTCCTGCTCGGCCCTGGTCCGCGGGATCAGCTCGGTCGGGCCGGGGTTGCCTGGCCGCACAAAGGCGTTGGCCGCAGTGAGGGTGATGCCGTCGCTGGCGTTCAGGTCGGAGGTGATCGTGGCGGTGTTGGACAGGAAGCCGTCCGGGTCGCGCAGCACGGTGTCCGCAAAGACCCATATCGAGCGGCCGCCGTACTCGGCGCTCTGCCCGTTGTCGCGCCCGGCGACCCGGCCGTGCTGCTGGATCGCGCCGATGTCCGCGGCGGAGAGCACGGTCGGTACGGCCGGCAGTTGGCCGCTGAACGACGGGGGTCGGCCGGCGGGGCGCAGCACCGGCGCCGGAGTCGCGGCCACCGAAGGCGGCACGGAGACCGCGGCCGGGGAGTCGCTCGCGGTGACCACGGTGACCTGGCCGCTCGCGCGGGTGGCGAGCACGCCGGCGAGCCCGATCGCGGCCACCAGGACGAGGCCGGCCACGGCGGCGGTGACCCGCCGGTGCACGACCGAGCGGGCCGCGGCGAGCTGCGGGATCTGGGCGGCGAGGTGCGGCGGGGGTACGGCCAGCGGCGTGCCGGCGAGCGGATTCTCCGCCGATCGCGCGCGCGCCACCTCGGCGGCGGGCAGGTCGAGCGCGGATTCCACCACGGATACCAGCTCGGACTCGGTCACCAGGCCGCGCTCCGCCAGCCACAGCAAGGCGTGCAGTTCCCGCTCGCGCGCCGCGCGGAGGTGGCGCAAGGTCAGGGCGATGACCCGGGGCCCCAGCCGGGCCGGTTCGCGCACGCTGTCGAGCTCCGCGACCACGCGCCGGAGGATTTCGGGTACGGCCCGCTCGGCGTCGACGCCGTCCGGCGCCGCGGCGGTGGCGAGGTTGTACACGAGCGGGAGGCAGCCGGCGAGCACGACCTCGCGGGCCGGGCGGCTGCCACCCCGGGCGGCCCGCAGCGTGTACTCATCGGCCAGCGTCATCAGCGAAAACTGTACCGAGAAACGGTGCGCGGCCCGGTACCCTCCGGTACCGGGCCGCACCTCCTACTTCGGTCAGCTGCCGATCGTGCCGCAGGCCGAGTCGACCGCCTTCGCGTCGTTGTCGATCCGGGTCTGCAGGTTCGCGGCCGGCTGCGTGCCGCTGTTCACATCGGTCAGCAGCTCGTTGAAGTCCTTCGCGAGGTTGCCGATGGCCGTACGTGCGGCGCTGTTGTTGGCCTTCGCGGCCGCCGAGTTCAGCTGGCTCACGATCGTCGTGAGGTCGGCCTTGATCGCGGCCGGGTTGCCGGCGTCAGCCTTCAGCTTCGTGTCGCCGTACGCGCTGATCGTGTCCTTGGCTGCCATGCAGCCCGGGTCGGCCGCCTTGGCGACGTGGGTACCCAGGTAGATGTACGGGATGAGCCACAGCGCCGACAGGACGATGCCGATGATTGACATGACCCGGCCGCGCTGGACCTTCCCCGCGCGGACGAGCCCGGCGATGCCGAAGCCGACGCCCAGCGGGACGAAGCTGATGATGCCGAAGATGAGCGAGGCGACGGCGAAGCCGTTGCCCTTCTTCACTGGCGGCGTCGGCGCCGCGTACGGCTGGCCGTAAGCGTTGCCCGGCTGCGGTGGGTACTGCTGCTGCGGCGGGTACTGCTGCTGCGGTGCGTACTGCTGCGGCGCCGGGTACTGCTGCGGCGGGTATTGC
>JBPYFB010000477.1:0-7010 GCA_051986465.1 Rugosimonospora sp.
CCGGGTACCAGCCCGGCGACGGCGAGCGTGATCCCGCCGCCCTGGCTGGCACCGGCGACCGCGATCCGGTCCGAGTCCACTCGGGGATGCGCGCGCGCCACCTCGACCGCGCGTACCGCGTCGGTGAACACGCGCCGGTAGTAGTAGCGCCGCGGATCGGCGATCCCGCTCGTCATGAAGCCGGACGTCTGCGGGCCGCCGGCCGCGTCCGGATCCGGGGTGTCGCCGCTGCTCCAGCCGTTGCTGCCCTGCCCGCGGGTATCCATGACGAGGTGCGCGTACCCGGCCGCACTCCAGTCCAGCCGCTCGTGCGCGAGACCCCGGCCGCCCCCGTACCCGATGTACTCGACCACGCACGGCAGCAGCCCCTCGACGGCTCGCGGCAGGTAGAACCAGCCGCGGATCGGGTGGCCGCCGAAACCGGTGAAGGTCACGTCGTACACCTCGACGGTGGCGAGGCCGGCGTCGTAGGACCGGAACCGGGCGGGCGCGGCGGCCGCTCGTGCCGCGTCCAGCGTGCCGCGCCAGAACTCGGTGAAGTCGGCCGGCTCACCCCGTTCGGGCCGGTACTCGCGCAGCCGCTCCAGCGGCCAGTCGGTCAGCATGGTCGTTACCATCTCATGCGCCGCACAGAGCCGGCTACCACGTGCGGAGCACGCGCACCCCGAACGGTGGTAGTTCCACTGTGGACACTGGCAGGGCGGTACGCAGGTCGGCCAGCGGGCGTCCGTTGCGGGTACGGGGCGTCACGCGCACCGGCGTGGATGCCTGGCTGACCAACCAGACGAAGCGGGTACCGTCCACGTGGTCCAGGCAGTCCACGAGCACCGAGCCGTGGTCCAGCTGTACGAACGGGTGTGCGCCGGCCGCGTGTGCCAGCGCCGCGTACAGGCGCCCGATGTCGGCCGAGCCGGCCACCGCGCTCGCCGCCATCGCCTCCAGCGGGTAGTTGCAGAAGATCAGCGCGCCCGCGCCCAGCGGCCGGTGCAGCAGTGCCGGCCGGTCCTCCTGGTCGGTCGCGAGCACCTGCGCCTCGACCGGCTCCACCGGCAGGTACCCGGGCAGCGCCGGGTCCCCGCCGGTCGCGAAGCGCAGCTGGGTACCGGCGATCAGGTTGCCCAGGTCGTCGCGGAGCGTCAGCCGTACGGTGTCCGCGCCGATCGGATCCACCCGCCCATACGGGAGCTGGTGGCGGACGCCGAAGACCCGGTCGATACCCGGGTACCCGGGCCCCGAGTACGAGGCGTAGACGGTCGCCCCCCGCCGCGCCAGCTCCTCCAGCCGCCGCCACCCCTGCCCGGTCAGCTCCTTCGTGGAGGGGACCAGGTACAGCCGGCAGTCCGCGACGATGCCCTTGTGCTCCCGGATCAGCCCCGGCGGGGTACCCGCCTCCCGGCAGGCCAGGTACGCCTGCTCGATCGGGGCCAGCGCCTCCGGATGCTCGGCCGCCAGTACGATCCCCACCTCGGCCGGCGTGCGTACGCACTGGTGCGGCACCACCTCGTCGAGTACCGCCCGGAAGGCGGCGATCTCCCGCAGCGCCGGGCTCGGCTCGGCCAGCTCCGCGCCGCCCCGGGCGATCCAGCCGGTGGCGCCGCCGAGCAGAGAGTTGTGCAGCACTTGCCGGTAGTATCGGCCCAGGTTCTCCTCCCGGGCGAGGTCACCGGCGGCGCCGAACTCCTCGACGATCACGGGCTTACCCGCGCCGGCGGCCAGGTCGGACAGGAAACCGGCGCGCAGGTGCTCGCGTGCCGGTTCCCGGCCCGCCGGGTACACGTGCAGTCCAACCCAGTCGACCGGCGCCTTCGTCGCCAGGTCGCCATCCCCGAGCGAGATCGGCTGGGTGGCGCCGCCGGCGCGCAGGCCCTGGATGACCAGGCGCGCCCACGCCGAGACGGCGTCCGGGCTCGCGCCGCCGCCCTCGCGCGGGACGTCGCCCCCGACCAGCCAACCCGCCACCGCCGGGTGCGCACCGAAGCGCCGCGCCACCTGCTCGGCGAGCCACGCCTGCCGGCCGACCAGCCACACGTCGGTGTACAGGTCCCGACCGTCGCGCCAGGCCGGAGCCCAGCTCTGGCCGGAGGGGTATGCGGCGAGCAGAGTGGGCACCGTACGCAGCCCGAGCGAGGCGTGCAGATCGAGAAAGTTACCGAACTTGTCGAGCACGCCAGGGTCGATCTGGTGCGGTCCCGGCATGAGGTCCGGCCAGAAGAAGTAGGAGCGGGTCAGCGTCAGGCCGTGGTCGCAGAGGACCTGCAGTTCCTTGGTCACCGCCGCCTCGTCGTACCGCGACCACATGCGCCTGCCGCCCACACGGGACGTGAAGGCGACGCCCACGGGCGGTGGTGTCCGGTCGGGATCGGGCAGGAGCCTGCGACTGCGGCGCATCGGACGGATCTCCCCTCAGCATCCGGATGACCAGGAGAATTTGCTCAATGAACCGGTTAAGAGTCAATCCTTGTCAATGGCTGGGCACCCCCTGGTGATCCGCTATGCTGAACCGGTTCTTCGCCCCGTTCCGGTCGCCACGCCCCGCCCGCCCCGGGTCGCGCCGCGCCCACCCCGGTCGCTTCGCACCCGTTCCGGTCGCCCCAGCCGGCAGCCTCCCACGTACGGCGAAGGGCGGCCGGCCGCGCCAGCGGGCGGAGCGCGCGAAGCCCGGTCGAGCGGCCGGCACCCTTCGCGGCGAGGAGGGAGCACGCGATGAGGCGCGCGACGATCGCCGACATCGCCCGCGCCGCGGGGGTGTCCAAGGGTGCGGTCTCGTACGCGCTCAACGGCCGGCCAGGCGTCTCCGAGAGCACCCGTCGGCGCATCCTCGCCATCGCGGCCGAGTACGGCTGGCACCCCAGCAGCGCGGCCCGGGCCCTGTCCGACGGCAAGGCCGGCGTGCTCGGCCTGATCGTCGACCGGCCGGCCCGTACGCTCGGCATCGAGTCCTACTTCATGCAGCTCATCTCGGGCATCGAAGCGGCGCTGTCGGCCCGCTCGATCGGCCTGCTGCTGCAGGTGACCGCCGACCAGGCGACCGAGATGGAGTCGTACCGCCGCTGGTGGGCGCAGCGCCGGGTGGACGGCGTGATCCTCGTCGACCTGCGTCGAAACGACCCGCGGGTGACCCTCATGGAGGAGTTGAAGATGCCCGCGGTGGTGGTCGGCGGCCCGCAGGGGCTGGGTACCCTGCCGGGCGTCTGGGCCGACGACGCGGCCGCCACCACCGCGGTCGTCGAGTACCTCGCGGCGCTGGGGCACCGCCGCATCGCGCGGGTGGCCGGGATGCCGGAGCTGTGGCACACCGTGCAGCGCACCCGGGCGTTGACGGAGGCGTCCGCCCGGCTCGGCCTCAGCGACGTGGCCACGACCTACACCGACTACAC
Organism: Rugosimonospora sp.; assembly: GCA_051986465.1. Lineage (GTDB taxonomy): Bacteria > Actinomycetota > Actinomycetes > Mycobacteriales > Micromonosporaceae > DATEJJ01. Next base: position 3,378 of record JBPYFB010000477.1, read on the forward strand.
CGGCGACGAGGGCGCGCGGGCGACCCGCATGCTGCTGTCCCGCCGCCCGGCGCCGACCGCGATCATCTACGACAACGACGTGATGGCGGTGGCGGGCGTCGCGGTCGCGCACGAGATGCGGGTCGCGATACCGGCCGAGGTATCCGTCGTGGCCTGGGACGACTCCCCGCTGTGCCAGCTCGTGCACCCGCAGCTGTCGGCGGTCGGGCGGGACATCGTCGAGTACGGCGCGCATGCCGCCGGGCGCCTGATGGAGCTGGTGGCCGGCGGCGAGGTCAGCTGCTACCAGGACGAGACGCCGCGACTGGTACCGCGTGGCAGCACCGCCGCCCCGCTCGGCTGAGCACCGCGTGTCGCCTCGCGCCGGTACGGCGGCGCCCGATACGGTGTCGAACAGCTGTATGGGGAGGGCGACGCGTGCGCGTGCTGGGAGTCGATCCGGGGCTGACCCGCTGCGGCATCGGCGTCGTCGAGGGGCAGCCCGGGCGCGCCTGCGCGCTGGTCACCTATGACGTGATCCGCTCCGACCCCGCCGACGAGCTGCCCGGGCGCCTGCTGCAGCTGGAGCGGCGCCTGTGCGAACTGCTGGCCGAACACCGGCCGGAGTCGGTCGCCGTCGAGCGGGTCTTCAGCCAGCACAACGTGCGCACCGTGATGGGCACCGCGCAGGCCGGTGCGGTGGCGATACTCGCCGCGGCCCGGCTCGGGCTGCCCGTACAGGTCTACACGCCGAGCGAGGTCAAGGCCGCCGTCACCGGCTCGGGTCAGGCCGACAAGGCGCAGGTCACCGCGATGGTCACCCGGCTGCTGCGGCTGCCCGCGGCGCCCCGCCCGGCCGACGCCGCCGACGCCTTGGCGCTCGCGATCTGCCACGTGTGGAAGGGCGGCACGAAGGCCAAGCTGGAGGCCGCCGCGGCCAGGGGAAGGGGTACCGGATGATCGCGAGCGTGCGCGGCCGGGTGGCCGCGGTCGCCCCGGACAGCGCCGTCGTCGAGGTCGGCGGCGTGGGCCTCGCCGTCCACTGCACGCCGGGCACCCTGGCCGGGCTGCGGGTCGGCGCCGACGCGCGGCTCGCCACCAGCCTGGTCGTCCGGGAGGACTCGCTGACCCTGTACGGGTTCGCCGACGACGACGAGAAGCACCTGTTCGAGCTGTTGCAGACGGCGAGCGGGGTGGGGCCGCGGCTGGCCCAGGCGGTACTGGCGGTGCACAGCCCGGATACGGTACGCAAGGCGATCGCGAACGGGGACGCGACCACGCTGATCCGGGTACCCGGCATCGGCAAGAAGGGCGCCGAGCGGCTCATCCTGGAACTGCGCGACCGGATCGGTCCGGTACCGGTGACCATGCCCGGCGGCGCCCCGGTCGCGGCCGGTGACGGCTGGCCGGAGCAGGTACGCGAGGCGCTGGTCGGGCTGGGCTGGTCGGCCGGCCAGGCGGAGCAGGCGGTACACGCGGTGGCGGAGACGGTCGACGGTGCGACGCCGCCGGTACCGGTCCTGCTCAAGCAGGCGATCCGGCACCTGGGCCGGGTCCGGTGAGCGAGCTCGTCTCCGCGTACGCGGATCCGGAAGAGCGCGACGCCGAGGCGACCGTACGCCCTCGCCGGCTCGCCGAGTTCATCGCCCAGCACCGGGTACGCGAGCAGCTCGACCTGCTGCTGCAAGGCGCGCTGCGGCGCGGCAGCCCGCCGGATCACATCCTGCTGTCCGGCCCGCCCGGGCTCGGCAAGACCACCCTCGCCATGATCGTGGCGGCGGAGCTGGGTGCCGGGCTGCGGGTGACCAGCGGCCCGGCGATCGAGCGCTCCGGCGACCTGGCCGCGATCCTGACCAGCCTCGCCACCGGCGACGTGCTGTTCATCGACGAGATCCACCGCATCGCGAAGCCGGCCGAGGAGCTGCTCTACAGCGCGATGGAGGACTTCCGGGTGGACGTGGTGGTGGGCAAGGGGCCGGGGGCGACGGCGATACCGCTGGACGTGGAGCCGTTCACGCTCGTCGGCGCCACGACCCGGGCCGGCCTGCTCACCGGACCGATGCGAGATCGTTTCGGGTTCGTCGCGCACCTCGACTTCTACCAGCCGGAGGAGCTGGAGCAACTGGTCGTGCGGTCGGCGCGGATCATGTCGGTACCGGTCACCGAGGACGGCGCGGCCGAGATCGCCGGGCGCTCCCGCGGTACCCCCAGAATCGCCAACCGGCTGCTGCGGCGGGTCCGCGACTACGCCGAGGTGCGCGGCGACGGGGTGGTTTCGCAACCGGCCGCGCGCGCCGCGCTGCGCGTCTATGACGTGGACGACCTCGGCTTGGACCGGTTGGACCGGGCGGTGCTGACCGCGCTCGTGGAAAGCTTCGGCGGCGGCCCGGTGGGGTTGTCCACCCTCGCCGTCGCGGTGGGGGAGCAGCCGGACACCGTCGAGGAGGTGTGCGAGCCCTTTTTGGTGCGCGCCGGCCTGCTCGCGCGCACGCCCCGTGGTCGGGTAGCGACCGCCGCGGCCTGGCGCCACCTCGGCCGTACCCCACCAAATGGTACGTTTGGCATGGGCGCCGGCGGCACCCCCGACCTGTTCAGCGTGGAGCCATAGCCGTGTCTCGTAATCTGAACGTGATCTGCGTCGCTTTCGGTGATCCTGGCTTGACCGGCTAGACTCGCCCGCGGTCCGAACAGGACGCCATTGAAACCTGCCTGGGCGCGCCCGGCGCGTCGGCAGGTCCCATCGGAAGGTATGACGTGCCACTCGCAGCTTCATCAGGCGGCAGCAGCGCGCTGCCTCTGCTTTTTGTTGTTGTCATCATCGCCGGGATGTACTTCCTGATGATCCGGCCCCAGCAGCGGCGCGCCCGCGAACAGCAGAGCATGCAGGCAACCCTGGGCCCGGGTGACGAGGTCATGACAAGCAGCGGCATCTACGGCGAGATCGTGGAGATCGACGAGGCCGACGGCTCGGTCCTGCTGGAGGTCGCCGAGGATGTCGTCGTCAAGTTCGCTCGCGGCGCGATCGTGCGTACGGTCACCAAGGCGGCCCATGAGGACGACGAGCCCGAGGACGAGGTCGACGCCGATGAGGCGGAGGAGGGCGAGACTGAGCACCCGAACCCGCAGGCCGCGGACGGCCGGGTAACCGGCGCGGAGTCCGTGATAGAGCGCCGCAAGGACTGAACCAACCGATACGAATCACAAAGACGGGATAACCGTGGCCGCACCCACCGGACAGTTCAAGGTCTCGCGATACTTTCTGGTACTCGCGATCATCCTCGTTGGCCTCTACGCGCTGGTGTTCTTCACCGGCAACAAGAAGCCCAACCCCAAGCTCGGCTTGGACCTGCGTGGTGGTACCACCATGACGCTCTCCGCCGCCACCCAGGCGGGCGGCAAGAAGCCCACGCCGGAGAGCCTGAACCAGGCGAGGAAGATCATCGCGAACCGGGTGAACGCGAGCGGCGTCACCGAGGCCGAGGTCGTCGTCGAGGGCAACAGCAACATCGTGGTGAATGTCGCCCGCGGCATGAACGAGGACCAGTTGCGCAAGCTCGTCGCCCCGGCCCAGCTCGCGTTCCGCGAGGTCAAGGCGAGCACCCAGGACCACCCGGTGAGCACCGCCTCGCCGTCGCCGTCGACCAGCGGGTCGGC
>JBPYFB010000478.1:0-2730 GCA_051986465.1 Rugosimonospora sp.
CCCGACCCGACGGTGACCCAGGCGCCCGGGCACAACGTCGAGGCGAACAAGACCGAGCCGGACAAGAACACGTACCTGCGGCTGCGCGGGCTGCACGGCGCCGACCCGAACTACCGGTACGGCACGCACTTCCTGTACCAGGGCCACGAGACCGGGATCGGCTCGATCACCCGGATCAACCTGGACGCCGACGCGGCGCACCGCGTCACGCTGATCGCGGACACGCTCGCCGACGGCACCGCGATCCCGACGATCGACGGCTCCACCTGGGACCCGTGGGCGAAGCGGCTGCTGTTCACGACCGAGTCGGGCGGCAACGCGTCGGTCATGCAGTCCACTCCGGACACCAACGCGACCGTCGAGGACATCAGCCCGGCGCTCGGGCGCGGCGGGTACGAGGGCATCCAGAACGACTCCGCGGGCAACCTGTGGGTCGTCGAGGACGTCGGCGGCACCACGCCGGCCGGCACCAACGCCCGCAACCCCAACAGCTTCGTGTACCGGTTCATCCCGAACGACAGGTCCGACCTCAAGAAGGGCGGCAAGCTCCAGGCGCTGCAGGTGCTCTCGGCGCGTACGCACACCCCGATCACCTTCCAGGCGGTGGACGCGGACCACCCGACCGGTGGCATCTTCACCGACGACCGCAAGGACCTGAGCAACTACGGCACCACGTTCGACACCACCTGGGTCACCGTCCACGACACCGACGTGGACACCAGCGGGGCGCCGTTCGACGCCAACGCCGCGGCGAAGGCGGCCGGTGCGACGCCGTTCAAGCGCCCGGAGAACGGCCAGTTCCGGCCCGGTACCAACTTCGGCGAGTTCTACTTCGACGCGACCGGCGACACCAACGCGAACAGTACCGCCAACGCCAGCTACGGCGGCTGGGGCTCCATTTACAAGCTGGTACAGGCCGACCCGCGCGCCAACCACGGCAAGCTGAGCGTGTTCCACGCGGGCGACCAGGCGCACAGCGGCCTGGACAACGTCACCTTCCTGGACAAGGACCACGTCGCGTTCGTCGAGGACGCCGGTGACGGGCTGCACGCCCAGCGCAACGCCCTGGACTCGGCGTACCTGTACGACGTCCGGATCAACTACGCGACCGGCGCGCAGCCGATCCGGTTCCTCGCCGAAGGGCGGGACGCCGCGGCCACGCAGGACAACATGCTCGGCGCGGCCGGGCACGGCTTCCAGAACGAGGGCGACAACGAGATCACCGGCATCCACTACTCGGATGGCGACCCGGGCATCTCCGGCATCCTCGGCGCGAAGCTGCCCCAGCCGTTCGCGGACGGGTGGCGCCTGTTCTGGACGCAGCAGCACGGCGACAACCCCACGTGGGAAGTGGTACCCGCGAGCTGAGCTCGCGGGCGGTAGCGGGTGGTACGAATCGGGCGCTGGCCGACCGGCCGGCGCCCGTTTCGTTAAGCTCACCGGGTGATCGCGCTGCTGCTGTGGCGCCGGCTGCCCAATGCGGCCGGCCGGCTGTCCCGGACCCTGCGCGCGGTTCTGCGCGATGGCGACTACCTGCTGGCGTGGCCGGTGGCGGCGATCGTGGCGCCACCGGCGGCGCTGCTGCTCGGGGTGCTGCTGGGCGCGCTGCATCCCGGTACCGCCTTCTCCTCATCACTCTTCGTCGTGCTGGCCTTCGCCGCGGTGGCCGGGCTCGGCGCGGCGCTGGGCCTCGCCGCCCTGGTCGGGTACCTACTCGCCGACCTCGCCACGGCCGGGAACTCGGGCGCGACCGCCTCGGACGTCATCCTGCGCACCGACGTGTCCCGGCTGGACAGCTATCTGATCCTCGCCGGACTGGTGGTCGTCGCGCCGCTGGTCGCCGCCGGGCTGCGGCAGCGCACCGGGGAGCTGATGCGGCCGGGCGCCGCCCGCTTCGGCATCGGCTTTACGGTCGCCGCGATCGCCCAGGCCGTGCTGGCCTACCTCTGGGGCCAGGCGGCCGCCCCGCTGCTCCGTCCTTTGTGGACGTTCTGGGGCAACTCGCCGAACCCGCAGGAGGTCGCGGCGCTGCGCGAGGACGGCGTGTGGATCGCGGTGGTCACCCTGCTCGCGGTCGCCGTGCGCGCCGCGCTGACCCGGCTCGCCGCCGATCGCCCGGCGACGCCGCCGCGCCCGCCGGTGCGCTGGCGCGTGCCACGGCCGCTGCCCTGGCCGGTATCGGTGCCGCTGCGCGCCGCCGCGTACACCCTGCTGCTCGTCGGGCTGGTCCGCACCACGTTCGGCGCCGCGATCGTCTTCACCATGTTCGTCGGGCTCGGCGTGCTGCGCTACCGGGTGGTCCCCGCGCTGGGCGGGTACGCCCGCTTCGTCGAGCGGATCCCGCTGGTGCTGCGGGTCGCCGCCTGCTGCCTGGTCGGGTACCTCGCCGCGCTGCTCGTCGTGGCCGGCGACTCCGGCCTGCGGATGGTGGTCGCCGCGGTACCGGCGCTGCTCGTCGCCGCGTTCCTGATCCCGGCCGCGGACCGCCTCCCGGCCGGCGAAAGGGGTGTCATATGACTGAGCTAACTGGCGCACGCTCCGCGCGCGCGGGTCATGCCCCCGGAAGGCCGCCCTGTATCCGGCCCTCCGACTCGGTCGCTGCGCTCCCTCGCTCCACGCCGGCCGCGGGTGGCGGGGCATGACCACGCCGCTGACGCGGACCGCGCGGCACGCGCGGATCGCCGAGCTGATCGGGTCGCGCGCCGTGCACTCGCAGACCGAACTCGCCGA
>JBPYFB010000479.1:0-5053 GCA_051986465.1 Rugosimonospora sp.
GTCGGCACTGCTGTCGCTCCAGGAGCTGGAGCTGCGACAACGCCAGGACCAGCTGTTGGAGTGCAAGACGACGCTCGAGCAGTTGACCGAGGAGTACGCCGACGCGAACCGGCAACGCTATCCCGCGATCGAGGAGCTGACCGGGATCGACTCGATCCGCAGCCGGATCGAGCTGCTCGCCAGCGAGTGCCAGTCCGAGATCGTCAGCTTCGCGCCCGGGGGTCCGCAGAGCGAGGCGAACCTCGAGGCGAGCAAGCCGCTCGACCTGGCGGTGCTGCGACGGGGGATCCGCATGAAGACCGTCTTCCAGGACAGCGTCATGAACGACGGGGCGTCGGCCGCGTACGCCAACTGGCTGGTCGAGCAGGGCGACGAGGTCAGGACGACGCCGATCCTCCCGCCTCGGATGATCATTTACGACCGGTCGATCGCGATCCTGCCGAGAGACCCGAGCGACACCAGCGCGGGAGCCGTCGTCGTCCGTGGGACCGGTATCGTGGCGGCGCTGTCGGCGCTGTTCAACCGGATTTGGGACAGCGCCCGGCCGCTCGGCCGCGATCGCGAATACCAGCAGGGGGAGCTGACCGGCCAGGAACGGGTCCTGTTGCAGCTGCTCGCGCAGGGTTACACCGATGAGGCAGTGGCGCGAAAGCTGGGCATCTCCGTGCGGACCGGGCGTCGCATGACCGCGAACCTCACGAGCCGGCTCGGTGCCAAGAGCCGCTTCCAGGCGGGTGCCTTCACGTTGCTCAACGGCTGGCTCGACGCGGCCGACCTCGGCACGGAGCCGTAGTCCCAGCGCCGCCGCCCGGTCGGATTCCCGACGGGTCGGCGCCTGCCGGACCCACGTGGCGGGTGGCAACGAACTGCCATGGCAGTATTTGGATCGACTCGGCCCGCTCAGCCGCGTCAGTTCCGGTGCTTCAATGGAGCGGTCCATATCGGTACAGCATCCGGCCCTCGTGCATTTCCTAATGCCGCGTCGTGGCCGGCGAGGGGACCCTCTATGTTGACTCCAGCCCGCACCCAAAGTGTCTGAGTGGCGACATGCGTGGAATCAGGATGACCTTTGCACATGTCGGCGTCGTGGTGCCGCCGTCCAAGGAGGTCCTGACCCAGGCCATTGAACGTGCCGCGGAAGTACGCGGTATCGCCGTGGAGCATTTGTGGGTCCAACCCGGTTGCCGCGAATCACACGCCGTGGTCTTTATTGTCGGGGAGCTTACCGTCAACGCGCTCGGGGTCGGATATCAGCTCGGCCGGACGGTCGAGGCGGCGATTCCGACCGTGCGCTTCGTCGACTGCGTTTCGCTCACGCCGTGACCCGGTTGGCATCAAGCTGCCAGGGCCGGACTTCGCCAGGCTTTTCCTACTGACGGGCGGACAGCCGTCCGATTAACTGTTCGACGGAAAATCGCCCGAGCCCGTGGAGAACGACTAATGACCGAATCAGCGATCGCCGTCACCAGCGGCGGTACCCGAGGAATTGATGCGTCATTCAGCGGACACCTCGTCGGCCTCGGGTGCCGGGTCGCGGTGCGCTACCGCCGGGGCCAGAAGGCCGCCGGCGCGATGTCCGACCGACCCGGTCCATCGTTCACCGCGGTCCGTTGTGACGTCGCTGGCATCAACGTGGACAAGCTGATCGTGGACGTGACGGACGAGGAGACCCTGACCGAGTCCGCGGGCCCACGGTCCGCGCACACCGTCGCCACCGTGGACACCGTGACCATCGCCGGAGACCACTACTTCTTCCAGCACCGCACGGCCGTCGTGCTGACCGATCTGTCCCGGCGGCTGGCACAAACAACGGGGAGGGCCAGATGACAGACCAGGACGGGTTGGATCGGTTCGCGACGTGCACGGACCAGGACAGCTCCAGCAACGAACTCGTAGAACTGCCAGCGGCGGGTACCCAGACCGAGTGGCTGCCGACCAGCGCGCTGTTGCCAGCCGACTCACCACGGCTCGACGGTGAGGACGCCGAACACACGAAGATGCTCGCGGAGTCCGGCGCGAAACTGCCGCCGGTCATCGTGCACCGCGACACCATGCGAGTCATCGACGGCATGCACCGACTGGGTGCCGCCATGCTCCGTGGCGACGAACTGATCGAGGTTCGGTTCTTCGAAGGCTCCGCGCAAGAGGCATTCGTCCTGGCGGTCAAAGCCAACATCGCCCATGGCCGACCGTTGTCCCTGGCGGACCGCACGACCGCCGCGGAACGAATCATCCAGGACAACCCGACGTGGTCCGACCGGTCCATCGCGGCCGCGGTAGGACTCGGCGCCCGCACGGTCGGGACCATCCGCCGACGGTGCGTGGCCGCGAGCGACAACCAGGACGCGCCCAAGGTACGCGTCGGCCGCGACGGCCGGGTCCGTCCGGTCGACAACACCGAAGGCCGGGCGAAGGCCGCGGAGTTCATCAAGAACCAACCCGAAGCATCCCTGCGAGAGATCGCCAAGAGTGCCGGTGTCTCCCCCACGACCGCTCGTGACGTCCGCAACCGCATACAGTGCGGCATCGATCCGGTGCAGGTCCGGGGCGCTCGGAAGCCGGCGAGCACGAATCACACCAACCTACCGGTCGCGAGGACCGTGCGGCCGCACGCGCTCGCAACCATGCTGTATGGCCTACAGCGTGATCCGTCCCTGCGCTTCAACGAGTCCGGCCGCACGGTGCTGCGTTGGGTCCTGACCCGGGCGGCCCACTACGAGGAGTGGCGCAAGATCTCGGGCGATGTCCCGACGCACTGCGCCTTCATCCTCGCCGACGTGGCCCGACGCCTCGCCGACGAATGGAACCACATCGCCGAGGAGCTCGACAAGCGAACGCAGCAGGCCATCAGCGCTTGAGATCGCCGAGCGGGGGTGGGCGACGCGTCGCCGAAAGCTGAGCCCGTCCGCGCTCAGCCCGCCGCGGGGCCGCGTCGGCGCAGCCTATCCGCGCGGCCTCATCCCGACAACCCGTAGGGAGTCCAGGTCCGCCCGGCGTCGGTTGTGGCGAAGACCGTTCCCTGACCGGGCAGCCACCAACCGTCGTGCGCGTTCTGGAACCCGGCCACACCGCTCGGTACCGCGCCCTGTGTGATCTGTCCGGGCGCCGTGGCCGCCACCGTCCAGTTGGTACCGCCGTCGTCGCTGCGGTACAGGTGCAGGGTCGCGCCGTCGAGACTCGACACGAACAGCGTGCCGGCACTGGCCGCGCCCACGGTCAGGCCCATGCCGGGGGTGGGTCGCTGCGGTCCGAAGCTCGCGCCGCCGTCGGTCGAGGTGACCACGAACGTCGCACCGGTACCGGAGCGCACGGTGCACAGCATCGTCATCGAGCCGTCGTCCGCCACGGCCATCCGGGTGCCGTCCGCCTCGGCAGCCTGCCTCGTGCCGCACGGGTCGGTGCGGCTGGTCCAGGTGGCACCGTCGTCGGACGAGGTGAACAGGTGTGCGTGGGCGCTCACGCCGCCGGCCTGATTGCCGTACAGCGCGGCGAACGCGCGGTGACCGGTACGCAGCAGTTGGACCGCGCCCGAGGCCGTGGGGGTGTTGACCGTCGTCCACTGGTCGCTCCCGATCGGGGCGCGCACGATCCGGAACGAGCAGCCGGGTTGGCAGTCGGGCACGGCACTGGTGACCCGCAGCGCGGTACCGTTGGCCAACTCGATCGCGTGGGTGGGGCCCTGCTGCGCCACCCACGTCGAGCCTCCGTCACTGGTGGAGTAGAACGCGGGCGGCGAGGACGAGTAGAGGTAGCCGATCCTGGCGTTGGCGAAGCGCAGATGGGCACCGAGGCCCGGTACGTCCGCCGGTACGTCGGACGGTGGCGCCGGCAGCCTGGTCCACGTGTGTCCGCCGTCGGTGGTGTGCACGATCGCCAGGCAGGTACCCGCCGGGCACGGCGTAGCCGCGAGCAACCAGCCGACGGTGGGGCTCACGAAGGTCAGATCGTCCACAGTGGACCCGGTGGGCAGGACGCCCGACCCCGGCACTGTTGGCTCCACAGTGGACGGTCGGGCGCTCTGCGGTGCGGGCGTCGAAGGCGACGGAGACGACGAGGACGACGGAGCGACCGTGGCGGACGGTGGGATCCCGTGGCCCGTACGGTGGGTTATCGCGAAGGCGCCGGCGGACCCCGCGACGAGGACGGCCACCGCGGCGGCCACGCCGGCCAGGATCTGACCGGTGGTGCGGCGCGCCCCCCGCGAGCGGATCTCGGCCGGCTCCGGCCACCGGCGGTGGGCGACGTCCTCCCGCAACTGCCCGACGATGCGATCCAGGTCAGACATGGTCGGTCCTCCACTCCTCGGCGGCGGGGAGCAGCCCGGCGAGCGCCTGCCGTCCACGGGACAGCCGCGCCTTCACGGTGCCGATCGGTACCCCGGTTTCCATGGCGATCTCGGCCAAGGGCAGCTCGACGATGTGGTAGAGCACCAGCGCCACGCGCTGCTCCACGGGGAGCCGGCGCAGCGCGGCCACCAGCACAACGGTGTCGTCGGACGGCTCGGGCTGGTCCGGGAGCGGCCCGAGCCGCCGGTACGCGCGAGCGCCGGCCCGCAGCTTGCGCCAGCGGTTGGCCAGCACGCGCCAGCCCACGACACGGATCCACGACTCGGGATCGGCGTACCCGCGCAGTCGCGACCAGCGTTGCCAGGCACGGGCGTAGGCCTCCTGCGCGGCGTCCTGCGCCTCGGCGAGGTCGCCGCAGGCGGCGTAGAGGTACGCCAGCACCCGCTGCCGGGTGCTGCGGTAGAACTCGTCGAACGTGTCGGCGTCGACCACCCCGCCACCCCCTTCACCTTCATCACCCGGCGGCGGGGCAAAAGGTTGCGCCGGCGTGGGGGGACCTACTCGGGCAACGGGCGGTCGGCGCGGTAGATGTGGTACCCGCCGGCTTCGAAGGCGGTATAGCCCGTCCCGGTGGCCGAGGCGCGCTGGACAAAGGCCTCGTCGGCCGGGGTGCCCACCGGGAACACGTACGCCGGCTTGTCTACCTGGCGCACCGTCGTCCGGTACGGAGCGTAGCGATCGAAGCCAGGACGCAACTGGTCGTCGAG
>JBPYFB010000480.1:0-2987 GCA_051986465.1 Rugosimonospora sp.
TCACCATCCGGCCCAACCGGCCCGGGCGCAACGTGGTGACGATCGCGGTCAGCGACACCAGGCGGCCGGCACCCGGCCCGGTCACTGGCGTCTCGCTCCTGCTCTCCGGGCCGGACGGCACGCTCAAGGTGCACCCTGTCACGCGTACCGCCGACGGCTGGGCGGTGACTGTCGACGACATCCGTACGGTGGGGGACTGGCGGGTCGCGGTGACGGTGATGCGCACGGGGCTGCCGCCGGTGACCGACGCGCACCGCTGGCCGGTACCGCCGGCCGACACCGGGCGCAGTGGCGCCGTGGTCTCCGCCGCGCCGCTACGCCCTGTCCTCAATGGACTGTTGATGGTGCTGGGTGCCGTCGTGCTCGCGGGCGCCGCGCTGTTGCTGCTGCGCCGCTACAGGCCGTACGTCTCCAGCAGGCGCAGCCAGACTTCGCTCACGGTCGGGAAGCACGGTACGGCGTGCCACAGCGCGGACAGCGGTACCGCGCCGGCGACCGCGACCGTCGCCGAGTGCAGCAGCTCCTGCGTGTCCGGACCGGTGAACGTGGCGCCGACGAGCACCTCCCGATCGGTATCGACAACCAGCGCGCTGGTGCCGGAGATGCCCTCGCCCTCGACGTAGGCGCCGGCGACCTCACCGGTGCCGTAGCTGACCACCCGTACCGGCATCCCGCGCTCGCGCGCCTGGTGCTCGGTGAGGCCGACCGCGGATACCTGCGGATCCGTGAAGGTGACGCGGGGTATCGCGTCCCGGCTGGACCGGTCGACCGCCTCCTTGCCGAGGATCACGTCGCCCGCGATCCGCCCCTGGTACTTGCCCATGTGCGTGAGCAGCGCGAGCCCGTTGCAGTCGCCGACCGCGTACAGCCACGCGTCCGGTACGCCCACCGCGCGCAACCGCTCGTCCACCTCGACGTACCGGCCGGGGGTCAGGCCCACCGTATCCAGCCCGAGGTCGCCGGTGGACGGCTTGCGGCCCACCGCCACCAGGATCTCGTCCGCCTCGATGCGCCGCCCGTCGCCGAGGGTGGCCTCGACCGGACCGCCGCCGTCGCGCCGGTGCGCCGCGGTGAGGCGCACCCCGGTCAGTACCGTGATCCCCTCCGCCTCGAAGGCCGCCTTCACCTGCTCGCCCGCGAACGGCTCCTCGTGCGACAGCAGGCGCGGCCCCGCCTCGATGACGGTGACCTCGGCGCTGCCCAGCCGGCGGAACGCCTGAGCCAGCTCCGAGCCGACCGCCCCGCCGCCGAGCACGAGCAGCCGCCGGGGTATCTCCTTGGCCGCCGTGGCGTCGTGGTTGTCCCAGGGGCGGGCGTCCCGCAATCCATCGATGGGCGGCACCGCGGCCCGGGTACCGGTGGCGAGCACCACCGCGGTGCGGGCGGCGAGCTCCCGTACCGTTCCGTCGCGGGTTTCGACGGCGACCCGCCGCGCACCCGCCAGCCGGCCGACGCCCCGCACCAGCGTGATCCCCTTGTCCGTGAGCCAGGGCACCTGGCTCTGGTCGTTCCACGAGCCGACCATGTAGTCGCGCCGGGCCAGCGCGGCCGAGACGTCGAGCGCGCCGGTGACCGCCTGCGCGGCGCCCGGCACCCGGCGGGCGGCGGCGAGCACGCTGCCGGGCCGGATCAGGGTCTTGCTCGGAATGCAGCCCCAGTAGGAGCATTCCCCGCCCACCAGGTCGCTCTCCACGACCGCCACGGTCATACCGCCGTCGGCGCAACGCCCTGCCGCGATCTCGCCGGCCGGCCCGGCACCGATCACCACGACGTCGAATTCATCCATCGCGCACCCCCTGGTACATGCTCGCACGGTGGCACCGGCTGGTCGCGCCGGTACGGCTCGTCGCGCCGGTACGGTGGGAGCCGTGGAGTATTCGGTACCTGTCGATGGCAGCGAGCTCTGGGTGGACGACACCGGTGGCGTGGCCGATTCCGGTGCGCCGCCGCTCGTTCTGCTCCATCCGGGCGTCGGCGACTCCACGATCTGGGAGCCCGTACTGCCCCGGCTCGCCGAGCGGTACCGGGTGATCCGGTACGACGTGCGCGGGCACGGCCGCTCCCAGCCTTCCACCGCACCGTACCGGCTCCTCGACGACCTGCTCGCGGTGCTGGAGCACCGGCAGGTGGGGCGGGCCCACGTGGTCGGGACGAGCATGGGTGGCGATACCGCGCTCGGCTTCGCGCTCGCCCAGCCGCACCGGGTCACCGGCCTGGTGGTGCTGTGCCCCGGCCTGTCCGGCTATCCGTGGCCGGACGAGCCGGAGGTCGACGCCGAGTTCGAGGCGCTGCAGCAGGACGGTGACGAGGCGGCGTGGGTCGCGTTCGCGCTGCGCGAATGGGGCGCCGCGGGAGCCAGCGAGGCGGTACTGGCGCAGTTGCGCTCGGCCGTTCCCGCCTGGCCGAACGAGGAGCGGTACCAGCAACCCGCCGAGCCGACCTTCGACCGGCTGGGCGAGGTGTCCGTACCGACGGTGCTGATGGTCGGCGACCTGGACCGCGCGGCGCTGGTCGTCAGCAACGAGGAGGCGGTGGCGCGGATACCCGGCTGCCGGCTGGTACGGATGCCCGGCGTGGACCACTTCCCGACGCTGCGCGCGCCCGATCTGGTGGCCGACACCATCCTCGGGCACTTCGCGAACCTCAGCTAGGTTCGCGAACCTCAGCTAGGTTCGCGCTTCCTCAGCTAGGTTCGGGCTTCCTCAGCTAGGTTCGCGCTTGCGGGCGGCTACTCGCATCCGTATGCTCGTAGACGAGTATACGGATGCGAGCGAACGTTCTTGGGGGCGAGCTGCGATGGCCCGACCGGCGATGCCGAAGCGGCGCAAGGTGGGCAACCTGCTTGCGTTGACCGTGCTGGCCAACCTGGCCGAGCAGCCGATGCACCCGTACGAGCTGGTCTCCGTACTCAAGAGCCGCGGCAAGGACCGTGACCTGAAGATCAACTGGGGCTCCCTGTACACCGTCGTCGCCAACCTCGAGAAGCA